>NZ_JBEZWN010000094.1:0-22400 GCF_040637495.1 Streptomyces sp. NPDC029044
CCGAAGTCCTTCTGAAGGCCGTCCGTCACCCGGAAGACGCCGCCGAGCTTGCCGACGTCCTCCCCCATGATCAGGACCTTGGGGTCGGAGTCCAGCGCGCGGCGCAGCGACTCGTTGATCGCCTTGGCGAGAGCCATCTTCTCCGCCATCTCAGTGACCCCCCGAAACCGCGGCGGAGCCGCTGTCAGATTCAGTCGCGAACGACGCCTGGTACGCGGCCCACTGGGCGCGCTCCTCGTCGACGAGCGCATGCCCGTCCGCGTACACGTTCTCGAAGATGGCGAAGTGGTCCGGGTCCGGCATGGCACGGACCGCCTCGCGCACTCGCATGCCCAACGCCTCGCTCTCGCTCTCCAGTTCCGCGAAGAATCCGTCGTCCGCGTGGTTTGAAGCCTCCAGGTAGCGGCGCAGGCGCAGGATCGGATCCTTCGCCTCCCAGGCCTGACGCTCCTCGTCACCGCGGTAACGGGTGGGGTCGTCGGAGGTGGTGTGGGCGCCCATGCGGTAGGTGAACGCCTCGACCAGCGTGGGGCCCTCGCCGGCGCGGGCGCGCTCCAGCGCCCACTTCGTCACGGCCAGACAGGCCAGGACGTCGTTGCCGTCGACGCGGACGCCGGGGAAGCCGTAGCCCTGTGCGCGCTGGTAGAGCGGCACCCGGGTCTGCTTCTCGGTCGGCTCGGAGATCGCCCACTGATTGTTCTGGCAGAAGAACACGACCGGGGCGTTGTGAACGGCTGCAAACGTAAACGCCTCGGCGACATCGCCCTGGCTGGTCGCACCGTCGCCGAAGTAGGCGGCGACCGCACTGTCCGCGCCGTCCTTGGCCACGCCCATCGCGTAGCCGGTGGCGTGCAGCGTCTGGGAGCCGATGACGATCGTGTAGAGGTGGAAGTTGTTACTGCTCGGGTCCCAGCCGCCGTGGTCCACGCCCCGGAACTGGGCCATCAGCGCGGCCGGTTCGATGCCGCGGCACCAGGCGACGCCGTGCTCGCGGTACGTGGTGAAGACGTAGTCGTCGTCTCGCAGGGCGCGGCCGGAGCCGATCTGGGCGGCCTCCTGGCCGAGCAGCGACGGCCACAGGCCCAGCTCGCCCTGGCGCTGGAGGGAGGTGGCCTCGGCGTCGAAGCGCCGGGTGAGCACCATGTCGCGGTAGAGGCCGCGCAGGTCAGCGGCGGTCACATCGGCCGTGAACCCGTCGTACTCCGCGTTCCCGATCCGCTCACCCCGCGGGGTGAGCAGTTGTACGGCCCGCGGTTCGCTCCCGGGGCACGCCGGCGCTGTCATCTCGTTGGCTCCTTCGGCTGTCGATCGCCACTCGAGCGCTGTGCGCTCCCGGTGGCCGGCGCGTCCGTCCGCGCAGTCGGTCGTGAAGGGCCCGGCCGGCCTGTCGCTCGTGGCGATCCGGAGGGGGAGCCGGCCGGGCCTGTCGGGCACGGGATCGCCGCCCTGCCATGCCTACCAAGGCGGCCCGCCGGTGCGGGAGGCCTGGATGGCGCGCCCGAGCGGGCCGGTCACCCGGTCACCGCCCGGGGGCATCGGGGGGGTCGATGTGCCAGCCCGGACGGCGTTGTCCGGGGGCACGAGCACCCGTGACAGTGGGCACTTCGAGCCGGTACGCCGATCAAGGGAGTGTCCTGGTGGACGTAGCGGACCGGCACCGACGACAGCGACGGAGAAGCGATGCTCATCGCCGAGAGACTGGCCGGTCCGCTGCCCGCCTACCGGGTCTGCGTCGAGCGGGACGCCGTCCGGCGTTTCGCCGACGCCATCGGCGCGACGGACGACGTGCACCACGACAGGGCGGCGGCGAGGGCCGCCGGCCACCGCGACATCCTGGCGCCGCCCACGTACCTGTTCGGCGTCGATCTCGAACGGGGCGACGTACTGCGCCGGCTGGCCGATGCGGGCGCCGATCCGGCGTCCTGCCTCCACGTCTCACAGGAGTTCGGTTACGACTCGTCCGTCTGTGCCGGTGACACGCTGCTGCTGTCGCCGTCCTTCGCCGTGCCCTCGCTGCCCGGCCGCGGCCCCAGGGAGTTCGTGGCCCGGGACACGGTGGTCCGTCGTCCCGACGGCGGTCGGGTGGCGTGGCTGCGCCAGGTCGTGGCGGTACAGGCGCGGGCGACGACCGGGAGCGCGGCATGACGGCGACGGACGCCTTCGCCACGTGTCCCGGTGCGGAACTGCCCGCGCTGCGGCTGCCCGCGGTCACCCCTGAGCTGGCGGCCGCGTTCGCCGGTGCGTCCGGAGACACCAACCCGATCCATCTGGACTCCGAAGCGGCGCGCGCCGCGGGGCTGCCCGGTGTGATCGCCCACGGCATGCTGACGATGGCGCTGCTGGGCCGACTGGTGACGTCATGGGCGTCCCAGGACCGGCTGCGTGCGCTGCGGACCTCTTTCGTGGCACCGGTGCCGGGCGGTGACGCGATCACCTGCACCGGGACGGTGACCGACGTGACGCGGACCGGGGACGGGGACGGGGACTGCCGGGCGGTGGTCCGGCTCGTCGCCCGCCGTTCGGACGGCAGGACGGTGGCGCGCGGTGTGGCGGAAGTGGCCGTCGACCCCGTTCCCGGGGAGGAGTTGCCCGATGCGGTCGCCTGATGTCCGCCGCTACCTCGACCGCCTGCGGATCGATCACACCGGTCGCCCCAGTGTGGAGGGGTTCAGGGCGCTGCACGCCGCGCACGTGGAGCGCGTGCCGTACGAGACGCTCGACTTCCAGTTGGGCCGTCGTACGTCCATGGCTCCGGAGTACTCGGTGGAACGTGTCCTGGCGGGCCGCGGCGGTTACTGCTTCCACCTCAACGGAGCCTTCGCGCAACTGCTGACGGCGCTCGGCTACGAGGTGACGTGGCACCGGGGCGGAATCCAGGTGGACCGGGACACGCCCGCACCGGGCGCGAACGGCAATCATCTGACCCTCACCGTGTCGGTGGGGGGTGAGACCTGGCTCGCCGACGTCGGTATGGGGGACGCCCTGCATGAGCCGTTGCCGTTGCGGGCGGATGTGTACGAGCAGGGTCCGTTCCGGTACCGGCTCCGGCGGTCGGCGGCGGAACCGGGCGGGTGGCGCCTCGACCACCACGCGCACGGCAAGTTCGCGGGCATGGACTTCTCGACCGCGTCGGCCGCCGCGCCCGACTTCCAGGCCATGCACCGGGTGATGTCCATGTCGCCGGCCTCGGTGTTCGTGCGGATCGCCTCGGTGTACCGGCGGGACGCGGACGGTGTCGACGGCCTGTGCGGGTGTGTGCTGAGCCGCGTCGACCGATCCGGCAGCCGAACGGTGCGCGAACTGACCTCGGCCGACGAGTGGTGGGACACCGTGGCGGGGGTGTTCGGGCTGACCCTGGACGATCTGAACGCGGAGGACCGCGCGCGCCTGTGGGACTGGCTGGTCCGCTCTCACGCGATCAGGCTCCGCCTCAGGGCGGAGCGGGAACAGTCCCCGGCCGGTGCCGCGTGACGGCCGGGGGGACCACCGGGCGTAAGACGGATCCGTACGGCCCTGACTCCGGACGGGACCACTCCGGACGGGACCACTCCGGACGGGACGACTCCGGACGGGACGACTCCGGACGGGACGACTCCGGACGGGACGACTCCGGACGGGACCACTCCGGACGGGACGACTCCGGACGGGACGACTCCGGACGGGACGACTCCGGACGGGACGACTCCGGACGGGACGACTCCGGACGGGACGACTCCGGACGGGTCGCTGCCGACTGGGCCGAGGCCGCACGGGTCTACGACGTGCTCGGAACACCGGTCCCGGTCTGGCGCGGCCGGCTGGCCGACGAGCCGGGCGAGGAGGACCTGCGCCTGTTGTCCGCGGAGGAGTCCGTCCGCTACCGGTCGTTCCACGTCCCCGTCCTGGCCGCACGCTACGCGGGGGCGCATGCCGCGCTGCGCCGTGCTCTGGCGTCCGTGCTGCACACGGATCCCGCCGCGATCGAGTTCGGCCGTGACCCGTGCCCGGTCTGCGGTGAGCGGAAGCACGGCCGCCCGGTGATCACGTTCCCGGTCACCGGCGTGCAGTTCAGCCTGTCCCATTCGGGCCCCGACTGGCTGTGTGCGGTGGCCGACGGCACCGCGGTCGGAGCAGACGTCGAGCGCCTGCGTCGCCAGGTGCCGCCGGGACTGCACGAGGCGGTGCTCAGCCCCGCCGAGCGGTCCTATCTGACGAGCCGTCCCCCTGAGACGTGGCCGGCCGAGTTCGCCCGGTGCTGGACCCGCAAGGAGGCGGTCGTGAAGGGCAGCGGCGTCGGGGTGGCGACCGATCTGCGCCGCGTGGAGGTACGCCCGGACCGCGCGACAGCACTGGTCGGCCACCGGGGTGCCGAGGGCGGGCCGGACACCTGGGCGGTGCGGGACCTGCCCGCGGGACCCGGCCACCGTGCGGCGGTCGCCGTGGCCGTCGTACGGCGTTGAGACGCGGTGGCCGGAGCGCGCTGCCCCGGCCGGCGGCGGGCACCGGTCAAGCGGGCTCCGGTGCGAGTATGCCCTCCTGCATCGCCCTGACCACCGCCATCGTGCGGTTGGGGCAGTTCAGCTTGGCCAGGATGTTGCTCACCAGCCGCTTCACACCGTGCTCGGAGATCACCAGACGGCGCGCCACCTGCTTGTTGCTCAGCCCTTCGGCCAGCAGCTGAAGGACCTCGAGCTCCCGGGGCGTAAGAGTGGTGCCGCGGAAGTCCTGGTCCATGGAGCGCCTCTGTCCCGCCCTGCCGAGCAGTGTCCGGGCCAGGGTGGAGGAGACGAACAGCCTGCCTTCCAGTACGTCGGTCACCGCGGCGGACAGGGTCTGTGTGTTGAGGTCCTGCTGGTCCACGAAACCCTGCCCGTGGATCTTCGCGGCGCGCTCGATGTCCTGGTCGTCGCCGCCGTCGACGAGGACCAGCAGGCGCGTCCCGAGGCTCCGCAGCTTCTCGGCGTACTCCGGCCACTGCTCGCCGGCCTCCTTCGCGGCGAGGAGGACGAGATCCGGAGCGTCGGGAAGCCGGGCGACGACGTCCTCACCGGTGGCGAAACAGCGGACCGAACTCCCGTCGGCCACGGTTCGGATCATGGCCTCGATGCCGTAGCGCTGGACGACGTCCTGTAGCACCACGGCGATATGGCGAGCGGTCGGATACTCGGCGTTCATGTCTCTCCCCCTGGTACCTGGATGCGTGGGCCCAGATGTGTCTCGACCTGGTGGGACGGCCTTTCGACTCGGAAGGGGACACGGGCATCCAGTTTCCGTGTCCCCCTCAGAATAAAAAACGAACGATTGGTTTTCAATGGCCGGTCGCACAGTGAGACGACCGCCATACATGCGGTGGCCGCCGGACCCGGATCCGGCGGCCACCGAGGCGACAGTGTGATCAGTGCGCCTGAGGAGCGGCTTCGCGTTCGGCCGGCGCGGTGTCGGCGGTGGCACCCTGCTTCCCGGCCGCGCCCCGGCCCGCCGTGGCGATCAGAAGGACGACCAGCGCCGTCTCCACCACCGCCAGTACGGGGAGCGCCCCGGGGCCGGACAGGGCGAGCAGCAGGCCGCCCAGCACACCGCCCAGGGACGTACCGAGGTACATGACGCTGGCGTTGAGCGCCATCACCTCGTTGCCGGACGCGCCGGCGCGGCCCAGCAGCCAGACGGCGAGCGGCGGGTTGAGCATGCCGATCGCGAAGGCCATGACCATGACCAGCAGGACCAGCAGCCAGAAGGGGGTCTCGCCCCACAGGACCGATCCGGACAGGCCGGCCATCGCGGTCACCAGCGTCCCGGCGCCGATGAGGACGGTGCGCAGCGGGCCCAGCTTGTCGCTTGCCGTGCCGCCGATCTGGGTCGCGACGAGACCGGCGAAGCCGGCCGCGACGAACAGCCCCGCGATGCCGTTGGTGCCGACGTCGCCCGCCGCCGAGGTGATGGGGGCGATGTACGTCATCATCATCATGCTGCCCGCGGACAGCAGCATCATCGCGCTGAGCCCCCTCAGGACGGGGCCGTGGGTGACCGGGGCGAGCCGCTCGCGCAGCGCCATGGCCGGCGGCGGCTCCAGCGGCGGAAGCAGCGCGAGCATGCTGACGAGGACGACCGCGCCGAGCGCCACGCACATCCAGAAGGCCGCCTGCCAGCCCCAGGCGCCGCCGAGCCAGGTTCCGATCGGCACGCCGAGGAGCTGGGCCAGCATGATGCCGCCGCTGAGCAGGCCGAGCGCCTTGCCGCGCTGTCCCGCCGGCGGGACGGTGCCCGCGGCGGCGAAGCACATCGGAGTCACCGCGGCGGCGGCCATCGCGCTCGCCACGCGGGAGGCGAGCAGCACTTCGTAGGAACCCGCGGTCGCGGCGACGACATTGCCGAGGATGAAGAGCGTGACAGCCCAGGCGGCGAGCGTGCGGCGGGGCACGCGGGCGGTGACCACGGCCGCCAGGGGCGCGCAGATCGCGTACACGATCGAGTAGACGGTCACCAGTTGGCCCGTGGCCGACTCGCTCGTTCCGAGACCGTCGGCCAGTTCGCGCAGGATGCCCGCGACGACGAAGTCGGCGGTGCCGAAGGTGAAAAGTGCCAGCACCATTGGTGCGAGCCAGAGTCCCATGAGGTCCAACCTCTCGGTACGCAGGGGGAGATGCAGTGGGGGTGGCCGCTGCCGGGCCGTCAGAATAGCCAACAGGCGACGTCTAAACAACACGTGTTGATTAGATGCGGGCGTCGGTCAGCGCCTCCTGTCGCGGCCGATCGGTGCCGCAGGCAGGCCCCTTGCAGCGTTCCACGTGCGAAGCCGTGCCCGGAGGCCCGAAGGGGCGGACGAACGAAGGGCTCGCAGCGCGCCGTCCGTCGTGCTCGTTCGTGCAGGGCGTCAGGGCTCGGACGGACCGCCGTCCGGTTCGTACGATCCGGCGGATCCCCCTTTCTTTCCGCACCCGCTCGACCCGCGCGCTGCTGCGCGCCCGGGCGGGCGTGCGGCGACTTCCCCTGGAGGCAGAGAACCGATGTGCGGCATCACCGGCTGGGTGTCCTTCACCCAGGATCTGGCCCATCACGTCGACACCGTGGAAGCGATGAACGCCACCATGTCCTGCCGTGGTCCGGACGCCCACGGCGTCTGGACCGGCCGTCACGCGGCCCTTGCGCACAGCCGGCTCGCGATCATCGACCTGGAGGGCGGGCGGCAGCCCATGTCCGCCGCGGTGCCCGGCGGCGAGGTCGTCATCACGTACAGCGGCGAGGTCTACAACTACCGGGAACTGCGTGAACTCCTCACCGGTCGCGGGCACACCTGGACGACGCGGAGCGACACCGAGGTGGTGCTGCGCGCCTACCTGGAGTGGGGCGACGCCTGCGTCGAGAAGCTCAACGGGATGTTCGCCTTCGCGATCTGGGACTCCCGGTCGGAGCGGCTGCTCCTGGTCCGTGACCGTGCCGGGGTCAAGCCGCTCTTCTACCGTCCGACCGCCGACGGCGTCCTGTTCGGCTCGGAGCTCAAAGCGGTGCTCGCCCACCCCGACAGCGACCGGACCGTCGACGCCGACGGTCTGCGCGAGATGTTCCTGTTCACCCGGACCCCGGGGCAGGCCATCTGGCGGGGCATGCGCGAGATGCGCCCCGGCACCATGGTGACCGTCGACCGGACCGGCGTGCGCGAGCGCGTGTACTGGAAGCTGGAGGCGCACGAACACACGGACGATGTGGCGACCACGACCTCGCACATCCGGGAGCTGCTGGAGGACATCGCCGCCCGGCAGATGGTCTCCGACGTGAGCCGGTGCGTTCTGCTGTCCGGAGGTCTCGACTCCAGCGCGCTCACCGCGCTGACCGCCGCGGGGCTGCGCCGCGACCACGGCGACGAACGCGTCCGCACGTTCGCGGTGGAGTTCGCCGACGGCGCCGAGACGTTCCAGGCGACGGAGTTGCGCGAGACCCAGGACGCGCCGTACATCCGCGAGGTCGTCGCCCATGTGGGCACCGATCACCACGACGTCGTCCTCGACTCCCGCGCCATGACGGACCAGCAGGTGCGCCGGGCCACGGTCCGTGCCCGCGACCTGCCGGGTGTGCACGGTGACATGGACCTCTCGCTGTACCTGCTGTTCCGCGCCGTGCGGGAGCGCTCGACGGTCGCCCTGTCCGGCGAGGCCGCGGACGAACTCTTCGGCGGGTACCTGTGGTTCCACCATCCCGCCGCGCAACAGGCGGACACCTTCCCGTGGATGGCTCTCTTCGGTGACGCCGAACAGGAGGCGCTGAAGCTGCTGCGCCCCGAGGTCAGGGAGCGGCTGCGGCTGGTCGAGTACGCGCGGGACCGCTATGCCGACGCTGTCGCGGAGGTGCCACGGCTGCCCGGTGAGGACGGCCTGGAGGCGCGGATGCGGCGCATCAGCTATCTCAACCTCACCCGGTGGATGCCGTCGCTGCTCGAACGCAAGGACCGGATGAGCATGGCCAGCGGGCTGGAGGTCCGGGTGCCCTTCTGCGATCACCGGCTGACCGAGTACGTGTTCAACACGCCTTGGAGCCTGAAGACCTTCGACGGCCGAGAGAAGAGCCTGCTCAGGGCCGCCGTCCGCGACGTCCTGCCGGCGTCTGTCGCAGACCGCAGGAAGAGCCCCTACCCGTCCACTCAGGACCCGTTCTACCAGCAGTCACTTCAGCAGCAGGCCAAGCAGGTCGCCGCGGAACCGAACAGCACCCTCTTCTCGCTGGTCAGTGATGAGTGGCTGGCCCGTGCCGTCGCCACGGACCCTGCCCGGATGGACATCTCCGTGCGGCACGGCCTGGAGCGGGTGCTGGAACTGGCCACCTGGATCGACCTCTACGGCCCCGACATCGTGATCGACTGATTCCCACCGTTCCACCCCTGCCCCGGGCCCGGTGCGCAAGAAGCGCCCCGGGCCCGTGCGTGTCTGGGAGAGGGCGCCTCCCTGACCGGGGGTCGCCCCAACCGCCCCAACGCCCCGCCGTCTCGTGGTGAGTCGGCGGGGCGTCGGGGGACCAGGATGTACGCGTACGGCGGCCGGCGGGCTCAGCTCGGAGCAGCGGGGCCCGCGCTACGCGGGCGCAGGACCCGCATCATGGGACGCTCGACGCCCCGGTACAGCGCCCAGGCGAGGACGGAGCACACCGCCAGATAGAGCAGGAGGACCACCACTCCCAGCCACATGGGTGCCGCCGCCTCAGGTGAGGTCAGCAGCCCCAACTCGTGCAGCCAGCCGCGCAGATGGACGCCGGTCCACATCAGGAACACCAGCTGCACCATGTACAGCGCGAACGAGATCTCCCCGAGGAACACCATCGTGCGGCTGCGCAGGGGCGTCCACCGGCTTGTGACGTCCGCCTGGGCCAGCGCCGCGATCAGCAGCGCGAAAGGTACGAACGTCACCGCCACGCGCTGCAGCGGTTCGGGTGCGTACGTGCCCAGCCAGATGGAGCCGACGGCCAGCACGAGCGCCACCGGAACGCCCGGCCCCCGCCACAGTCCGCGGCGCACCAGGCAGGCGAGCGCGATGCCGCAGACGAACTCGGCGAGCCGCATGAGCGGGAAGACGTAGACGAACCAGTACATGAACGGTCCGCCGATGGACTCCGTCGGAATGCTCTCGGAACCGCCGGGGTGCTTGAGCGTGAAGGCACTGGACGCCAGGTACGGCACCACGAACGCGGCCACCGCGCACAGTCCGGCCACCCAGCGCAGGGTGAGCGCCCGGGCCGATGCCATGGCGGCGTACAGGGCCGGGAACGCGAGGTAGAAGAACGCCTCGCAACTCAGCGACCAGGCAACCGGGTTGAGCCCGTAGGACACGGACTGGTCCGGCACCCACGACTGGACCAGGAACAGGTGGGTCAGAACCAGCTGCCAGCCGGGGAGCGTGTCCGTGGTGGTCGCGATCCACACGATCGCCAGCACGGTGGTGACGAAGAAGACGGGATAGATCTTGGCGAAGCGTCGCTGCCAGAACCTCCGGGCGGTGTCGTTCGGCTTGCGGGACCACGCGAGGACGAATCCGCTGAGGATGAAGAAGCAGCTCACACCCACGAATCCGGTTCCGAACACCGCATGCAGGGCGGTGTCCAGCGGGGAGAGGTCGGTGGAGCCCGCGGGGGTGCTCAGCATGAGCTTCCCGGCGTGCTCCCCGAAGACCAGCAGTGCCGCCCACCACCTCAGCCCCGTCAGCGAGTCGAGTCTGGAGGCGCCGCCCGCGCCGGTCGTGGTGCCCGTCGGCGCCTCGGCCCCCGTGGTGGTGGCGGCCGGTGCCGGGCCGCGCGCCGGACGGGACGGGACCGGGGATGCCGTACTTGTCGTACTCATCGTCAGGCCCCGGATCCGGACGTCGCCTGCTGGAAGGCGGCGACGGCCTTGCCCATGAAGGCGGAACGGTTCTCCTGAACCCATCGGCCGGACTGCCGCGGACCGTCCAGTCGCCCGTCGAAGTGCGGGGCCACGTAGCGCGCGAGGAGTTCGAAGCTGTGCCGGGTCTGCTCGCGCGGTGCCCAGTCGTTCACCGCGACGAGCAGCCTGCCGAAGCCGCCGGTCCGCTCCACCAGCCGCTCCACGGCCTCGATGCAGTCGTCGACCGATCCGACGATGGCGGCGCCGGACTCGGCCATCGCCGCGACCTCCTCGCCGGCGGGGACTCCGGGGAACTCGACCGGCAGCCCGAGGGTGTCCCGGAAATATCCGTGGGCGAAGCGCCGGAAGCCCTCGCGGACGTCGGCGTACGCCTGCTTGGTCGTCTCGGCCACGTGCACCGGAAGCACGATCCGCCAGTCGCCGCGGCGCATGGCACTGCCAGCCTCCGCCGCGGCCGTCTCGGCGTGCGCCCACTGGGCCGCGAGGTCGATCGGGGGCGCACCCGGGACCGGTGCGCCGAACGACAGGGGGCTGAGCCCGTAACGTCCGGCGAGGCGCATGCTGACCGGCGACGAGGCGCTGGATATGGCCACCTCCAGATCCGGCGAGTACGGCGTCAGGTGCAGTCGCGCGTCACGCAGGGTGAACCAGTCGGTGGAGCGGGTCACCGCCTCCCCGGCCAGCAGGGGGCGAATGACCTCCAGCGCCTCCCCGGTCATACGGCGGGTGTCGACCGCCTCGACGCCGAGCATGTGGGCGTCCGCGGGTGACGACCCCGAACCGACGCCGAACATGACCCGGCCACGGGTCATGTGGTCGAGCTGCACGATGCGGGACGCGGCGTGGAACGGGTGGTGGTACGGCAGGCTCACCACGCCGGTCCCCAGGCGTATGCGACGGGTGCGTTCGGCCGCCGCGGCGAGGAAGACCTCCGGCGAACTGATGGTGCCCCACCCTCCGGAGTGGTGCTCCCCGACCCAGACCTCGTCGAGGCCGAGGTCGTCGAGCCAGGAGATCAGGTCGAGATTGCGCCACATCTGCAGGTCGGGGGCCTCACCCGGCGGATGCAGCGGCGAGATGAACGCGCCGAAGCCTACGGCGGCGGGGGCGGTGGTCATACGGGTCTCCCTGAAGCGTGACGGAAGGGTTCGGGCGGGCCGGCCGGACGGGGCACGGGCCGTCGGCAGGAGCAGGGCAGGGGGCCGCGGCGGCCCGGTGGCCGATCGGGATGGCGGTGCGGCCGATCCCTCGCTCCGACCGGGCGCACCATCACTTTCCCGGCCGGGCACGCGAGCGGGCAATGCCCATCGCAGGTAGCCGAAACGCGGCCCCGGCCCTGCTCGATCGGCCAGCCCGTACGGGTCTTGGGCGGACCGCGGCGCTCCACGAGGGTGAGCGTTGCCGGGCGTGGCCTCTCCACGAGAGGCACTAATAGACACGTGTTGCATAAACTACTGTCGTTGCCTACTCTGGGGTTATGCGAATCGAGATCTGGGCAGACGTCGTCTGCGCGTGGGCGTACATCGGTAAGCGCCGCCTGGAGCGGGCGATCGCGGACCGCGACGATGTCGAGGTGGTCTGGCGGCCCTTCCGTATCGACCCGAGCGCCCCCGTCACGGCCCTTCCCATGGACGAGGCCATGCGTGACCCGCTCATGGACGAGGCACTGCGCGCCTGCGCGCCCGGCCTCACGCCGGCCGAGAACCGGGTGCGGATCTCGGAGGTCGCGGCGGCGGAAGGGCTTGGCCCCTGGCGGGGTGCGAGCTGGCGCGTCAGCAGCCACGACGCCCACCGGCTCCTCGCGCTGGCTCACGAACGCGCTGGCTCCGCAGTGCAGGACGCGCTGGCCGAAGGCCTGATGCACGCCTACTTCATCGAGGGGCGGGACATCGGCGACCGGGCAGTGCTGCGTGACGTCGCCCTTCGGGCGGGATTCGCTGAGGGGCCGGGGCTGCTGGAGACCGAGGCCGGTGAACTGCTCACCCGCGAGCTGCTGTTGCAGGGCAAGGCGCGCAAGGTGCGCACATCACCCTCCTTCGTCGTGGGCAACCAGGCGCTGGCAGGCGCGCAGACGTCCGAGGCGATCGGGGACTTCCTGGCCGGGCTCCGGCGGCAGCCCGACGTACCGGCCGAGGTGAACCGTATGCGCTGGGCGGAGTCACTGATGGAGGAGCGGGACCCGCTCGGCGCGCTCACCCTGCTGCGTCCACTGCTGGCGGACTTCGCCGACGATCCCGCCGTGCGGATCCTCGCGGCCCGCGCCTACTTCGGGTCCGCCCAGCTCAATCGAGCGCGGACCGTACTGGAACCGCTCGTGGAGCAGCGCCCGGACGACTTCTACGTCCGCATGCTGTACGGGCGCACGCTCCAGCGGCTGGGGCTGGATGCCCAGGCACAGCCGCACCTCCGGCTCGCCGTGGCGGCGAGCGACTGAAGTCGCCTGGGCGACCTGGATCCCCGCAGGTCGAGAGGATGAACGAGAGAGAACCGACACGTGACCAAGCAGGACCGGGCGACGGTGACTCGCGCCGCCCTCGTCGAGGCGGCTGCCGCAGAGTTCGCGCGCGACGGTTACGCGGGCGTCTCGCTGGGGCGGGTCTCGCACGCTGCCGGGCTGTCGAACGGAGCGCTGACCTTTCACTTCCGCTCCAAGGCCGATCTCGCCGATGCAGTGGTGGACAGCGCACTGGCGGCGGTCCGGGCGTCGGTCAGCGACGCGCTGGTGGCCGCACCCACGCCGCTGGCCCGCCTCTCGGAGGTGGTCACCGGTATGACGCGCACCCTCCACGCAAACACTGCGGTGCGCGCGGCCGCCCGCCTGGAACTGGACCACTCGGCCGGCCTGAGGCGCTGGTCCAGCGCCTGGCATCCGCAGGTGGGGCAACTCGCCGAGGAGGCCTCCCGGGCCGGCGAACTGCCGGCAGGCACCCGCCCGGAGGATGTCTCCGCACTGGCCGTCCTGTTCATCCGCGCCGTCGCACTCCACATCCGAGCCCACCCGGCTCCCCCCGACGACCTCCGTGATCAGCAGGGTGCCCACGGTTCCATGGCTCAGTACCTGCGCCTGTGGGCCATGGTCTGCCGCGGCTTGACGCCATGACGGTCCAGGCCGGCCGCGATGACCGCGGCGTGGCTCACGCCGGCGGGCAGCGCCGGGTGCTGACGCTTCGGGGGTGCCGGCACAGCCCCGCAGGTCTCGATCGGTGCGGGAGCCGTAGCGGCCGTCCGACGCCGGGGCTGACCTGAGAAGTGCGCCGTCGCACCGCTGCCGGCCGTTGTTGTCCGCCGAATCCGTGCCCCCTCGCGGGCTCGGCGCCCGGGACGCTCCTCAGCCATCATCGGCCAGACCCAGCTCGTGCAGCCAGGCTGTGTCGATCACGCGCGACGGGCTCGCGACGTCGCCGCCGTGCGCCGGGCGAGTACGGCCTGTACCGACGGGTGGGCGGCCGGCTTCGCCGGGAGCCCGGGGGCCGGGGCCGTCGTCCGCTCGTCGGCGTCGCGCGCGGCAGTCATCCGTACTCCTGAGGAGTCGGGTGCGAGACTCGACCGCACGGCGCGAAACCGATCAGTTTCACCTGCCGTAAACCGATCGGTTTCCGCGCGCAAGCCCCGGCGGCGAGCTGCTGGATGTCCGTGAGGCTGTGCGCCTGCGGCTGGGGGTGTTCGGCGATGAGGTCGCGACCCTCGCGGTGGTTGGTGACGCCGGCGGAGTTCTCCGGGTCGCCGGAGGTCGGCCGTGACTCGCCGGGCGCATCGGTCGCCGCGGCTGCTCATGAAGCGCGATGCGTCAGCGCATGTGCGCCGCATCGAGCAGGGCGGCCACGGTGGGGGCGATGAGCCCGGCCTGCGTGTCGGCTTTGATCCCCGCGCGGGCGCTGGCGCCGTCGAAGACCAGGATCAGCTGACGGGCCAGCAGGTCCGGGTCGCTCGCCCCGCCCTGCTCGGCCTCGGCGCGAAAGAAGGCGGTCAGGTTCTCCTTGACCCGGTGGGCCACCTGGCTCGCGGGGTGGCTCGGGTTCTTGAGCTCGATCTGTACGACGAGGTACCGGCAGCCCTGGAAGCCGGGTGCACTCGCCTGTCTCTCCGCCTGTTCGAAGACGTGCAGGATCCGCTCGCGGGGTGGACGGTTGTCGTCCGCCGCGGGAAGGAGCGCCGTCACATAGGCGTGGGCGCGTTCCTCCAGGGTCGCCGCCAGCAGTGCGTCTTTGCTCTCGAACAGCTTGTACATGGAGCGCTTGGACACCCCCGCCGCCTTGCACAGCGCGTCGACGCCGATGTGGACGCCGTCCTGGTAGGTGAGCGCGGCCGCTGCCTCCAGCAGGCGCTCTCGGGAGCTTGGCGTTGCTTCGGTGGTCATACGGCGAGGTTAACTCGATTCCGACCCATCGGAAACCGATCGGTTTACGACGGACGCCGCGAGGCAGCGGTAGAGGCCGGGCGGCGCCTTGACGGGGGTGCGTCCGGACGTCGGCCCCCCATGACGGTCTCTGCTTCAGTGGGCGATCACGGGCTCGCCCTCCGGCGGCGCCAGAGCCTTGTTCGGCGTCAGGAACGCCGTGAGCACCGCGCCGACCACGAAGATCCCGGCGCCCCACGTCAGGGTGGCGGTGCAGCTCTCGACCCCCGCCTGCGCCACGGTCAGCGCGCCCGGCTTGTGCGAGTGCGTGAAACCGAGGTCATGCTGCGCTTCGGGCAGAGCGATGTTCATGACCGTCGCATCGAGCGTGACCATGAGCTGCGCCACGCCCAGCACGACGAGCACCCACCAGCGCACGGCGTGTGAGCCCCGGCCGCCCGAGTCTGTTTTCCCGGAGGCGGGTGCTCCGCGGCCGAAGGTCGTAGTCATGTCTTCCCTCAACGCGACCCCGCCTCCGGCTCGGCAGTGACCCGGCAAGGTCGAACACCCCGCCGAAGTCGGGAGCGTGTAGGGCTTGCGTCGGGAAACCGATCGGTTTACCTTGATGGAAACCGATCGGTTTCTCATTCCCGAGTGAGAGTCATGACCGTTTTGGTGATCCCTCACCCGCAAGGAGCCGTCGAGATGCCCAGCCAAGAGTCACGTCCCACGATTCACATCCCGGGGGCCACCAGCCACAAGATCCCCCCTCGCGGCGGCCGCGAGGGACAGCTGCGTTACCTCAAGGCGGGCACCGGCGCTCCCCTGGTCCTGCTGCACACCGTGCGCACCCAGGCCGAGCACTTCCGCCACCTCATCCCGCTGGTCTCGGATCGCTACACCGTGTACGCCCTGGACCTGCCGGGGATGGGCTACTCCGAGATCGTGCCCGGGGCGTCCTACGGCGAGCCCGCCATGCGCGCGGGCGTCGAGCGGCTGCTTACCGAACTCGACCTCCACGACGTGACGTTGGTGGGGGAGTCCATGGGTGCGGTGCTCGCCCTGACCACCGCGGCCGATCTCCCGGAGCGGGTGCGGCGCGTCGTCGCGGTGAACACCTACGACTTCCGCGGCGGCGTCGCCCGCTCCAGTCTTCTCGCCCGTGTGGTGGTCGGCGGCGTCCTCGCGCCCGGCGTGGGCCCCGTGCTCGCCGGGGTGGAGCCCAAGCCCGCCCTCCGCGCGATCCTTCAAGGCGGCCTCGGCGACAAGGGCGCACTGCGCGAGGACTACGTGGACGAGCTGCTCCAGGTGGGCACCCGCCCCGGCTACCCCACCGTCGCCCGGGCCGTGTACCAGGCCCTGCCCAGCCTCATCGCGGCCCGCTCCCGCTACCCCGAGGTCAAGGCGCCCATCCACCTCGTCTACGGGGAGAAGGACTGGTCCCGCCCCTCGGACCGGGAGGCCAACAAGCAGCTGCTCCCCGCCGCCGAGTTCACACAGGTGCCGAACGCCGGCCACTTCATCGCCCTGGAACGCCCCGACGTACTGGCCGACCTGCTGAATGCGACGGCCTGACCACCGGCACCACCGACCCTGACCCGAGGAGCGGAGCCTGGCGGAGGTCCGGATTTGGCTCGACGTCCCGGCGCTGATGCGTGACGGCACCGTACTGTGCGCGGATGTCTACCGGCCCGGCGGCACGGGAACGTGGCCGGTGCTGCTGAGCCGGCTGCCGTAGGCAAGCAGACACCCGTGATGGCCGTCATGCTCGATCTGGAGGCTGCCGCCCGGCGCGGGTTCATGATGGTCATCCAGGACACCCGCGGGCGAACCCGAGGACACCGCGACCACGGCCCGAGTGGCCCGCCGTTCTGGACTTCGGGCGGTGTCCCACGCCTTCGTTCCGCAGTGATCACATCGCGCCGCCTTGGGGGCGGCGCGTCCCCTGGAAGGACACATCATGAAAATATCCGTTATCGGCGCCGGTGCCATCGGCGGCAACCTCGCCCGCAAGCTCAGCGCAGCCGGTCACGACGTCCAGGTCGCCGACGCGCGCGGCACGGAGTCCGTCGCGCCCGACGTGCTGGAGACCGGCGCCCGTGCCGTTGCTCTCGACGACGCCGTCAAGGACCGTGACGCCGTCGTCCTGGCCATCCCCTTCGGAGTGGCGGGACAGCTGGCCGATCTGTTCGCCACCGTCCCCGCCGAGACGGTGGTCATCGACACCTCCAACTACTACCCGCATCTCAGCGGCCGGATCGAGGCAGTGGAGGGCGGCGCCATCGAGAGCGTCCACACCTCCGAACTCCTCGGTCGTCCCGTGGTCAAGGCATGGAACGCCGCCCTGGCCGAGACCCAGCGGACGAAGGGGCTCCCGGCGGGCACTCCGGGCCGCATCGCCATCCCGGTCGCCGGCGACGCCGAGGAAGCCAAGCGCGTGGCCATGCGCCTGGTGGACGACACCGGATTCGATCCCTACGACGCCGGCCCGCTGGCCGACTCCTGGCGTCAGCAGCCGATGGGCCCCGCCTACTGCACCGAGCTGACCCTGGAGGAGCTGCCGGCTGCCCTGGCCGCGGCCGACCGCGTCAAGGACGCGGCAGTGCGGGAGAGCATGGGGGAGCGCTTCGCCGCCCTGGGCGCCGAGCCCACCCTGGAGGACGTCGTCGAGATGAACCGCGCCGCCCATAGGTGACCATGCCTGCCGTCGGCCCCGCGGTGCACTTCCCGTACGAGAAGTCACCGACAGCTCCTCTCGTACGGAGCGCCGCGGCCGGTTTCTCCGGCACCGCGCTTCCCACCCTTGCGTCCTGACCCTCACGGAGCAGCACCCGGCGCATGGCGACCGCCCGGCGCGAACCTGTCCAGCTACACGGACCGCCACCCCAATGTCCGACGCTCCGCCCGACAGGCTCTCCGCGACGCCATCCCCGTCTCACAGGCCACCATGAGTGGCTGACGGCGGCTCGCGACGCGAACCTGCCAGTGATCACCTCAGCCGTCGTGCTGGTCGAGGTGATCCACCCGAAGATCAACGACGCCGCACTGAAGTGGACCCTGTCCCGCCTGAGTGTCGAGCCGGTGACCCAGGCCGTCGCGCAATCCGCTGCCGCGTTGCTGCGTACAGCGGGGTTGCACGGCCACAAGTACGCCATCGACGCCATGCTGTGCGCGACCGCCCTTCAGTGTCCCGGCCGGGTGACGATCCTGACGTCCGATGTGGAAGTCATCGGCCAACTCACTGCCGAGCATCCACGTGTGAGTGCGGAGAAGGTCTGAGCCAAGGGCCTTGTTCGACTGCCGGCCTCCGAGGCGGCGTGGCACCGCCCGCACCACCGACCTGTCTGTCGTGCTGGTCAAGCCCTGCGGGTGGGCGCCGCCGCGCAGGGGGGTGCCGGGGCGCGGGCGGCTTCCGTGCGCCAGGCGAGTTCCGCCGCCGCTTCGAGCAGGAGACGACCTCCGCCCGCCGGGTGCAGAGCTACCACATCGTCCCCGTCGTCAACTCCGAGGCGGGCGCCCGTACTGTGATTCCAGGATGCTGCGGCCGTGCCAGAAAGGGAGACCGCCGACCCCGACGATCAACGTTCCGGCACGACTCTGGCACGCGACGCCTGACCACCGACTGATCACCGCGCGCAACAACAAGGCCCAGGTCTCTGACCTGGGCCTCAAGAGTGGAGCGGGTGACGAGAATCGAACTCGCGCTCTCAGCTTGGGAAGCTGATGTTCTACCATTAAACTACACCCGCGTAAGACGCCGACCGAGTCGGTGTCCGAGCGATCGCCACTTTACCTCATGTCAGGCCCCCGGTGTTGATGCCGCGGGGCCTGAGGTTGTTTCAGGGATGGGATGCGGCTGCGGGGGAAGGGAGTTGGGGCGTACGGTGGTGGGGCGTGAGAGGGCCCGGGCGGGACCGGAGTGCCGCCTGGAAGGCCGTCCCTTTGATCCCGTACTGTGGCTTTTGTCGTCAGGCAAGCAGCAGCCAGACGCGGCTCTTGGGGAAGGGACTCTTGGACTTGATGGAGCGCACCGTCGTCCGTTGTGCCGATGGGCACGTGTTCACCACCGCTTCGTTCCCGATGCAGCAGGCCGAGCGGCTCGGCCCCGGGCGGCTGCTTCGGTGCCCGCGATGCGCGCGGCTCCGGAGCGTGGTGCCCGTCAGCTATCAGAAGCGGTAGCGGTAACGGACAAAAGCACAAGGCAACAGGCACAAGGCGCGCGGAGACGTCCGGTTGTGGTCGCTCCGCGCGTCTTGCGTATCCTCGGGGCGTGCTTCTCTCAGACAAGGACATCCGGGCCGAGATCGACGCCGGGCGGGTACGGATCGATCCCTATGACGACTCGATGGTGCAGCCGTCGAGCATCGACGTGCGCCTCGACCGCTACTTCCGGGTGTTCGAGAATCACCGGTACCCCCACATCGACCCCGCCATCGAGCAGTCCGACCTGACCCGGCTCGTGGAGCCGGAGGGGGACGAGCCGTTCATCCTGCACCCCGGGGAGTTCGTCCTCGCCAGCACCTACGAGGTCATCACCCTCCCCGACGATCTCGCCTCCCGGCTGGAGGGCAAGAGCTCGCTCGGCCGGCTCGGGCTCGTGACGCACTCCACCGCCGGGTTCATCGACCCCGGCTTCAGCGGGCACGTCACCCTGGAGCTGTCCAACCTCGCCACTCTGCCCATCAAGCTCTGGCCGGGCATGAAGATCGGGCAGCTGTGCATGTTCAAGCTGAGCTCGCCCGCCGACTTCCCGTACGGCAGCGAGCGGTACGGGTCCCGGTACCAGGGGCAGCGCGGGCCGACCGCCTCCCGGTCCTTCCTCAACTTCCACCGGACCCAGGTGTGAGCGACATGAGCACGAACGCCGTGCGCGAGAACCTGACCTACGAGAAGTTCGGCGTCGCCGTGCGTGAGCTCGCGCAGGCCATCGCCGACGACGGCTACGAGCCCGACATAGTCCTCAGCATCGCCCGCGGCGGCGTCTTCGTGGCCGGCGGTCTCGCCTACGCCCTCGACTGCAAGAACATCCACCTGGTCAACGTGGAGTTCTACACCGGCGTCGGGACGACCCTGGAGATGCCCGTCATGCTCGCCCCCGTCCCCAACGTGATCGACTTCTCGCGGAAGAAGGTGCTGATCACCGACGACGTCGCCGACACCGGCAAGACGCTCAAGCTGGTGCGCGACTTCTGCCTCGACACCGTCGCCGAGGTGCGCAGCGCGGTCGTCTACGAGAAGTCCCAGTCACTCGTGAAGTGCGAGTACGTGTGGAAGCGCACCGATGAGTGGATCAACTTCCCGTGGAGTGTCTTGCCTCCAGTACACAAGTCGGGCGAGGCGCCGAAGGAGAACAAGGAAGCGCTCTGACTTCGGTTGCTGTGCACCGAGGTCTGGTGAGGCTGCTCAGGGCACTGTGCCCCTACCAGGCGTATGGCCACCCGGCGGCAACGGATGCCCCCTGGAGTGCGAGCCGCCAGGGGGGTGCATCATTGGCCCATCCTTCGTGGCGCCTCCTAGGGAGATCTGCATGCCTGCTATCGACAGCACGCCGGGCCGACGCCCCCCAAGAGCGACGACAGTCGTTGCGGGCGCGGCTGTCGTGCTTCTGGCGCTGGCCGGATGCGGCACTGACACAAGTGATACGGAGGCGAGCGGCACGGCGCGTGGTTCCAAGTCGCCGGCAGCCGGCGCATCGCCCGACAGCGGTGACGGGTCGCGCGCCGCCAAGGCTGCCGCGCTTGTTCACAGGGCGATGGACGCGACTTTCGATCAGGAGTACCTGAGCTCGACCCGGCGTACCAAGACCGAGGGCACAACCACGCTGCGTATTGCCCCGGGCGGGGACAGGACGGCATGCAAGGCGCAGTCCCGAAAGGGTTCCGCCTCCCTCGACTTCATCGTCACTGAATCCGCGCTCTATTCGCGAGGTAGCAAAGAGGCCCTGGAACTGTCACCCGAGGGCAAAGCAGATCCCGTACGGGTGCAGGTCATGGCTGACCGGTGGGTGAAGCGTGGCGCCGCCGTGTCCGAGGCCGCGGGTGACATGTGCGAGGCAACGACCCGCCGGACCTGGCTGGAAGAGCGCATACCTTCCCTGGGGCGTCTGGCCGAAGAAAAGCCCAGGCAGCAGTCGATGAAGGTGCAAGAACGATCCGCCACCAAAATCACGTACGAGCGTGCGGGGGGACCGCTGGAGTTCTACATCGCCGCTGAGGGCAGCCCGCTCCTCCTGCGGGTCACCTACCCGGCCACGGACCTCGATGAGTCGTTCAGCGACTTCGGCAAGCCTTTCCGAGTGGTCGCGCCGTCCGCCGCGGTCTCGGAGTCGCAGATGGCACGAGAGGTCCTCGCGGCTCAGTGAGTTCGCCGCACCCGGCGACCTTCGCGTCGTAGCGCGTCGGCGGCCTCGGCCTGGTCGGTCGAACCGCCCGTGGTGCGCCGGGTCGGGCAGGTGCTCGACGCCTGACCAGCGGGAGAAGACAGAAGGAGGGGCTCCCCAGGGGAGCCCCTCTCTCGTGCCCGTGGAAGATCAGACCGTGCCCAGCTTCACGATCGACAGCAGCGCGATCAGCTGGATCGCCGACGCGCCCAGCGCCTTCGGCCAGGGCAGGTCGTGGGAGCGGCCGACCATCAGGGTCAGCAGGACGCCGCCCGCGATCCAGGTGGCCCAGCCGAGCAGCTGGACGAACATCGCGTCGCCGCCCGCGAACATCGCGAAGACCAGGCGGGGCGCGTCCGTGAGGGACATGATCAGCATGGACAGGCCGACCGTGGGCTGCCAGGCGCCGTCACCGCCGAGCTGGCGGGCCAGGGTGTGGGTGACCACGCCCAGGACGAAGGCGCTGAGCACCATCGCGACGGCCGTCGTCAGGACGATCGGGACCGCGTTCGACAGTGTGGCGTTTATCGCATCCTTGCGGGCGCCGTCGAAGCCGAAGACGGCCAGCAGCCCGTAGAGGAACGTGACGATGAGGGCCGGGCCCCACATCGCGTAGTCCCGCATCTGGAGGAAGGTCTGGTTGGGGGCGAGGACGATCCCCCGGAGCAGGTCCTTCCAGTGCAGGCGCGGGCCGACCGGGCCGGGGGCCGGGGCCGCCGAGCCGGCGCGGTAGGTGTCGCCCTGGGTGTAGGGATCGTCGCCGACCGAGAAGGCCTGGGTGTGGCCCGGGTTGTTCGCCGCGTACGGGTCGGGCGGGCCCTGCGGGCCGGGCGGGTACGCGCCGTCGCCGAAGTACTCCGGCTCGCCCTGGCCGCCGTAACCGCCGCCGTGCGCGGCGTTCGGCTGCGGCCATGCCGGGCCGCCGCCGTTGCCGTACGGCGGTTGCTGCCGCGGGTAGGGCTGCGGCGCCGGCGGGGAGCCGTACGACGGCCCCTGCGGCGTCTGCTGCCCGTACGGGGGGTTGTGCGGTCGCGTCTGAGGAGCGCCGTTGTTCCGGCCGCGTCCGATCCTGAATCCAGCCACGTCTTCGAACGTACCTGGTCCCCGGCGGTGGCGTGCCGGGCCCGGGCTTCCGGGCCCGGCTTTGCGGCCGAGCTGTGACATCCCTTAAGGGGCTGGGACTTGGGGTGTCGGTGAGGCGTCAGGGTTCGGCCTTACGGGCCGTGCCCCCGGGGGCCGGTTCAGCCGTATGGGCCCCGGAGCCGGAGCCGGAGCCGGAGCCGGAGCCGGAGCCGGAGCCGGAGCCGGAGCCGGAGCCGGAGCCACCGGGCCCCGGAGCCGGAGCC
>NZ_JBEZWN010000095.1:0-22331 GCF_040637495.1 Streptomyces sp. NPDC029044
CAGATCCCGCAGCGGATACCGCGCCAGGACCTCCTCCACCTCCGGCGTCAGCGCCGCCGCGAACCTGTCCGCGGTGGGCAGCAGGTCGTCGCGCAGGGCCCGCGCCGCGGTGAGCAGCACGGCGCGGCCGGCTTCCTTCGGCACGCCGGCCGCTGCCCGCTCGTACAGTTCCGCGCCCTCCTCCAGGACCAGGCCCGGATCGATGCCCGCCGGGATCTTTATGCCCGCCGTGCGGCGCCAGGTGGCCACCGGATCGCTCCAGGCCTCCACCCGGTAGGACCAGCGGCCGACGGTGTCCGCGGTGACCTCGGCGCCCCAGCGGTCGCTGCCGGGGGCGATCTCGCGCATCGGCGTCAACGGGCCGGGCCGGCCCTCGGGGTCCTTCAGGACGACATGGGCCGCCACCGCGTCGTGCCCCTCACGGAACACGGTGGCGGTGACTTCGAACGTCTCACCCACGACCGCCTTCGCCGGCCGGTTGCCGCCCTCCACGGCCGGGCGGACGTCCCTCACCGGGATACGGCCGATGGCCCGGGTCCTCGTCATGGTCCTCACCTCCACCGTGCTCGAAAGCCGGGCCGCGGAGGCCCGGTTCAGGGACTGGATGTGCGGGAAGGGCGTCACCTTCCCGCTGTGGATCTCCGCTCGGAAGCGGGGGATCTGCGCTCCGCCGCCGGCGGTCTTCGTCTCACCGACGCTGCCGGGCGGGGCCGTTCGGCCGGTTCCTGCGCACAGGTGATGTGCTGCTCCTGGAGGCAGGTGATCTGCTGTTCCTGCAGATAGGTGACGTGGTTGGTGCGCAGGTACCGTTCGGCCGCGTCGGCGGCCTCCCGCGCGCAGCGCTTGCCCATCAGCACGCAGAGCGTGTAGCCGGAGTCCTCGAAGGTGGTCCGCACCGTGCGATCGTTCGGTGCCGCGAGCATCACGCGTTCCCAGGCCCGGTAACGCCGCAACTGCCGGGCGACTTCGGCTTTGGCGGGTAGCAGCATGGCGCCGATCACCTTTCGGGGCTCGAGGGGCACGGTCTCCCGACGGTCGGACGGCGGCCGTGCGCACAGCGGCACGGACCCGTAACGGCGATCGAGTTCTTCACACATGGTGCACGTGAGGCGACACAGCGTCTTGTTGGATCTTCAACCAGTGGTGGCTCTGCGCGGCCGTTAGAGCAGGTCCCAGTCCGCTCACTTGTGTACTCCCCCGCCTCAACCGTGCGCTCGTGTTGCACGAACGGGCTAGCACCCTCAGGCTGAGGGTGACTCAGAAGCGATAGGCGCTCACGTTCCGTGTTCGGGGCTCGTCCCGCAGGACCGCGGGAGCGAGAAGGAGCTGAGCTTCGCGGTGAGGAGCCGACCGATGAAGACCGCAGTGCCCTGCTACTACCACCTCGACGTGGAAGTCAGCCCGGAACGGGTGGGACAGGTCAGCCGCATTCTGGCCGCTCACCTGAAGTTCTGGGACCTGGACAACCTGGTCCAGCCCGTCTGCGGCGGTGCCGAGATGCTGCTCAAGGCCATCGACGAACACGCCACGGACAAGAACACGTCGATCGAGATGTGGTGGAACGGGCAGCACCTGATCACCGCCATCGGGGACAACGACCGTGCCCTGCGCCCGGACCAGGAGCTGCGAGGCTGCCTGGAGCACCTCGCGGCCATGAGCGACGGCTGGGGCTGCTGCGCCACCGAGACCGGCAGCAAGGTCATCTGGTTCTCGCAGCGCGCCCGCGCCGGCGAACGCGTCCCCCTGGTCCCGACCGCGCCCGCGCCGCGGGAGAGCGAGGGCCTCGACGTGCCCCGCGAGGTCCCGGTCACCCAGCTGGCCGCCCCGGCCGTCACACCGGACGAGGTCCTGGAGGACGCCCGGTGACCCGCCGGCAGACTCGGAAAGGGGTGTCCGCCTGGAGCGGGCGCCCCTACCCGCTGGGTGCGGCCTACGACGGGGAGGGCACCAACTTCGCGCTCTTCAGCGAGGTCGCCGAACGCGTCGAGCTGGTCCTCGTCGACGACGACGGCACCCACACCCCGGTGCCGCTGAACGAGGTCGACGGCTTCGTGTGGCACGGCTACCTCCCCGGCGTCGGCCCCGGCCAGCGCTACGGCTACCGGGTGCACGGACCGTGGGCCCCGGCCGCCGGGCACCGCTGCAACCCGGCGAAACTGCTGCTCGACCCGTACGCCCGTGCGGTGGACGGGCAGATCGACAACCACCCCTCGCTCTACGAGCGCAACCCGGACGGCCCCGACCCGGCCGACAGCGCCGGGCACACCATGCTCGGCGTGGTGACCGACCCGGCCTTCGACTGGGGCGACGACACCCGGCCCTGCCGCGCCTACGCGGACACGGTGATCTACGAGGCGCACGTCAAGGGCATGACCCGCACCCACCCCGAGGTGCCCGAGGAGCTGCGGGGCACCTACGCCGGGCTGGCGCACCCCGCGGTCGTCGAGCACCTGACCTCCCTCGGCGTCACGGCCGTGGAGCTCATGCCGGTCCACCAGTTCGTCCACGACGGGGTGCTGCACGACAGGGGCCTGGCGAACTACTGGGGCTACAACACCATCGGCTTCTTCGCGCCCCACAACGGCTACGCCGCCCACGGCACCCGCGGGGGGCAGGTCGCCGAGTTCAAGCAGATGGTGAAGACCCTGCACGCGGCCGGCCTCGAAGTGATCCTCGACGTGGTCTACAACCACACCGCCGAGGGCAACGAGATGGGCCCCACCCTGTCCTTCCGCGGGATCGACAACTCCTCGTACTACCGCCTGGTCGACGGCGACTGGGAGCACTACTACGACACCACCGGCACCGGCAACAGTCTGCTGATGCGGCACCCTTATGTCCTCCAGCTGATCATGGACTCGCTGCGGTACTGGGTGACCGAGATGCACGTCGACGGCTTCCGCTTCGACCTCGCGGCGACGCTCGCCCGGCAGTTCCACGAGGTGGACCGGCTGTCGGCGTTCTTCGACCTCATCCAGCAGGACCCGGTGATCAGCCGCGTCAAGCTCATCGCCGAGCCCTGGGACGTCGGCGAGGGCGGCTACCAGGTGGGCAACTTCCCGCCGCTGTGGTCGGAGTGGAACGGGATGTACCGCGACGCGGTCCGTGACTTCTGGCGCGGCGAGGACCACACGCTCGGCGAGTTCGCCTCCCGGCTCACGGGCTCCTCCGACCTGTACCAGCACAGCAGGCGCCGCCCCCGCGCCAGCGTCAACTTCGTCACCGCCCATGACGGCTTCACCCTCCGCGACCTCGTCTCTTACAACGACAAGCACAACGAGGACAACGGCGAGGGCAACCAGGACGGCGAGAGCACCAACCGCTCCTGGAACTGCGGCGCCGAGGGGGCGACCCGAGACCCCGCGGTGCTGGAGCTGCGCACCCGCCAGCAGCGCAACTTCCTCGCCACGCTGCTGCTGTCCCAGGGCATCCCGATGCTCTCCCACGGCGACGAACTCGGGCGCACCCAGGGCGGCAACAACAACGCCTACTGCCAGGACAACGACATCTCCTGGATCGACTGGCGGCTCACCGACGAACAGCGCGACCTGCTGGAGTTCACCCGGTACCTGATCCGGCTGCGCACCGGCCACCCCGTACTGCGCCGGCGCCGCTTCTTCCGCGGCGAGACCCTCACCCGGGCGGACCAGCCGCTGCCCGACCTGGTGTGGCTGGCGCCGGACGCCCGCGAGATGACCGACGACGACTGGCAGCGCGGCGACGCGCACTCCGTCGGCGTGTTCCTCAACGGCGACGCCATCGCCGAACCCGACGCGTGGGGCCGCCCGGTCGTCGACGACTCGTTCCTGCTGCTCCTCAACAGTCACTGGGAGCCGGTCGGCTTCCGCCTGCCGAAGGCGTCCTACGGCGAGCGGTGGACGGCCCTGATCGACACGGCCGACCCGGAGGGCACGCCGGACGAGGCGGAGCACAAGGCGGGTACGGGCCTGACCGTCGGGGCCCGCAGCCTGGTCCTGCTGTCCCGGCCGTCACGGGCGGCCCGCGAGAAGGAGTGAACGCGCGAAGGAGTGAAGCGGGTCAGCGGCCGCGGCGCGCGGTCACCGTGAACTGCGCGCCGTCGTGGTCCCGCAGGACCGCCTCGTCACTGCCCTTGGACAGCACGCTGCCGCCGTGCAGCTCCGCGGCGCGGGCGCAGGCCTCGACGTCGTCGACGGAGAAATGGACCTGCCAGTGCGGCCGGATGGCGGGGTCGGGGGCCGCCTCCAGGGCGCCGGACTCGATCCGGGCCACCACGTCCCCACGGCTGCGCAGCACGACCTCGCCACCCTCGTAGTGGACCTCGCAGCAGCCGGGGCGCTGCGTGGCCCAGTCGAGGACCTCGCCGTAGAAGATCGCCGCGTCGAACGCGTCACGGGTGTGGAGCGTGATGAAGGCCGGCTGCGCGTTGCGCCAGGTCTCCCAGTCGGTGAAGAGGTCGCCCTCCCAGATGCCGAAGGTCGCCCCGTCGCGGTCGGCCAGCAGCGCCGCCCGGCCCGGCGGCAGGGAGATCGGCCCGACGGCGACCGTGCCCATGCGCTCCTGCACCCGGGCGGCCGCGTCGTCCGCGCTGCGCACCGCGAAGTACGGCGTCCACGCCACCGCCATCTGCCACATGGCCGCCACCCCCGCGATCCCGGCCACCGGCGAGCCGTCCACCAGCGCGATCCGGAACCGGTCCCCGAGCTTGGCCGGCCGCCACTGCCAGCCCAGCACGGCCCCGTAGAACTCCTCGGTCGCCTTGACGTCCCTGCTGGTCAGGCTCACCCAGCAGGGCGCCCCGAACACTGAGTGTGATGAGACGACGTCCTTCGTGCCGGAGGAGGTGGGCATGTCGTGGTTCATGGCAGTCGCGTCCTGATCTCGTCGGCCTGGCAGCCACCGGAGGATTGACACCAGTGTCCAACCGGAACCGGTGTGGGCGCCTGCCGAGTACCCCGGCGGGGGCGCCGAAACGGTGTCCGGCCTGGTCCGCCCCGGTGGCACCGGGCGGCCCGAGTGACGACGATGGAGGGGTCGGACACTGCGTCAAGGTACTCAAGCACCCTGTGCGACCTCGGGCGCAGCGGCGCACCGGACCCGGAGGTGACCATGCCCACGGACGGGGGCTCGGATCGGATCTTCGCGCTCCAGGAAGAGGTCCAGCAGCTGAAGGAGGCGGTCGTCTCCCACGCCGTCGTGGACCAGGCGATCGGGATGGTCGTCGCGCTCGGCCGGATCTCCCCCGACCAGGGGTGGACCGTGCTGAAGGAGGTCTCCCAGCACACCAACATCAAGCTGCGCAACGTCGCCGAACTGATCCTCGTCTGGGGGCGCACGGGCGTGATGCCCGAGGAGATCCGGGCCGCCCTGGAGGACGCCCTCGACCGCACCGGCCCGACGCAGATCCCCGGTTCGCCGCCGGAGGCGTGACCCCGGCGGCACCGGAACCGGGCCTCGCTTCAGCGGGCCTCCGCCAGCAGTTCCTCACGCAGATGGGCGAAGCAGCTGCTGAGCAGCCGCGAGACGTGCATCTGCGAGATGCCGAGCTGCTCGGCGATCCGGCTCTGCGTCATGCCCTTGAAGAACCTCAGATAGAGGATGATGCGCTCGCGCTCGGGCAGCGCCTCCAGGCAGGGCCTGACGGCCACCCGGTCCACGACGGTGTCGAAGGCCGGGTCGGGCCCGCCGATCGCGTCCCCCAGGGCGTAGCCGTCGGTCCCGGGCATCTCGGCCTCCAGCGACAGCGCGGAGAAGCACTCCAAGGCCTCCATGCCGGTGCGCACCTCGCCCTCCGTGAGCTGGGCGTACTCGGCGATCTCGGCGACCGTGGGGGAGCGGCCCGGGGTGGTCTGCGACAGCTCCTTCGCGGCGTGCCGCACCCGGTTGCGCAGGTCCTGGACCCGGCGGGGGACGTGCAGCGTCCACATGTGGTCGCGGAAGTGGCGCTTGATCTCCCCGGTGACGGTCGGCACCGCGTACGCCTCGAAGGCGTTGCCGCGGGCCGGGTCGTAGTGGTCGACCGCCTTCACGAGACCGAGGGCCGCCACCTGGTACAGATCCTCCAGGGCCTCGCCCCGGCCCCGGAAGCGGACGGCGATCCGCTCGGCCATGGGGAGCCAGGCCTCGACCAGCTCGTCGCGCAGGGCCTTGCGCTCGGGTCCCTCGGGCAGCCGCGCGAGCCGCGCGAACGCCGCGGCGGTGTCGGGCGCGTCGTCGTGGGGGTGCGGTCGGGTGCTGCCGGCGATACGCATGGTGCGCACCTCCCTGAGCAGGTGCTGAGTGGACAGACACCGTGGGAGGAGCGGACTCGGGCCTCACGACAGAGCACCGGGGGCACGGCCTGCCGGCTCCCACGCACGTGCCTCCTGTCCGAAGCACTTCCCTGCCCATCCCCGGGCAGGGGCAAAGCGAAACAATTAAGACAATACGGCAATCGGGTGCCGTAGGCGCTCCCAGTTCGCCGCCGATCGGATCCGCTGCCGCTCCCGGGCACCCTTGAGCTGTCTTGACCTCCCTTGACCTCACCTTGGGTCGATTAGCTCTGCTACAGAGCTAATCTCGGCGGCATGGAGCCGGAGACCTTCCCCGAAGAGCTGGCCGACGCACTCGTCGGCGTCCAGCGGCTGATCCGGCGGCGCCTGCGGCGGCAGACCCCCGACCCGCGGCTGCGCGGCGCCGAGGTGGAACTGCTGCGCCTGGTCGTGGTGCGGCCCGGCATCGGCATCTCCGACGCGGCCAGGGACCTGGGTCTGGCGGCCAACTCGGTGTCCACCCTCGTCAACCAGCTGGCGGGGGCGGGCTACCTGGTCCGCGAGACCGACCCTTCCGACCGGCGGGCCGCCCGGCTGCTGCCCACCCCCGCCGCCGAGACGCGGCTGCGCGACTGGCGCCGGCGCCGGGCCGAACTCGTCCGCCGCCACGTGGCGCGCCTCGACGAGCCGGACCGGCGGGCGCTTCAGGCGGCGATCCCGGCTCTGCGCAAGCTGGCCGACACCCTGCACGAGGAGGCCGAGGAGTCATGACACCGGACACCGCCCCGCCCGGGGCCGGCCGGGCCGCTCCGCCCCGGGCCGACGCCGTCGTCTGCACCGGGCTCACCTACGCCTTCGGCGACCACAACGCCGTGGACGGACTCGACCTCACCGTCGGGCAGGGCGAGGTCTTCGGGCTGCTCGGGCCCAACGGCGCGGGCAAGACCACCGCCATCCGCTGCATCACCACCCTGCTGCCCGTGCGCGCCGGCATGGTCCGCGTCTTCGGCCACGACGCCGCCGGGGACCGCATGGCCGTCCGCCGCCTGCTCGGCTACGTCCCGCAGCAGCTGTCCGCGGACGCGGGACTCACCGGGCGGGAGAACGTCGCCCTGTTCGCGCGGGTCTTCGACGTGCCCCGCGCGGAACGCGCCGAGCGGGTCACCCAGGCCCTGACCGCGGTCGGCCTCGCCGACGCCGCCGACCGGCTGGCCGCCACGTACTCCGGCGGCATGGTCCGCCGGCTCGAACTCGCCCAGGCTCTGGTCAGCGCCCCGCGGCTGCTGATCCTCGACGAGCCCACCATCGGCCTCGACCCGATCGCCCGCACCGGCGTGTGGGAGCACATCGGCGCCGTCCGCGAAGCCACCGGCATGACCGTGCTCGTGACCACCCACTACATGGACGAGGCCGACCAGTACTGCGACCGGGTCGCCCTGATGCACCGCGGCCGCATCCGGGCCCTCGGCACCCCGGCCGAGCTCAGGGCGGGACTCCGCGCCCAGCGCAGCGCCGCGGGGGCGGGCCGGGACGTGCCGCCCACGCTGGAGGACGTCTTCCGGGACGTGGCCGGCAGCGGTCTCGACGACCAGGCAGGAGATTTCCGCGATGTCCGAAGCACCCGCCGCACCGCGCGCCGCGTCGGCTGACCCCGCCCGCGGTATCGACCTGCTGCTGAAACCCCCGCCGCCCCGCGCCGGTTGGCGGCTGCTGCCCGCCCGCGTCGGCGCGATGTGCGCGGTCGAACTGCAGAAGCTGCGCCACGACCGCACCGAGCTCTACACCCGGGCGATCCAGCCCGCCCTCTGGCTGCTGATCTTCGGTCAGACCTTCACCCGGATCAAGGCGATCCCTACCGGCGGCATCCCGTACGTCGACTACCTGGCGCCCGGCATCATCGCCCAGTCCGCGATGTTCATCGCCATCTTCTACGGCATCCAGATCATCTGGGAACGCGACGCCGGCGTCCTCAACAAGCTCCTCGTCACCCCGACCCCGCGGTCGGCGCTGATCACCGGCAAGGCGTTCGCGGCCGGGGTGAAGTCGCTCGTCCAGGCCGTCGTCGTGCTCCTCATCGCCGCCCTGCTCGGCGTGGCCCTGACCTGGAACCCGCTCAAGCTGCTCGCCGTCGCCGCCATCGTCGTCCTCGGCTCGGCCTTCTTCTCCTGTCTGTCGATGACCATCGCCGGCATCGTCCTCAGCCGCGACCGCCTCATGGGCATCGGGCAGGCGATCACGATGCCGCTGTTCTTCGGTTCCAACGCCCTGTACCCGGTGTCGGTGATGCCGGGCTGGCTACAGGGCGTCAGCACGGCCAACCCGCTCAGCTACGAGGTGGACGCCCTGCGCGGCCTCCTTCTCGGCACACCGCACCATCTGGCGTCCGACTTCGCGGTGCTGTGCATCGCCGCCGCGCTCGGCGTCACCGCCGCCTCGGCCCTGCTGGGCCGGCTGGCCCGTTGATCTTCACTCGTGGAAGTGATGTGCGGCACGCCGGGGCAAGCGCTTTCTCCGCTTGTTTCCGGATAACCGCTGGGCACGGCTTGATCACCGATCAAAAAGGATGAACTGCCTGGCCACAGCGCATTCTGCTCATTTGACAGTGCGCTGAGACCACAGATAGGAAGCAGCTTCCAGAGGTCGAGAGGTGCAGCGTGTACGAGCCGAACGTGGTCGGGGACTGGCAGGAGTACGACGAGCATGCCGGTCTGCGCGTCCGCGTCCACCGTCTGGAACTGGCCGAGCCGCCCCGAGGCCGGGACGACGCCGCCGACGGACTGACGTACTTCTGCCTCCGCGTGACGGTCGAGAACCGCGGCAGCCGCCACCTCGGCGTCCACCTCGAGGACGGCCAGATCGACGTGCGGCTCGGCCCGGATGGGGAGAGCGCCTTCATCGACTGGCGCAACTCGCAGTTCATCGAGGGCTTCGACGTCTACCCGCTGCGCCGCGCCACCGCCGTGCTGTACGCGGCCGGCGCCGAGGCGTCCCTGGGTCTCGTGGACGTCCAGGTGCAGTTGCGCGTCGAGGAGGAGTGGACCGGCCGCCGGCTCTGGGCGGGCGGCATCGGGGCGCACGAGGGCCCTGCCGGGGCCCAGCAGGGTCCCGTGCGGGACAGCCTGGCGCACCAGGTGAGCGTCTTCCTGCGGGACCAGGCGGAGGAAGGCACCGCCTGATCCCGTGTCAGGGAGTCGCGCGGATCAGTGCGGGATGCCGTCGATGATCTCGCGGGCGCCCTGGCGCAGCAGGGCGACGGCGACCGAGGTGCCGAGCGTGGCGGGGTCGAGCCGGCCCGCCCACTCGTGGGCGTTGAGCCGGGTCTTGCCGTCCGGGGTGAACACACAGGCCCGCAGGGACAGTTCGCCACTGCGGTCGACCTGGGCGAAGCCGGCGATGGGGCTGTTGCAGTGCCCCTGGAGCACATGCAGGAACATGCGTTCGGCGGTGGTCTCCCGGTAGGTGTCCGGGTCACCCAGGCCGCTCACCGCGTCGATCAGCGCGGCGTCTCCCTCACGGCATTGCAGCGCCAGCACGCCCGCGCCGATGGGCGGCATCATCGTCTCGGTCGAGAGGATCTCGCTGATCACGTCCTCGCGGCCGATGCGCTCCAGGCCGGAGACCGCGAGCAGCAGGGCGTCCGCCTCGCCAGCTTCCAGCTTCGCCAGACGCTTGTTGGCGTTGCCGCGGAACGGCACGCACTCCAGGTGGGGGTGCGTGGCGGCCAGTTGCGCGACGCGGCGCACCGAGGAGGTGCCGATCCGCGTCCCGGCCGGCAGCTCGTCCAGGGTGAGTCCGCCCGGGTGGATCAGGGCGTCGCGGATGTCGTCCCGCTTGAGGAAGGCGGCGAACACCGTGCCCGCCGGGAGCGGCCGGTCGGCGGGCACGTCCTTCACACAGTGCACGGCGAGGTCGGCCTCGCCGGCCAGCAGCGCCGCGTCGACCTCCTTGGTGAACGCGCCCTTGCCCTCGACCTGGGACAGATCGCCCATCCACTTGTCGCCGGTGGTCTTCACCGGTACGACCTCGGTGCGCACTCCGGGGTGGGCGGCGGCCAACTCGGCCCGGACGCGCTCCACCTGGGCGAGCGCCATGGGGGAGTCGCGGGAGACGATACGAATCAGTTCGGGGACGGACATGCGGACACGATAGACCCTTCCGCGGGGGCGTTCGTCCCGTACCTCCTCCGACTGCCGGGTATCGGGCGTCAGTTCGGGACGAGCGGATCGCTCAGTTCCACCGCCCGCAGGGCCGCGGCGAGGGCCCGCTCGTCGCCGACGTCGCGGGCGGTGTCGGTGAGCTTCACGACGTGCTTGTCACCGTGCGCGAGGGCGCGTTCCAGCACCTCCTGCGCCGTGCACCGGGGCGCGGGGACGTCCGCGACGGGCTCGGCGGTGGGGTACATGGCGGTGACGGCCGCGGACGCGGTCCACGCCGCGCGCAGGCTCGGTGCCCGCAGCGCGCGAGGCAGGGAGCCGAGGGTGCGCAGGACAGCGTTGGGTGCGGTCGCCGCGTGCACCAGCATGGTCGCCTCGCCGTGGCCGTGGGTGGCGTGGCGGTGGGTCGCGGCCCGAACCAGTCCGGTGAGGCGGTCCCGGGCGGTGTCCGGGTCGGTCACGTCGTCTGCCCGGCCGTGCGCGGCGAGCGCCTCCACGACCATCGGGGCGTGGTTGGTGAGCCGGCCGAGCCGCTCCGGCCCCGAGGCGTGCAGGCGGCCGAGGGCGTCTTCGAGGTTCCCTGTCGAGTCGTGCGTGTCCATGCCGGGACGCCATGCGGCCGCCCGCGCCGGGGGATCGGGCGCGGGGCGGAAGCCCGACCCCACCGGAGGCCCAGGGCCTCCGGCGGGGCCGGTGTCGTCAGGCGTACGGGTCGAAGGGGATGCCGGAGGGCTTGGCTTTGGCGAGGTGGCCTGCGAAGTTGCCGTCCTTCAGGCCGAAGTTGGCGCTGCCGAAGTTGTACGACGTGAGCTTGTCGCGCACCCCGGCCGGGTAGCCGTTCCAGCCGACCAGCGCCGGGTACTGCCAGGTGCGCTTGTGGTTCTCCGGCGGCTCGTCGTTCCCGTTCGCGGCGCGGAAGCAGTGAGTACTGACGCCGTCCTTGTGGTAGACGATCTTCGCGTGCGTGCCCTCGAAGCGGATCGCGGACGCCGCGTGCACGGTGAACCCGCCGTGGTTGGACGTCGAGACGTACTTGACCTGGTTGTCGTGCACGAACACCGCGACGTGCTCGAAGTCGTGCCGGTGGCCTCCGATGCTGCTGCCGGCCAGCGCCTGGTCCTTCTCGAAGTACAGGGCGTACAGGATGGCGCACCAGCCGTTGTTGCACTTGGAGCGCGCGTAGCCGTTGGTGTTGTCGAGGTCCGAGGCGTCCCGGCAGTTGCCGTTCAGGGCGCCGGTCGGGTTGAGCCCGCCGTTCACGGTGCCGTCCGGGCCGATCGCGGGCGTGGAGTAGCAGCCGTCGGTGTCGTAGTCGTAGGCGGGCTGGTACGTCTGCTCCAGGGCGTCCGCGTTGGCGGGCAGCGCCGACGGTGGGGCGGCGTAGGCCGTGGCGGGGGAGGCGAGGACGAGGGCGGCGGCACCGGCCGCTCCGGCGATCCATCTCCTGCGGTGGGCGAACGGGCGTGACGACACTGCGTCCTCCTCGGTCCGGGCGCAGCCCAACGGCTGTGGGGGAAAGGGAGGTTCAGCTTCCAGGCTGATCGCGTTCATGCCAAGGGGGGCGGAGGGTCCGAACGGTGAATCAGAGCCCAATAGTTGGGGCCGCCCGTCCGTTTCAGACCATGTCGTCCGGGATGTCGGCCGCGGCCTCCTCGGGCGCGAGGTCGGGCCGGAGCCGCAGCCAGGACGGCTGCCGGAGCAGCCCCTCCCGGGTGCGGGTGCTGTAGCGGACCTCGCCGACGAGGCGGGGTACGACCCAGTGCGCGCCCGGAGCGCGCGGGGCGGGGTCGAAGGGACAGACGTCACTCGCGGCGGACTCCAGCAGCGCGGCGAGTTCGGTGCGTTCGGCCTCGCTCCAGCCGGTGCCCACGCTGCCGACGTAGCGCAGCCGGCCCGCCGCGCGCTGCCCGACCAGCACCGCGCCGGGCAGGCCGGTGAGCCGTCCCTTGCCGGGTTGCCAGCCGCCGACCAGGACGTCCTCGGTGCGCATGTTGCGGATCTTGATCCAGGCCCGGGAGCGCACCCCCGGTTCGTACACCGAGTCGAGCCGCTTGCAGACCAGGCCCTCCAGGCCGTGCTCCTGGGTGGCGCGCAGGGCCGCGGCGCCGTGGCCGACGAGTGCGCGCGGGGTCGACCAGGAGGGTCCGGCGAGGCCGAGGTCCTCCAGTGCCGCGCGGCGTCGGGCGTAGGGGAGTCGCAGGAGGGAGTCGCTGCGCAGGTGCATCAGGTCGAACAGCACGAGATGGACCGGGACCTCCGCGGCCCGCCGCGCGGCCCTGGCGGGGGCGTGGGCGAGACCCATCCGGGACTGCAGCAACTGGAAGCTGGCGCGGCCCTGGTCGTCCAGGGCCATGATCTCGCCGTCCAGTACGGCGCGTGTGGTGCCGAGGGCGGTGCCCAGCGGCCGCAGTTCGGGGTAGGCGGCCGTGATGTCGTCACCGGAGCGGGCGCGCAGCAGCACACTGCCGTCCCCGGGCAGGTAGACCACCACGCGCTGGCCGTCCTGTTTGGTCTCGTAGGCCCAGCGCGCGTCCTGCGCGGCGGGAGGCAGGGTGCCGGACGTGGCGAGCATGGGCGGGATCAGCGGCAGGTCCACGGGTGAGGTGTCGACGCCCCGGCGGGCCGCCACGCGTGTTCTGCGGCTGTTTCCCCTGAACGGGGTGAACCACTCGATTTACTTGAGTTACGCAACGAGATGGTACCGTGGTGCTCATGCCCACACCACCGCTCCCCGACGACCCCTCCCCGGAAGTGACCGAGATCGAGCGTGCGCTCACCCGCATCACCTACCTGAGCACGCGGGCCCGTCGGCACGAGCGGCTGATGGCCCTCGCGGGCGTGCCGCTCGACCGCGCCGCCGTCGCCCTGCTGCGGCAGATCGCCGACTCCGAGCCGCAGCGCCCGGGGGAGCTCGCCGCGCGGCTGGGCGTGGAGGCCTCGCACGTCACACGCACGGTGCAGCAGTTGCAGAAGACCGGGTACGTCACCCGCGTCCCCGACCCGGACGACCGGCGCGCCCAGCGTATCGAGCTCACCGACGCCGGGGGCGAGGCCATCGCCAAGGTCCGCGAGGCCGGTGTCCGCGGCATGCAGATGGCTCTCTCCGACTGGTCCCCGGAGGAACTGCGGCAGCTCGCGACGCTCTTCCACCGCATGGTCGACGACTTCCTCGCCCATGCCGTCGACGAGGAAGACGAATCCGGCTCGGCCCCGGCCGGCACCGCCTGATCCCGGTCACCGTGCCGCCGGACCAAGGGGATCGGACCGCTCGGCCGCTGTCGCTGCCGTCTCCGGCGGCGCCGGCTCGCGCAGTCCGCACAGCAGCAGCCTGCCCAGCGCGGGCAGCGCGACGAGCGGCAGCAGGGCCGACCGCAGGGACGTCGCGTCGGCCAGCGCCCCGAGCGCCGGGGCCGCGAGGCCGCCGACGCTCACGGTCAGGCCCAGCGTGACCCCGCTCGCGGTCCCCGCGCGCCGGGGCAGGAAGTCCTGGCCCAGCGTGATGTGCAGCGAGAACGGCACGTACAGACCCGCCGACGTCAGCGCCACGAACAGGTACACCGGCGGCCCGGGCACCAGGACGAGACCGGCCACGGCCAGGACCGTCAGGGCGTACGACCGGCGCACCACCGTCATCCGCCCGTACCGCTCGGCCAGCCGACCCCCGATCAGCGTGCCGGCCGCGCCGCCGGCGTAGAGCACGAAGAGGGCCGCCGTGCCGGCCGCCGCACCGCCACCGGTGCGCTCCCGCACGTACAGCGAGACGAACGTGCCCAGGCCCACGAACACCACGGAGCGGCACACCACGGCCCCGGACAGCCGCAGGAAGGATCCCCAGTCGTCCTCGCCCGCGGTTGCGGACGCGGCGGCACTCCTGGCGCCGGAGCCCGCCGAGCGCACCGCCGCCGCGCACAGCGCCGCCCCCGCCAGGGCCGGGACGATCAGCAGGGGAGAGGCGCGCAGCCCGCCCGTGGCCACCACGGCGAAGACCAGCACAGGAGCGAGGGCGAAGCCTGCGTTGCCGCCGAAGGAGAACCAGCCCATCGCCGTGTGGCGGCCCCGTGCGACGGCCCGCGCCACCCGGGCGGCCTCCGGATGGTAGGCGGCCACACCCATCCCCGACACGGCCACCACCGCCAGCGTCAGCGCGTAGGAGCCGGTCACCCCGCTCAGGGCGACGCCCGCCCCGGCCGTCAGTGCGCTCAGCGGCAGCAGCCACGGCATCGCCCACCGGTCGGTGAGCACCCCGAACAGCGGCTGCACCAGCGACGACAGCAGGGACGCCGCCAGGACGACACCCGAAGCGGCGGCGTAGGAGTAGGCACGCTCGGCGACGAAGTACGGAACCAACGCGGCCACGGCCCCCTGGTACACGTCCACGCAGGCGTGCCCCAGGGACATCAGGGGGACGGATCGATCATGTCTCGAAGTGCTCACCCGGCGATCGTCGTCCCCGAAGCGGCCGGCCCGCTTCCGATAATCTGCCGTGCTGTGCCGAACATCCGCCACACTCCGACGGCCCCGACCCGCACCCAGTGGCTCACCGCCGGCGACCGCATCGACGCGCACCGGCACGACGACCACCAGATCGTCTACGCCGGCGCCGGAGTCGTCGCCGTCACCACCGACGCCGGGACCTGGTTCGCGCCCGGCACCCGCGCCATCTGGGTCCCCGCCGGCACCGTGCACGCCCACCGGGCCCACGGCCGGCTCGACCTGCATCTGGTGGGCCTGCCCGCCGGCGACAACCCCCTCGGCCTCGACCGTCCGGCCGTGCTCGTCGTCAGCCCGCTGCTGCGCGAACTGATCCTCGCCCACACCCGTGACCCCGGCGACGACAGTCCCGAGCGCCGCCGGCTGGCCGCCGTCCTGCGCGACCAGCTGCGCCTTTCCCCCCAGCAGCCCCTGCGGCTGCCCGCCCCCGCCGACCCGCGCCTGGCCGCCGTCTGCGCGCTCGTGCACGCCGATCCGGCCGACGTGCGCACGCTCGCGCAACTCGGCGCCGCGACCGGGGTGGGGGAGCGGACGCTCAGCCGGCTCTTCCGCCGCGAGTTCGGCATGACGTTCCCGCAGTGGCGCACCCAGTCGCGGCTGTACCACGCCTTGCGGCTGCTGGCCGACGGCCTGCCCGTCACGACCGTCGCCCACCGCTGCGGCTGGTCCTCCGCCAGTGCCTTCATCGACGTCTTCCGCCGCTCCTTCGGCTGCACGCCGGGCAGACATCCCGGGCACTCGCCGGACCCGGTGAACTGACCTGACTACCGTCCGGTAATAATGCGCGGCAGGCTTTCAGAGGAGGAACCGTGCCCCGGTCCGAACGCTCGCCCCTGCTGCTCGCCGGCCTCCTGGCCACCGCGGGCGTCGCCCACTTCGCCACCCCACGCCCGTTCGACGCCACCATCCCGCGGAGTCTGCCCGGCACACCGAGGGCCTGGACCTATGCCAGCGGCGCCGCCGAGCTCGCGCTGGCCGCCGGCCTGGCACTGCCGCGCACGCGCAGGGCCGCCGCGCTGGCCACGGCGGCCTTCTTCGTCGGCGTGTTCCCCGCCAACGTCAAGATGGCCGCCGACTGGCGCCACCGCCCCACCCCGCAGAAGGCCGCCGCCTTCGGACGCCTGCCCTTGCAGGTGCCCCTGGTGCTCTGGGCCCGCGGCGTCGCCCGGAACGCGGAGGGCAGGTCGTGACCGCGCGCGTGGAGGCCGGGGACAAGGTCGAGGACTTCGCCCTGCCCGACGAGACCGGCACCGTCCGCACCCTGACCGGTCTCCTCGCCGAGGGCCCCGTCGTGCTCTTCTTCTACCCGGCCGCCCTGACCCCCGGCTGCACCGCCCAGGCCTGTCACTTCCGCGACCTCGCCGCCGAGTTCGCAGCCGTCGGCGCCCGGCCCGTCGGCATCAGCGGCGACGACGTCGAGCGGCAGCAGGAGTTCGCCGGCCGGCACGGCCTCGGCATGCCGCTGCTGTCGGACTCCGACGGCGTGGTCCGCGAGCGGTTCGGAGTGAAACGCGGCTTCTCCCTCGCGCCCACCAAGCGCACCACGTTCGTCATAGCGCAGGACCGGACCGTCCTCGACGTCGTACGCAGCGAACTGCGCATGAACGCGCACGCCGACCGGGCGCTCACCGCACTGCGCGCCCACCGGCCCTGACACGGTCACGAATGCTGCGTCGCGGTTGATACAGGGCGGCAAAGGGATAATCCTGGACGATATGGAGGACGCCTCCGCTGCTGCGATCATCGACGCCCGCGGCATTCTGACGGGGTGGAGCGAGGGTGCCCGGCGCTTGACCGGCTACCCGGCCCAAGAGGCCCTGGGCCGTGCCGCGCGGGACCTGCTCGCCGAGACCGTGCCGCCCGAGGCGGTGTCCGCGCGCTCCGGCACCGTCATGGTGCGGCACCGCGACGGCTACCTCGTCGGGCTCCGCGTCAGAGCCTGCGCCGTCACGGGCCCGGACGGGGAAGCGAGCGGGTACGTGATCACCGCCGCGTCGCCCGGGGCCGGGGAGACGTCCCTCGCCGGCCGCGCCTTCCAACAGGCGTCCATGTCGATGTCCGTCTTCGACGTCAACCAGCGCTACCTGCGGCTCAACGACGCCGCGTGCCATGTGATGGGCGTGTCCGAGGAGACGCTGCTCGGCCGGCACTTCCCCGAGACGGTGGAGGAGGCCGAGCACAGCCGCGGCTTCAACTGGCACCTGCGGCACGTCGTCCAGACGGGCCGCCCGCTGCGGTACGAGAGCTACACCGGCGCACCGGCCCTCAACCGGGAGCACGCCTGGGTCACCGAGATGTGGCCGGTGCGGGATGCCGACGGCGAGCTCGTGGGGACCGCCCTGGCCGCCTTCGACAGCACCGAGCAGTACTGGGCCCGGCAGCGCCTCGCCCTGCTGAACGAGGCCGCCGCCGGGATCGGCACCACCCTGGACGTGGTCCGCACGGCCGAGGAGCTGATCGGGGTCGTGATTCCCCGGTTCGCGGACTTCGCGAGCGTCGACCTGTTCGACTGGGTGCTCGGATCGGACGAGGCGCCCTCGGCGCCGGCCGAGGAGATCACGCTGCGGCGGGTCGCGCACGGCTCCGTCACCGAGGGCACTCCGGAGGCGGCCGTCCATCTGGGGGCGGTGGACGTCTACCCCGCGTTCTCGCCGATCGCCCGGGCCATGCGGGAGGGCCGGGCCATCATCAGCCAGGCGGGAGAGCCGGCGTTCATGCGCTGGGTCGCCGAGCGCAACTCCCGCGCCCCGGAGGGACGCCCCTACCGCCAGGGCGTCCATTCGATGATGGCCGTGCCGCTGCGGGCCCGTGGCACCACGCTCGGCGTCGCCGTGGCCGTGCGGGTGGCGCAGCCCGACGACTACGCCGACGACGACGCGGTGTTCGCCGAGGAACTCGCCAGCCGGGCCGCGGTCTGCGTCGACAACGCCCGCCGCTTCGCCCGCGAACGCACCACCGCCCTGGCCCTCCAGCACAGCCTGCTGCCCAGGGGCCTGCCCGGCCAGGCCGCCGTCCAGGTCGCCCACCGCTACCTGCCCTCGGGCTCGGCGGCCGGCATCGGCGGCGACTGGTTCGACGTCATCCCGCTCTCCGGCAGCCGCGTGGCGCTGGTCGTGGGGGATGTCGTGGGCCACGGCATCCCTTCCACGGCGACCATGGGCCGGCTGGTCACGGCCGTCCGCACCCTCGCCGACGTGGACCTGCCGCCGGACGAACTCCTCACCCACCTCGACGACCTGGTCACCCACCTCGCCTCGGACGACCTGGGCGACGAGGTCGCCGAGCTGGGCGCGACCTGCCTCTACGCCGTCTACGACCCGGTCACGCGCCGGCTGAACCTGGCCGCCGCCGGGCACCCCGCACCCGCCCTGGTGCTGCCCGACGGATCCGCCCGGCTGATCCCCATGAGCGCGGGGCCCCCGCTGGGCGTGGGAGGGCTGCCGTTCGAGGCGACGGAGCTCCAGCTGCCCGAGGGCTCCGTCGTCGCCCTCTACACCGACGGGCTCATCGAGGACCGCGACCGCGACGTCGACCACGCCACCGACGAGCTGTGCCGGGCCCTGACCGTGCCCGCCGACTCGCTGGACGCCCTGTGCGACACCGTGCTCAAGGCCGTCCTGCCGGAGGAGCCCGGCGACGACGTGGCCCTGCTCCTGGCCCGGACCCGGGCGCTGGGCGCCGACCAGGTCGCCACCTGGGACGTCACCCCCGACCCCGCGGAGGTGGCCGCCACCCGGCAGGCCGCCACCGACCAGCTCACCGCGTGGGGCCTGGACGAGACGGCCTTCGTCACCGAACTCGTCGTCAGCGAACTGGTCACCAACGCCATCCGGTACGGCGCCCCACCCATCCAGCTCCGCCTGATCCGGGACCAGACCCTCATCTGCGAGGTGTCCGACGGCAGTTCGACCTCCCCGCACCTGCGGCGGGCGCACCAGGACGACGAGGGTGGCCGCGGACTGCTGCTGGTCGCCCAGCTCACCCAGCGCTGGGGCAGCCGGCAGACCACCCGGGGCAAGACGATCTGGTGCGAACAGTCACTCACACCGATGTTCTGACCTCACTCCCCGGCCGCGTCGGAGGCGACCTGGGCGAGCGTGCGGCCGGACATGGCCGAGCGCGCGCGGCGGGGATCGGGAGCTCCCTGCGTACGGGCGGGGCCTCCGGCCCGCCTCACCAGCAGCCACGCCTCCTCGCCGTCGCCCCGGCCGTCGCGGAACCGGGTCAGGGCGTACGCGCCGCGCAGCTTGGAACCGCTCAGCCGGAACGTGGCGTGCCCGCGCTCCAGCGACTGAGCGAAGTCGACGGGCCGGCCCTCGCGGTCGTGGCTCAGCGGCTCGTACGTGCCGTGGTCCCAGACGATCACCGTGCCGCCGCCGTACTCGCCGCGGGGGATCACGCCCTCGAACTCCTCGTACTCCAGCGGATGGTCCTCCGTGGGCACGGCCAGCCGCTTGTCCTTGGGGTCCGCCGAAGGGCCTTTCGGGATCGACCAGGACTTCAGCACGTCGCCCACCTGCAACCGGAAGTCGAAGTGCATCGTGCTCGCGTCGTGGATCTGCACCACGAACCGGGGCCTGTCGCCGGGCGGTGCTCCGCGTCCCCGGGGCTCGCCGGTCCGGTCGAAGTCGCGCTTGCCGCGGTAGTCCCGCAGCCGGTCCCGCTCAGCCACGTGCAGCTCCTTCCTGCCTCGCGCGCCCCCGGGTACCCGTCAGAACTCCTCGTGCACCTCGGGGTCGGCGCCGCCCCTTTGCCGTGGCCTGTCCGCGACCGCGCGCATCTCGTCCTCGCTCAGCTCGAAGCCGAAGACGTCGAGGTTGGCGCGCTGCCGCTCCGGGTTGGCCGACTTCGGGATGGGCACCGCGCCCAGCTGCGTGTGCCACCGCAGCACCACCTGCCCGGGCGACACCCCGTGCGTCTCGGCGATCCGCGTCACGGCGGGATCCTCCAACAGGGGCGTGCCCCGGCCCAGCGGGCTCCAGCTCTCGGTGACGATGCCCTTGGCCGCGTGGAAGGCGCGCAGCTCGTCCTGCGGCCAGAAGGGGTGCAGCTCGACCTGGTTGACCGAGGGCAGCACCCCGGTCTCCTTCTCCAGCCGCTCGATGTGCCCGGCCGTGAAGTTCGAGACGCCGATCGAGCGGACCAGTCCCTCCTCGCGCAGCTTGATCATGGCCTTCCACGCGTCGACGTACCGGTCCACGCGCGGCAGCGGCCAGTGGATCAGGTAGAGGTCGACGTACTCCAGGCCGAGGCGGGCCCGGGACTCCTCGAAGGAGGCGAGGGTCTCCTCGTAGCCGTGGTGCCGGCCCGGGAGCTTCGTCGTCACGACGATCTCCGCGCGTGGCACCACACCGGAGGCCACGCCACGGCCGACCCCCGTCTCGTTGCGGTAGTTCGTCGCCGTGTCGATGAGACGGTAGCCCGCCTCCAGGGCCGAGAGCACCGCCTGCTGCGCCTCGTCGTCGCCGAGCGGCCAGGTGCCCAGGCCCAGGGCGGGGAGCGTCGTACCGTCGTTGAGCGTGTGGGTCGGGATGCTGATCACCGTCGGGCCTTCCCGTTGACTGTGCGTACGGCTGTGTCGTCCCTCCAGCCTCACGGATAGGGTGAGCAATGATCAACCGGACACGTGGGGGATGAGGACGGCGGACGGCATGGGCAGCGCCGAGGGGAAGCCGGTGACGGGGTCGGGACGTCCCACCTCGCGGGACGTCGCGCGGCTCGCCGGCGTGTCGCACACCGCCGTGTCCTTCGTGTTCAACGGCCGCGCCGCCGGCAACCTCTCGCCCGCCACCCAGGAACGCATCCGGCAGGCCGCAGCGCAGCTCGGCTACCGGCCCGACCCCGTCGCCCGCGGCCTGCGCCGCAGCCGTACGGCCGTCATCGGCCTGGTCACCGACGAGATCGCCTCCTCGCCGTTCGCCGGGCGGCTGCTGCGCGGGGCCATGGACACCGCCTGGGCCGGCGAGCACCTCGTCCTCACCGTCGACTCCGGCGGCGACCCGGACAAGGAGGACGCGGCGGTGGCCGAACTCCTCGACCGGCGCGTCGACGGCATCATCTACGCGGCCATGTCCCTGCGCAGCGTCCGCGTCCCCGAGGGCCTGCACCGCACCCACTCCGTCCTGGCCAACTGCCTGCCCGAGGACGGCTCACTGCCCGCCGTCATCCCCGCCGAGCGGGCCGGCGGGCGCAGTGCGGCCCGGCTGCTGCTGGAGCAGGGGCACCGGCGGCTCGCGATCGTCGGGGGGAGTGACGACATCGCCTCGGTCGAGCGGCTGCGCGGCTTCCGCGACGCGCTGCGCGCAGAGGGCATCACCGTCCCCCGGGACTGGATCGTCCGGACCGGAGGGGAGATCTCCGGCGGCCACGAGGGCGCCACGCGCCTGCTCGACGGTGCTCCGCCCGGGGCCCGGCCCACCGGGATCTTCACCTACAACGACCGGGTTGCCGCGGGCGTCCTGCACGCCGCGGCCCGCCTCGGCATCGCCGTCCCCGGCGCACTGTCGGTGGTGGGCTACGACGACCAGGAGCACATGGCCGCCCACCTCGCGCCACCCCTCACCACCGTCGCCCTGCCCCACCGGGCCATGGGGGAGGCGGCCGCGCGCCTGCTGCTCGACTCCATCGGCACCGGCCGGACACCGCCCGCAACCGTGCGGCGCCTGGCCTGCCCGGTGATCAGCCGCGCGTCGGTGGGACCAGCGCCCACCCGGTGACGGACGCGCCCGGCGTCACGCTCAACTCCCTTACATCGTCCGCGCGTTCGTAGACGCGCTCGGTGACCGTGGCCCGGTCGCCGACGAACAGCTCGTACAGCGAGCCGTCCACGAGGACGCGCACCGTCAGCCTCTCGGCCGGCGGTACCGGGACGACGATCGGTGCCCCTGCCTCCCTGCGGGGCCAGTCGTCTCGGTCGAACGTCACGGTGCCCCCGTCCGGGTCCAGCCGGAGCGTGAGTTCGGCGCCCCCGGCCGACCGCAGCAGGCTGACGGTGGTGTGCTCGCCGGCGGTGACCGTCAGGTCGTAGGCCGTCGGCAGCCCGGCCCGGCCAGGGGCCGTCACGAACGGTTCGGCGGCGTGCAGCCTCCGCAGCTCCGGCGCCGGGGACACGCGCAGCGCCCCGTCCGGGTGGACGTCGACGACACGGGGTGCGGTCAGTACACCCGCCCAATCGGCCTCGCCCTGCTCCCGGGCCTCCCACGACCAGCCCCACAACAGGGCGCGGTCCGGCTCCTGAAGCACGGCGGGAGCGTAGAAGTCGCGGCCGTGGTCGAGCAGGCCGCCGGTGCGCGCGGTGAAGCGCAGGTCCGCGTCCAGACGGCCCGTCAGGTAGCCCGTGGTCCAGGGGTCCCCGTCCCACAGAGCCACCGCCAGCACCCACGCGCCGCCCTGCGCGGCGTACAGCTGCGGGCACTCCCAGCCGGTCGCCCGGCCGCCGAACGCGGCCCGGGCGACC
>NZ_JBEZWN010000096.1:0-22093 GCF_040637495.1 Streptomyces sp. NPDC029044
AATTCAACGGCGCGATGGACCGCGCCCTGGCGGCGCTGATGGCAGCCTGAGGGGGCCCTCGGGCCACACTGTCTTCGGTCGGTTGCTTCTGAACTGAGGAGAACTCCCAACGACTGGACCGCCATCGCTGGGCCATCGAACGGCGAGTTCTGAATCCGGGCAGAGCGGTGGGCGGGTCAGGACGTTGGTGACGGCGCATAGTGGTGGGCGAGGCTGGTGGCGAGGTCGCTGAGGTGAGCCCTGGCTTCGGTGGGGCCGTGCACAGTGATGGCGCTCCCGAACGGCAGTAGTGCTCGCACGTCCTCCAGATGCGGGAAGCGGATCGTCACCTTGTGGCCGGTGGCGGATTCTTCATGGTCGTCCTGGACGAGTCGTTGGCCGAAGATCCGTTGCGCTCGCTCGATCTGCGTCTGGTCGATGGTGGCGCTGACCTCTATCGCGTGGTTGTGTTCCCACTGATCAACGAGCGCTGCAGCGACGGTGGCCAGAGTCTCGGTCTCGCGGATCCGTCGTGGCTGGTCGACTTCTTTTCACGTCGTGATCCGTTCGAGTCGGTACATCCGTGGCACTCGGGCACAGTCGGCGACGAGGTACCAGGTGCCGGCCTTGGCGAACCGGAAGTATGTGCCTGGAGCCAGGGGCGGCTGTCCACGTGCACTACGTCGATGAGCGGCAGGAGCTCATAACGTTGACGTGACTGTGTCGCGGCGATCTTGGAGAGCGCGCGCCGGCTTTCGACGGATGCGTTGAGCTCCGCACGTTGCTTCTCATCCAGCCCGGTGAGCGACAAATGATCACGCTCCCCCGGTGTGAGTCGCGTGAGGTCGAGCCCGGACCCGGGCAGCATGGTCACGCCTCCGAGGCGGCTCCGTTGCGCGGTCACCGGCAGACCGGCGTCGCGGAGCCAGTTCAGGTCCCGGGTGATGGTTCGCAGGGACACCCCGAGCGCCGAGGCAAGTTCCTGTGTGGTCGCAGCATCCCTTGATGCGAGGAGCAGCATCAGGGAGAAGAAACGGTCCGGGGTCACACACCAAGCTTTTCAAGAATTGCGACATGATGCGGCGCATATCCCGGTCAGGCTGGTGGAGGCGTACCTACGACCCTGTGAGAAGGAACAATCATGACCACCTCCGTCGTGTCCATCGTCTATGTGAACGACGCTCCCGCCGCAGCGCGTTTCTACGGTGACCTCCTCGACGTGAGGCCGTCGTTCGAGACTCCGGAATACATCACCTTCGACCTCGGGCCAGGCGCTGACCTCGCTCTGTGGTCTGGGCAGTTCGAGGATCTGTCACCGGAGGTCCCGCGTACCGGTGAGGTGTGCCTGGCCATAGGCGGTGGGCCCGACGAGGTCAACGCGATCTTCAAGCAGTGGCAGTCCAAGGGCGTCACGATCCTGCAGGAGCCACATGATGCGGGGTTCGGGCCGACCTTCCTCGCAGCTGATCCTGACGGGAACCGGATCCGCGTGGCACCGCGGGACTGAATGGCCGCAATGCGGCAGGCGCGCACGATAGGTGTCGCGCCTGCCGTTGTCTGACTTCGAGGGGACGACGAGTGCCCCAGATGGAGACCCGGCGCCGCGCACGGCGCGACGGCTCCTGCTCTCCTCGCCCGGGCGAAGGTCTGGTTCGCCGCCCACGGCATCAACGACATCCACCGGGTCGTCACCGGCAATGGCGCAACTACCACCGGCCGCATAGTGATGCCGCCGGAAAGCCGCCAGCACCACGCCTCTGCGAGACCGTCACCAACGTCGAGCCCTCATGCAGACGGAGTCCCTCCGTCAGGCGATGCCGTGCTACCACGCAGGATCAACGAACCGGGGGAGACCGCCGTGTACGGGCCGTCGTTGCCCGGCTCGGTCTTGAGGCGTCGGATCATCCACAGCGCGCAGCCGGTGGCCATCTCCTGGATGGGCAGGCCGATCGTGGTGAGTCCGGGGCCCCACCAGGAGAAGCCGGGCTCGTCGCCGAACCCGACGACGGACAGGTCCTGGGGCACCTTCACGCCCTGCCGGGACAGCTCCTCCAGGACGCCGAGGGTGAGCTGGATCGACCCCAGCACCAGCGCGGTGGGCGCATCCGGTTCAGACAGCAGCCGGCGTACCGTAGCGCGGCCGTGGTCGACCGACGACGGCGGGCCCAGCTCGGCGCGCCCGGCGTCGTCCGGCAGCCCGCCTTCGCGCAGGGCGCTGCGGAACCCGCGCAGACGCTCGGCGCCGGTGGGCAGCTCCTCGGGGCCGCCGAGGTAGGCGATGCGTGTGTGGCCCTGTGCCACCAGGTGGGCCGTGGCCCGGCGCAGCGCTTCCCGGTCGTCCACGCCGAACCACTGTGAACCGAGCGACGGGTGCCGGCGCAGCAACTGCACATGCGGGAGGGCACGCAGCAGCTTGACGGACTCGCTGTGCGGGCGCGCGCTGGGCACGATGATGACGGCGGCCACGCGGTTCGCGGACAGTTCCCGCAGGTGGCGCAGCTCCGCTGTCCGGTCGTCGTCGGTCTCCGACAGCATCAGCTGGAAGCCCTCGGACTCCATGTTCTTGGACAGCTCGTGCGCGATGGTCGAGTAGAAGCTGTTGCGGATGTCGGGGATCACCAGCGCGACCACGTTGCTGGACGCTCCGCGCATCATCCGGGCCGCACGGTTGCCTACGTACCCCATGTCGGAAGCGGCCTGGCGGACGCGGAACTTCGTCTCCTCGCTGATGCGCGGATCGTCGGCCAGTGCCCGTCCCACCGTCGACACGGAGACTCCGAGGCGCTCGGCGATGTCCCTGGTCGTGATCACGTAAGGAGTCTCCTCGGCTGGCTGGTCCCGTGTCGTCACTTTCCGTGTGCCAACGATAGCACCGGCGTTGCGCTCCGTGGCCGCCTGGAGCTGAGATCACGGGCGTATTCTCTGTCGCGTGCTAACGTTAGCACTGGTGGATGGGACGCGCAGCCGCCCGCGGCTGCCCAGTTGCGGAGGTGTCCGTGCGCATCGTCAGATATGCCGTCGGCGGCGAACGTCATTACGGAGAACTCGAATCCGGAGGCGTCGGTATCACCAGATTCGAAGGCGATCCCTTTACCGGATTGACCCCTACGTGGCACACGGACCGAGTCGATGACGTCGTCGTCCTCCCGCCGGTCGACCGGCCCCGGATTTTCGGATTCGCCTACAACTACGCCTCACATGTCGACGAGACCGACCGTGAGATTCCCGAGGTGCCGGTGTGCTTCATGAAGCCGAGTACGGCGGTGGTGGGGCCGGGCGACGCGATCGTGTATCCGTCCGACGGCGAACTGATTCATTTCGAGGGCGAGTTGGTCGTCGTCATCGGAAAGGAGGCTCGCCATGTCAAGCCCTCCGAAGCCGCTGACCACATCCTCGGCTACACGTGCGGCAATGACGTCAGCGACCGCATCGTCCAGCGCAAGGAGAGCGCGTTCGGAACGCTTCTCATCGGGAAGGGGCAGGACACCTTCGCTCCCCTCGGGCCCGTCATCGCGACGGACCTCGACCCGTCGGGGCTGGCCCTGACCACCCGGGTGAACGGCACCGTCGTCCAGGCCGCGAGCACGGCCGAGCTGCTGCTCCCGGTTCCGGAGATCGTCGGCTACCTCAGCCGCTATCTGACGCTGCTCCCCGGGGATGTGATCATGACCGGCACGCCCTCCGGTGTCGGGCCGATACGCCCCGGGGACGAGGTCGAAGTGGAGATCGAGGGCATCGGCGTCCTGCGCAATCCGGTCGTGGCCGAGAGCCGTTGACCGGCGGTCGCCCCAGGCGTCCGCAAACGACGGGGCCTGCTCACCGCTCGGCGGTGGGCAGGCCCTGTGAGTGTCGGCGGAGCGTGCGGTCAGCGGACCGCGTTGTTGAACTGCGCGGGCCGGACGAATGCCAGGGCGACGACGCCCAGCAACGGCAGGACGGTGACCTGGAGCATCCCCGCCAGGCTCCAGCCGAAGGAGTCCACGAGCGCGGCGAAGAGCAGGCCCGAGAACGCCGCCGGCCCGTAGTAGCCGGTGACGAAGAGGCCGGAGGCGCGCCCGATCTGCGTCGGCCGGACCGCCCGCTGGATCGCGCTGTTGGTGTTGGGGTAGATGAAGCCCAGTCCGAAGGCGCCCATGAGGAAGGCGAACACGCACTGCACGCCCACGGTGGCCCGCGTCTCGTAGATGCACACGCTGATGACCGAGACGGCGAGCAGGCTGATGATCAGCAGGTTGCGCTGGTTCACCCGGTCACCGAGCCAGCCGCCGAGTATGGCCGTCATGCCGCCGAAGCCGAGGAGGCTCATGGCGAGGGCCGCCTGCTCGGGGGAGTAGTGCAGCGAGCTGATCAGGTACGTCGGATACAGGCCGAGGAATCCGTAGATGGCCACACCGCTGACGACGGCGTGGACGGTCAGGGCGATGGTGTTGCGGTTGTAGGCGGAGGCCGGCATGTACTCGTACGTCCTGGTCGAGACGACTTTCTCGACGGCGGTCTCGGTCAGACCGGTCTTCACGAGGAACAGGGAGGCGGCGGCGATCAGCAGCCCCGCCGTGCCGAACAGGTAGAAGGGCGAGTGCCAGGTGCCGTGCATGCTCATGAGCTCCACGCCGATCAGCGGTGCGATGAACACGCCGACCGAGTAGCCCACGCCGATCACACCGAAGGCGAGGCCGCGCCGGTGGGCGAAGAAGGCGCCCATCGCCGCGAAGATCGCCGCGGACTGCATGCCCTCGCCGAAGCCCGAGACGACCCGGTACAGGGTCATGTCGGCGAAGCCGGTCGCCAGCGGCGTGGCCATGGTGCCCAGGGAGTAGATGACGATGCTGGCGAGCAGCACCGTCTTGCGGCGGAAGCGGTCCAGCAGGTAGCCCGCGGGCAGGCCGGCCAGCGCCATGCCGAGGGTGAAGTTGGTGGCCAGCAGCCCGCCCTGCTCCAGGGAGAAGCCGTACTCCTGACGGATGTTGGGGAGCAGCGGGGGGAAGACCTGGCGGTCCATGGCATTGACCATGTAGGAGAGAACGATCAGCAGGAAGCCCAGCCCGATCATGGTCTTGGAAAGGGGAGGGGTGCTGCTCTCCTCCGTGTCGTCGGCGGGCATGGCACTGGTGTCGACTTGCGCTGCGTGCGTCATTACGGCTCCTGAGGAGGAACGGGCCACGGCAGGCCGCGGTGGACGTATCGCCGGTACGGGGTGATGCGCACGGCGGCCGGATGCGGTGAGGCGAGAAGGGTGAGCTGGAAAACGGCACGGTCGGGCCGGCATGTGGCGAGAAAGCGCCGACCGGCGATATGGGGGGCGAAGGGGCAGCCGCGCGGTCGGATGCCGCGTGCGGAATTCAGCCGTATGTCGCCCGTCGGGGACGTCCGTGGCTATGGCGTCTTCGACAGCCGGATCTCGTGCGTTCCACGCTCTGGTCACACGGTCGGCGTTGCCAGAACGATGAAGGGAAGTTCAGGGCGCGTCAAGATGTGAACGCCGGATTTCTTCGGCGGCCCCCGTTTTCCGCTTGGTAACCGGCTTGCCGTCTCGCTCTTGACGCAGAGAAGCCTGCCAGTGCTATCGTTAGCATCACGTGGCTATGACAGAGTGATACGACGTGCCCCGGCATCTCGTGACCCGTACCCGTGACGTGGCGCGCCGCCCCGACCGACCACAAGTCGGCGGGCACCGGCTCCCCACCCGAGCCCTGCGAATCTCTCCACCCCCCACGGCGACCGAAGGCCCGACCGGGCGTGACATCGGCGGCCGTGCCGGATGACGATCAAACCTGCTGACCGGACGCGACCGGGCGGGACGCCCGGCCGTCCGCTGCGGCCGCACGATTCTGCGAGGACGACCTGCCATGAAATCACCGAGCCGCCCCGGCACCGTGCTGCTCACCGACTACGCCTGGCCCGACGACTCGGTCGAGCGGTCGGTCATCGAGAACGCGGGCCACACCTTGGTGACCGGCCCCGCCGAGCCCTCCTCCGCCGGGGCGATCGAGAAGCTGGTGGCCGAGCACCGCCCTGCCGGCATCCTGACCTGCTGGGCCCCGGTCTCCGCCCCCGCCATCGGGACCTCCCCGGATCTCCGAGTCGTGGCCCGGCTCGGAGTGGGCCTGGACAACATCGCCGTGGACGCGGCCACCGAGCGGGGCGTGTGGGTCACCAACGTGCCGGACTACTGCGTCGAGGAGGTCTCCGACCACGCCGTCGGCATGGTCCTGACCTGGACGCGCGGCATGGCCGTCTTCGACCGCGAGGTCCGGGCGGGCCGCTGGAACCCGGCGAGCGCACGGCTGCGCCGGCTGTCGACGCTGACCTGCGGCATCGTCGGCTTCGGGCGGATCGGACGCGCCACGGCACGCAGGCTCGGCGCGTTCGGCTGCCGGATCCTGGCCCACGACCCGCACCCGCCGCGGGACGCTCCCGGCGTGGAGATGACCGGCCTGGAGGAACTGTTGCGCAGAAGCGACGTGGTGATCCTGCACGTGCCGCTCACGCCCGGCACCCACCACATCATCGGAAGCGAACAGCTGGCGCTGATGCGACCGGGCGGTCTGCTGGTCAACGTCAGCCGGGGTGGCCTCGTCGACACCGACGCGGTGATCAAGGCGCTCGACAGCGGGCAGCTGGACGGCGCCGCCTTCGACGTCCTGGAGACCGAGCCGGACGTCCCCGCCGGGCTCTCGGCACAGCCCGGGGCGCTCCTCACCCCGCACGTCGCCTTCTCCTCCGACGCGTCGGTCATCGAGCTGCGCCGCCGCGCCGCCGAGGAAGTCGTACGGGTCCTGGCGGGCGAGACACCGGCCCACGCCTGCAACACCCCTCGTGACCTGCCCGCCGGGTCGGGTGACCCGCGATGAATGCGAACTCCGCGCAGATGGGTGCGGCCCCCGGGCCCGGCACCGCGCTGACGGACTTCCTGATCACCCAGTGCCTCGCCGAACCGGGCGAAACCGCCCGCTGGACGCCGCTGGCTGGCGGCGTCTCGTCCGACCTGTGGCGGGTGGACCTGCCCGGACGCTCCCTCTGCGTCAAGCGTGCCCTGGCCAAACTGAAGGTGGCGGCCGACTGGCAGGCACCGGTGTCGCGCAACGCCTACGAATGGGCCTGGATGCGGTTCGCCTCCTGGCACCGCCCGGACAGCGTCCCCGGCCTGCTGGCCCACGACCCCGGAGCCGGCCTGTTCGCCATGGAGTACCTGCCTCCCGAGCGGTACCCGGTCTGGAAGGCGCAGCTGCTGGGGGGTGAGGTGCGGGTGACGACCGCTGCGGCCGTCGGCGAACTGCTCGGCGCGCTGCACGCCGCGAGCGCGGGCGACACGGACCTCGCGGCGGAGTTCGCCACCGACGACAACTTCCACGCGCTGCGCATCGAGCCGTACCTGTTCGCCACCGCGGCCGCACACCCCTCCCTCGCCGACACCGTCCGCGGCCTCGCCGACCGCACCGCCACCACCCACGCGGCCCTGGTTCATGGTGACGTCAGCCCCAAGAACATCCTCGTCGGCCCGTCGGGCCCGGTGCTGCTGGACGCCGAGTGCGCCTGGTACGGGGACCCGGCCTTCGACGTCGCCTTCTGCGTCAACCACCTCCTCCTCAAGAGCCTGGTGGTGCCCGGTCGCCGCGGTGAACTCCTGCGCTCCGCCCGGGCGTTGGCCGAGGCGTACGCCCGCTGTGTCGACTGGGAGCCGCGAGCGGCCGTCGAGGAGCGTGCCGCCACCCTGCTCCCGGCGCTGCTGCTGGCGCGTGTGGACGGCAAGTCCCCGGTGGAGTACCTCACGGACGACCGGCACCGGCTGTTCGTACGCACGGCGGCGACGGCCCTGCTGCGGGCGCCGGCCCCCACGGTGTCGGACGTCGTAGACCTGTGGGAAACCGCCCTGCCGGCCCAGGCCGAACCGGCCGGCACCCCGCTCGACTGACCGACCGATGTGCCGGGCCCGACCGGCCCGGCCGAGGAGAGACACATGCGCAGAGTCGTCACCGGCCACGACGGGCACGGCAGATCGATCGTCGTCAGCGACGGCCCCATCCCGCGGAGCCGGGAGTTCGCCAGCCTGCCGGGCTGGGTGTCCCGGCTGCCCTGGGCCACCGAACCGGGCCAGAAGGCGACCCGGTCAGGGGAGGACCCCACCCCGGACATCACCAGCCTGCTGCCCGCGCCCGGCGGTACGCGGTTCATCGTGCTGACCTTCCCGCCGGAGTCCTCGTTCGCCGACCCGGCGTTCGACCCCGCCGCCTTCGACCGGGAGCAGCGGGCCGACTCGCCCGGCATCGCCGAACTCATCGAACCCGACGGCATGCACGCCACCCCGACCGTGGACTACGGCATCGTGCTGGACGGCGAGATCGTCCTCGAACTCGACGACGGCCACTGCACATCGCTCTCGGCCGGCGACATCGTGATCCAGAACGGCACCCGCCACGCTTGGCGCAACCGCAGCGACCAGCCCGCCACCATGGCGTTCGTCCTCATCGGCGTGGAACAAGGCGACTGACCGCGCCGGGCCGGACTTCTGCAACGAGGGCGAGCCTTGCCACTGCTTCCGCCGGCTGAGCGGGACGTGTCCGAGGACTGCGGGCGCGGTCAGAACCAGTGCAGGCAGTGCGGCGAGCGCTCGGTGCGGAAGAGCGCGTCGGCGAGGGTGGCCGCGCCCGGGTGGTGGACCCGGATGTGTCCGGCCCGTGCGAGTGTGCTCGGGGCGGTGCCGCCGAGGTAGACGGAGCCCAGGTCGCGGACGTCCAGGGACAGGTCCGGGTCCCGGTCCGTCGGGACGCAGTCGGCCTTGCCGTCCCGGACGGTCAGCAGGTAGCGGTCGTGTTCGCCGAGGAACGGGTCGTCGATGTCGAGGACCAGCTCGCCGTCCGCGAACCAGCCGCGCGCGGTCAGCGCACGCGGGACGTCCAGCAGCCGCACCCAGAGCCAGTCCATGTCGCCGCTGACCTCGCCGGCCCGGAAATCCGCGAACCGCCAGCGCAGCGGGTGATCGGACGGGACGTGCTTGAACACCACGTGAGAGACCAGGTCGTGTTCGAGTACGAACCGGGCCAGGGCCGTGAAGACGGCGTCCTCGGCGGCGATCGTCTCGTCCACCGTCAGGGTGCCGGAGTCGATCGAGTAGCTTGCGTACCCGTCCGGGACGCCGTCGGTGTCCCGGCGGACGGCGATGTAGCGCTGCGCCGGTGATATCGGCGGCTGCCCCGCGCGCACGGCCCACCAGCGGTGCGGGCGGGACAGCGCGCCGGGCTGGGCGCGGCGGTACCGGTCGTAGACCTCCTCCAGAACCTCGCCGCACTCGTCCCTGCGCAGTACCTCGACCGAGCCGGCCGCCGCTCCCTCGGCCACTCCGCTCGCCCGGGGGGCGGCGAGGGCGGCCTTGTGGCGCGGTATCTTCAGCTGCGCCGTGTACGTCGCCGGCCCGTAGCCGAACCTGCCGTAGATCAGTGCCTCGGAGGCCAGCAGCACCGAGAGCATCTCCCCGCGGCCCCGCAGTTCGGTGAGCTGATGCCGCATCATCGCGCTGAGCACGCCCTGACGCCGGTGCGAGGGCAGGACGCCGACCGCTGTCACCCCGGGGGCGGGGACGAGCGTCTCACCGGGCAGGGTGAGCTCGAAGGAGTGCGTGGCGGCGGTCCCGACGGGCCGCCCGTCCCCCGCCACGGCGAGGAGGCAGCGGTCCATTTCGAGCGCCGACCACCAGAGCCCGCCGCCGTCGACCGGGGTCTCTGGGAAGAGCCCGAAAGCGGCATGGAGGGTGTCGACGAAGACGTCGAGATCCTTGTCGGTCGTGGGACGGATTTCCATCGTTGCCGCTGCCTCCCCGGGATACCGGCACCACGGCTCGTGGTGTCCGGGCACAGTGCAGCGGCAACTCGTCGTGAGGGCAAGTCAATTAGCCGGCCAACAGGTCCCGGTCAGAGACCGGCGTCGGTCAGCCACTGCCCGGTGGTCCGGGGGGTGATGCCGAGCAGCTTCTGGGCGGAGCTCTCGGGTGTGATCGAGCGGTCCTCAAGCGTGCTCATGGCCGCGTAGGCTCCGGCCACGTCCGCTGCGGGGCCCTCGCCGATCAAAGGTGCGACGGAGCTGCGGAACTGCTCGGGAGTGATCTGCTCGAAGACCACGTCCTTGCCGAAATGGGCACCGAACGCAGCGGCCAGGTCCGGCCCGGTGATCGCCGGGTACTGGCCGACGGAGACCGCGCCGGTGATGTCCGGGCGGTCGAACAGAGCGACGACGGCATCGGCGATGTCCAGGTACGACGCCCAGGAGACCGGGAAGTCGGCACGGATCGGGTAGGGCAGCGCGCCCCGCTCGCGGACGGTGTCGAGGACGTAGGGCATGAGCAGGTTCTCCAGGTAGAGCGTGGGAGTGATCACCGCGAGGGACACCCCGGTCGCCGCCAGGCCCCCGGCCAGTGCTGCGGCCGCACCGTCGGTTCCGGGGTCGGCCGGGGCGCCGCTGGTGGAGAACACCACGCGGCCCGGGCGGGCCGCGCGGACGGCGGCGACGATGTTGCGGGCGTAGGCCCGGCGGTCCTCTTCGGCGACCACCGGCAGGTGCACGAACACCCCGTCGGTCCCGCGGTACGCCTCGGTGAGCTTCTCGGTGGAGTCGTAGTCGGCGGCTACGACGCGCTGCGCGCCGGCCACGACGGCGTCGGCATGTCGGGTCAGAGCGGTCACGGACTGCCCAGCGGCGGCGAGAGCGGCGACGACAGGGGCACCCTGGGCGCCGGTGGCGCCGTGAATCACGTAGGTCATGGCGTTATTAGTGCATGTGATGCACCGGTTACATCAACTGCACTAATGGGGTACGGTCAAAAATTGTGACCGCTCCCTGTCTCCCCGAATGCGGCGTCGCCCGGTTCCTCGTGCTGCTCAACGGCCCGTGGGCCACCCTGATCGTGCGAGAACTGCTGCACGGGCCCCACCGCTTCAATCAACTGCGCGAGGCCCTGCCCGGCATCAGCCCGCACACCTTGACCAGTCGGCTGCGCCAGTTCGAGCGGCACGGCATCGTCACCCGCACGACGTATGCGGAGATCCCGCCCCGCGTCGTGTACGCGCTGACCCCTCTCGGTGAGGGGCTGCGCGATGTCCTGGAGGCCATGGGTACCTGGGCCATGGCGGTGCCGGACCCGGAGGCCGACGTCACCGCCTGACGTGTGCCCCCGTGGCGCGGAGTGCCGACGCGGCAGCCGGGAGAGCGGGCACGGTCCGCGTGACGGGCAACGTTTCCCATTCTCCTGCGCGAGGCATTGACATGGCCTTGCGCAGGCATCAGGATCGCGCCTGCAGTACGGGGCTGAATCGATTCAATCCCCCGGTTCAGGCCGCCGGTCCGCTCTCCGCAGCACTTCCGGGAAGGTCCCCTCGATGCAGCACGTCTCACGCCGGTCCGCCCTGCGTTCCGCCATAGCCGTCGCCCTCGCTCCCACCCTGGGCTCCCTGGTTCTTCCCGGCCTCGCACCGGCGGCGTCCGCCGCGGTCTCCTGGACGGCGCGGTGGATCTGGGCGCCGTCCAGCACCACGAACCAATGGGTGGCCTTCCGCAGATCGTTCACCCTCGCCGCCACCCCGTCGAAGGCGGTCACGCAGATCGCGGTGGACTCGAAGTACTGGCTGTGGGTGAACGGCACGCTGGTCGTCTTCGAGGGCGGGCTCAAGCGCGGCCCGAACCGCACGGACACCTACTACGACGAGATCGACCTCGCCCCCCACCTCACCAGCGGCCGCAACACGGTGGCGCTGCTCGTGTGGCACTTCGGCAAGCAGGGCTTCTCGCACAACAGTAGCGGCCGGGGCGGACTGCTGTTCCAGTCCGACATCCAGGCCGGCTCGACGACCACCCGGCTCGTGAGCGACGCCAGCTGGAAGCACACCGTCCACCCGGGCTACTCGAACAACACCAGCGGCACACAGGTCAACTTCCGGCTGCCCGAGTCCAACATCTTCTACGACGCCCGAGCCGCCGCCGTCGTCTCGGGGTGGCGCTCACCCGGCTTCGACGACGGCGGCTGGACGGCGCCGACCGATCACGGTGCCGCAGGTGCCGCGCCCTGGAACGCCCTCGTCGAGCGGCCGATCCCGCTGTTCCGTTACTCAGGTCTGAAGTCCTACACCAACGCCGCCTCCCTGCCGTCCACGGGGCAGGGCACCACCGCGATCTCGGCCACCTTGCCGTCCAACATCCAGGTGACCCCGTTCCTGAAGGTGGACGCCCCGGCGGGGGCGGTGATCGGCATCCAGACCGATCACTACGACGACGGCGCGGGCCTGACCGGGATCGAGCCGGGCACGCAGTACAACATGCGCGCCACCTACGTCTGCACCGGCGGCGTCCAGAAGTTCGAGCCACTGGCCTGGATGAGCGGTACGGCCGTGCGGTACACCATCCCGGCCGGCGTGACGATCCTGGAGCTGAAGTACCGGGAGTCCGGCTACGACACCGACTTCGCCGGCTCGTTCAGCAGCAGCGACCCCTTCCTGGACACCCTGTGGACCAAGGCCGCGCGCACGATGTACGTCAATATGCGCGACAACTACATGGACTGCCCCACCCGTGAGCGCGCCCAGTGGTGGGGCGACGTGGTCAACCAGCTCAAGGAGGGCTTCTACACCTTCGACACCAGGTCGCACGCCCTCGGCGAGAAGGCCATCGCCCAGCTGGCAGCCTGGCAGAAGGACAGCGGGGCGCTGTACTCCCCGGTCCCGACGACCATCTGGACCGCCGAACTGCCCGTCCAGATGCTCGCCTCGGTCTGGTCCTTCTGGACCTACTACCTCTACACCGGCAACGCCGACGCCGTCACCGTCGCCTACCCGGCGGTGAAGCGGTATCTGAACCTGTGGACCCTGGACGGCGACGGCCTGGTCAACCACCGCGCAGGGGACTGGGACTGGGAGGACTGGGGCTCCGACATCGACGCCCGCATCCTGGACAACTGCTGGTACTACCTGGCCCTGGACACCGCCGCCAAGCTGGCCGGCCTCAGCGGCAACTCCACGGACGCGGCCGCGTGGAAGGCCCGGCGCGACAGCATCAGAGCCAACTTCGACCGCGTCCTGTGGAACGGCTCGCGGAACGAATACCGCTCACCCGGCTACACCAAGGACACCGACGACCGCGCCAACGCACTGGCGGTCGTCGCCGGCCTGGCCCCCGCCTCCCGCCACCGGGCAGTCACCGAGGTGCTGCGCACCCACCTCAACGCCAGCCCCTACATGGAGTTCTACGTCCTGGAGGCGCTGTACCTGATGGGCGCGGCCACCGTCGCCGAGGAGCGCATGCGCAACCGCTTCGCCGCCCAGGTCGCCGACCCCGCCTGCCACACGCTCTGGGAACTGTGGACCAAGGCCGACGGCACCGACAACCACGCCTGGAACGGCGGCCCGCTGTACGCGCTGTCCGCGTACGCGGCAGGAGTCCGCCCCACCGAGCCGGGCTGGACGCGGTACGACGTCGTCCCGCAGACGGGCACCCTCACCAGGATCGACACGGTGACGCCCACGGACAAGGGCGACATCCGCTTCGGCATCGTGCGCGACGGCACCCGGGCGACCCTGACCCTGACCTCCCCGAAGGGGACGACCGCCCGCGTGGGCGTGCCCGTCTACGGCGGCTCCCAGCCGGTCATCAAGGCGAACGGCACCACGGTTTTCACCGGGGGCTCCTCCACCGGCGGCGTCAGCGGTCTGAACCCTGCGGGCAGGGACGCCTCGTACGTGTACTTCACCGTCCAGCCGGGCACGTGGACGTTCACCGCGACGGGCACGGGCCGTGTCGACGACCTGGCCCTGGGCCGTCCGGTCAGCAGCAACAACAGTCTGGAGAACGGCGACTGGGGGAGAGACCGCCTCACCGACGGCCGACTCCGCGGCGTCACGGGGGCGAAGGGATACACCAGCAACGAGTTCACCTCCGCCGACGTCGGCGCCGACCCCGTGTGGGTGGAGATCGACCTCGGAGCCGACACGGACCTCGACGCCGTACGCCTCTTCCCGCGCACCGACACTCCGGCGGCGGGTGGCGGAACCGCGGGCTTCCCGGCCGACTTCACGATCCGGACCCGCCCCGACGGCTCGGGCACGTACACCACCGTCCGCACCGTCACCGGCCAGCCGAACCCCGACGGTCTCGTGCAGACGTACGGATTCAGGACGGTCACCGCCCGCCATGTGCGCCTGGAGGTGACCAGGCTCGGCACGCCCGCCTCCGACGAGACGGCCACGTACCGCCTCCAGCTCGCCGAACTCACCGTCCCCACCGCCGCGACGACCGTCACCGGCAACTGCACGCTGGAGAACGGCGACTGGGGCAAGACCCGGGTGCTCGACGGCACCACCACGAGCGTGGCCGGCTCCAAGGGCTTCACGAGCATCGACTTCTCCTCTGCCGACGTCGGTGACACACCGGTGTGGATCGAGGTCGACCTCGGCGCCGACCGTCCGATCGGCGCGGTCACCCTCCACCCGCGCAGCGACACCGCGGCGGCGGGCGGCGGAAGCGCGGGCTTCCCGGTCGACTTCACCCTGCAGACCCGCGGGGACGGCTCGGCCTCCTACAGCACCGTGCGCACGGTCACCGGCCAGAGCAACCCCGACGGCGCCGCTCAGACGTACACGCTCACCGCTGCGAACGGGCGCTACCTGCGCCTGCGCACCACCCGCCTCGGCAGGCCGGCCTCCGACGAACCGACGCGCTACCGCCTCCAGCTCGCGGAGATCCGGATCAAGTAGGACGGCGAGCGGCGGACCAGCGAGAGTTGGGATCCGAACCGCACGATGAGGGGGCCGCTGCGATCGCGGCGCCGTGGACGCCCGCTCAGCCGTTCACGATCGGTGCGCTTCGTGGAACCGGCGCAGCCGGGGGGCGCGTAGGGCGGGCAGCCCGACCAGGGTGTACTCGAAGGCGCCGTGGTGGGGCGTCAGCGGGTGGCAGGGGCGCGGTGGCAGGGGATAGTCGTCGCGCAGGACGCCGTCCGGAAGCACCCCGGTCGCGGGCAGCGGTGAGGTCTCGCCCGGGTGGGCGAGGTACGCCCAGACCCCACTGTCCAGCGGCACCACGGCCACGTCGTCGCCGGATGGGCGCCAGGGGGTGCCTGTGAGGGGGTGGCGGGGGACCAGGAGGACGTCGGGACGGGGCCGGGGCGTGCGGATCCCCGGGCCGGCCAGCCCCACCGAACGGGCATCAGGCCCGGACGGCAGGTACCGGCCGACGGCGTGGCCGAGCAGTTCGGTGACGGGGCCCGCGGGGAGGGTCACGGGGCGGTCCTCAGCGGCCGCCACGAGGTGGGCCAGCGCGACCGCGACCGCCGCCTCCCAGCGGCGGCTCCACGACCCGTCGGGTTCGACGGGTGGGATGCGGTGCTCGGCGCGCTCCAGGTCACCCCAGTCGGGAGGCGGACCGGCGGGGAGCCCCGAGGGGCGGCGTACGACCTCGCCCGGCTCCAGCCATACCGTCTGCCACATTCCGCAGTCGTCCATGCGGGTCGCCACGGCCCGCCCGCACCCCTCGCACGCCAGGTTGGGGCCGGACCGGCCGTCCACACCCCGGCAGTAGCCCTCGCACTTCTCGGGTATCAGGGCCATGGACCGGGAGTCGCCGGGGGCGATGACGATCCTGTTCCGCGCGCCGAAGGAGACGGAGTACACCGGCGCGTACACACCCTGTCGGGCAGCCGCGTCCTCCCCGACCTCCTCCCACAACCGCCACGGCGGCCCGGTGGGCCGGGGGTCGACGGCGTACGTTGCCGGCTCCATCAGCGGAGGATGGAGTTCCTCCCAGCCGCCGTGGTGGGTGTGGACCGGGAGGGCCACCCGGGACACCGGCGCTGTCAGCTCCGTGCCGCACCCGGCACACGCGAACACGTCCAAGCAAGCTCCCCCTCGCCCCGATTCCCGGAGATTGTGCCTCGCCCCCGGCGAAGGACCCACCGCATTTCTGCGGCGGGGCCGGCGGGCCGCGCCACGGCGCCGCTCCCGTCAGCCGCGCAGGACCAGGCGGTGACGCCCCGAAACCAGGTCGGTGACCGGCTGCGCGGAGTGCAGATGCTCGGGCGGGAGGAACCGCCCGGTCGTGCCCGGTGGCAGCTCGGCGTCCACCGTGAGCGTGCCGCCACTGACCGACCAGGTCACGGACGCCGTTCCGTACGGGGTGGCGATCGAGGCGGCCGCCGAGGTGAGCGTGGCCCCGGGCCGTGGCGCGATCTCGATCGTGCGGTAGCCCGGCGCGGTGGCCCGCAGCCCGGCGACGGAGCCGTAGAGCCAGGCGGCGACCGCGCCGTAGGCGTAGTGGTTGAACGACAGCATCGTCCCGGCCTTCTCGGTGTCGATGGTGCCGTCGGGCCGGATCGCGTCCCACCGCTCCCACATGGTGGTGGCGCCGCGCTGCACCTGGTAGAGCCAGCCCGGACACTCGGTGTTGAGCAGGAGCCGGTACGCCTCCGCGGTATGACCGCTGCGGGACAGGGCGGGCAGGACGAAGGGGGTGCCGAGGAACCCGGTGGCGATACGCCCGTCGTTGGCGCGCACCAGGGCGGCGAGGGACTCACCGACGGCGGGACGTTCGGCGGCGGGCGCGATGCCGAACTCGAGCGCGAGCGCGCATCCGGTCTGGGTGGTGCGGGCGTGGTCGCCCCACTTCCGCCAGGCGGCCTCGGCGGTACGCCGGTGCAGCGCCTCATACCGTTCGGCGTCGTCGGTCCGGCCCAGTTCCCGGGCCGCGTCGGCGAGAAGCCGGGCGCTGTGTGCGACGAAGACGGTGGCCACGTAGGCGGAGTCGGTGGTGGCGCGCGCCGGGTCCTGCGGTGGGGCGGCCGGGTCGAGCCAGTCCCCGAGCTGCGCGTTGCCGCTCCAGGTCCCGTCGTCATCGAGGCGACCGGCGGTGAAGTCGACCCAGGCGCGCATCGTGGCGTAGTGGCGGCCCAGCAGGCTGCGGTGGCCGTAGGCGTCGAACAGGGCGGTCGGTACGACGGTGGCGGCGTCGCCCCAGCCGGCGGTGGTGCCGGCGAAGGGCAGGTCCATCGGCGGGAGTTCGCCGAGGTCCACGTCGGGAATCACCAGCGGCACCGCGCCGTCCGGCCGTTGCTCGATGCCCAGGTCGGTGAGCCAGCTGTCGAGGAAGGCCTGGCTGTCGAACGTGGCGCAGGCCGTCGGGGCGAAGGCCATGATGTCGCCGGTCCAGCCCAGCCGCTCGTCGCGTTGCGGGCAGTCCGTGGGGACGGCGAGGAAGTTGCCGCGCTGGGAGCGGACGACGTTGGCGTACAACGCGTTCACCCGCTCGTCGGAGCAGCGGAACTCACCGATGCGGCTCAGGTCGCTGGCCATGACAGCCACCTCGACGTGCTCGACGGTGACGCCCGGGGAGGCCTCGATCTCTGCGTGGCGGAAGCCGTGGAAGGTGAACTCCGGCTCCAGTTCCGCCGTGCCGCCCGACAGGGTGTACGCGTCGGTGGCGCGTGCGCCGCGCAGGATGCTGGTCAGCAGCCGGCCGTCGTCGTCGAGGACCTCGGCGTGCCGGACGGCTACCGTGCCGCCGGCCGGGCCGGCGGCACGGAGACGGAGCACGCCGGTGACGTTCTCGCCCGCGTCGACGGTGATCGTGCCGTCGGGCAGGGTGCTCAGCTCCGGCCGGATGACCTGGACGACCCGTACCGGCGGGTGGGCCCGTTGCGCCAGCCCGGTGGGCAGGGGCAGTACGGCGGCCCGCTCCCAGTCGCGGTCGTCGAAGCCGGGCAGCCGCCAGCCGTGCGGCTCTCGGCGGAGGTCGCGTGCGCAGCCGTCGTACAGGTCCGCAGCCAGCAGGTCTCCGTACCCGCCGCGCCACCGGTCGTCGGTGACGACGGTGACGGTGCTGCCGTCGGCGAGGGCGACCTCCAGCTGGGCGAGCAGTGCGCAGGTGTCGCCGTAGACGTCGCGGTGTTTGTGCCAGGTGAGATGGCCTCGGTACCAGCCGTCGCCGACGGCCGCGGAGAGGGCGTTGCGGCCGGGGGAGAGCAGGCCGGTGACGTCGTAGGTGGCGTACAGGAGCCGGTTGCGGTAGCTGGTCCAGCCCGGTTCCAGGAGTTCGTCGGAGACGGGCCGGTCGTTGACGCCGGTGCGGTGGACGCCCAGCGAGGTCACGTACAGCCGTGCGGATACCGGCTCCGCCGGGAGGTCGAACTCCCGGCGGAGCAGCGGCACCGGGCCGGGGGAGGTGCGACCCCGGTCACTGGGCACGTGGACGGGGCGTGCCGTCCAGTCCCCGTCGTCGAGCAACGCCGCCTCCACCCGGGCGGGTTGGCTCCACCGCGTCCACCCCAGGTCGGTGCGGACGCGGACGCGCCAGTGACGGGCCTCGCGGCTGACCAGCGGTCCGGCCGGCCACGGGTGGTCGGTCACCACGCCGGACTCGACCTCGCCGCTGGACACCGCGCCGGTGAAGGACGGGCCGGCCGCCACCTGTACCTCGTAGGCGTGCTGGAGGACGCCCGGCCGGTCGCTGCTCAGCGACCATGACAGACGGGGTTCGGGGTGGGGGGTGGCGACGAGACCGGAGTCGTCCGCGGTGCGCAGGGCGGTGACCTCCGTCGCGGTGTCCGTCGGGTGGAGTGCCTCGGAGTTCGGGGTGGTCATGACTGAAGGTGCCTCCGGAGGAATCGCAGCGTGGACTGGTGCAGCGTGGTGCGATGCGGGACCGTGCCCCAGGCATGGTCCGCGCCCTCGACGATCTCGAGTTCGGCGTTGCCGTCGTAGTGGTCCAGGTAGCGGTGTACGTAGGCCAGTGGGGCGATGTCGTCCTTGTCGCCGTGCAGGATGTGGACCGGCCCCCGGTAGGGCGCGGACCGCCCGTACACGTCGAGACCGGCGATGTCCTCGACGAGCGCGGCACTCATCCGGTGCCCGTCCGCATCGAAGTATCCCTTTTCGTCGATCTCCGCGGCCAGGCTGCGGCCCTTGAGGTGGCCCCCGCCGATCTCGAACGGCGCGACCGCGGCCGGGGACCACAGGCACAGCGCGCCGATCCCCGGCTCCTCGGCGGCGACGATTCCCGCGACCACACCTCCCATGCTCATCCCGACGAGGCCGATCCGGCCGGGGTCGACGAAGTCGAGGGTCCGGACGCCGGCCAGCACAGCACGCGTTTCCGCGATCTCTCCGGTGATGGTGACGTCGAAGAAGTCGCCGTCGCTCTCGCCGTGGCCGGAGAGGTCGAACCGGACCGAGGCGATGCCGTGCGCCTCCAGCAGCCGCGACATGGCGACGAAATCGGGCAGTTCGAGCCGGTTGGAGCTGAAGCCGTGCACGAAGAGCACCGTGGGCCGGCGGGTGCCAGGCGGACCGTCGGGGATGTGCACCGTGGAGCGCAACGTCATGCCGGAGTGGCGGAAGTCGTGATGGAGGATCACGCGGATGCCTTTCGGAACGTGTCGAGTGCGGGCGGGCGCGGCGGTCCGGCCGTGCTGCGCGCGTCACTTCGAGGGGTACATGGCGTCGCTCATATCGCGTCACTTAAACGTGTAGGTAAGCTGAGCGGCCAAGCTAGCCCCAGCCGAGGGCTTTGGCAAGACGCCCGGCACCGGGAGGAGACGCATGACCGGAAGACCCGGCGGCAGACGTGTGACCAGCGCGGATGTCGCACGCGAGGCCGGGGTGTCCCGCGCCACGGTGAGCTACGTCCTCAACGACTCCCCGCATCAGAGGATCCCCGCAGCCACCCGGCAGCGGGTGCGGGATGCGGCCGCACGGCTCGGCTACGCCCCCTCGGCCGCGGCGCGCAGCCTGCGCAGGGGGCGCTCGGACATCGTGCTCGGCCTGCTGCCGGACTGGCCGATCGAGCACGTCCTCGGCCGGCTCGTCCAGCAGCTGACCGATGCCCTGGCCCAGCACGGGCTCACCTTCCTCGTGCACTCGGCGGCGCACCCCGCCCGGCACCTGGGGGAGGTGTGGAAAGCCCTGACCCCGGCGGCGGTTCTGGCGCTGGACGCGTTCCCGGAAGCCGAGGCCGGTGCCATGCGGGCGGCGGGCATCGAAGTCGTCATGGCGGTGCACGGCTCGGCGGGGAGCGGGCAGCGGTCCGCCCTCGTGCCGGAGGAGCCGATCGGGGCGGCGCAGGCCGGCCACCTCGCCCGAGCACACCAGCGGCTCGGCTACGCCTACCCGGATCTGGCGCGGCTCGGCGTACTGGCCGGGCCGCGACTGGACGGCGTGCGCAAGGTGTGCGCCGAACTCGGCCTCGCGGAGCCGGACGTCCAGACCGTGTCCCTCGATCCGGGCGGTGCCGTACGGGCGGTGCAGGCGTGGCTCGCCGCCGATCCGCCGGTGACGGGCATCTGCGCCTTCAACGACGCCGTCGCCCTGGCCGTTCTGGCGGCCCTGTCGTCGCTGGGATTGCGGGCCCCGCGCGACCTCGCGGTGATCGGCGTCGACGACATCCCCGGCGCCGCGCTGGCCCGGCCCCCGCTGACCACGGTCGTCCGTGACACTGGCGCCATCGCGCGGGCCCTGGCCCGCCGTATCGTCGACGCCCTCGAAGGGGCGAGGGTCCCCGCCGTCGCCCTGCCGGAACCGCTGCGCGTTCACGTCCGGGTGTCCGCCTGACCGGCACCGGTGGGCCGCGGACCTCCACAACAGGCCGCTGAACAGGCGCGACAGTGCGCCGCCTGCCCCTCGTCCGCCCTGTGCCGCCGTGGTTGGTGAGCGGCCCGCCGCCCGGACGGAACCTGCCGCCGCCGGTGAACCTCTTGCGCAACCCGGGCGACACAGTTAGTTTACGGGCACTCGCTTAAAGGTGTAAGTAGCGGGCCGGTGCCTCCACCACGACGGCTGCCTCCCGGGCCCCGCTCATCCGCCGGCGACGACCCAGGCCGTGTTCCGCCACCAGGTCGGTCCACCCCGGTGGCACGCGCGATCCACGTGACACACCCCGAACTCCCGGCCTCGTCGCCCGCTCTTCGCGTCTCACCTCCCCATCCCTCCCGATCGCACGGAGACCTCGATGAAGAGAAGAACAGCCCTCCAAGCCTCCCTCGGCGTGGTGGCATCGCTCGCGCTCGCCGCCTGCGGCGGTGGGCAGGGCAACAGCGCCGGCGGTGCCGGATCGGCGAACCTGACCATCGCCCTGTCCTCGGCACCCAACAGCCTGGACCCCGCCCAGATCGCGGTCGGGCCCTTCCTGAACTACATGGACCCCGCCTACGCCACGCTGCTGACCCGCAAGGCCGACGGCACCCTGGGGGCCGGTCTGGCCGACAAGTGGGGCTATGTCGGCAAGGGGAATACCAAGTTCGAACTCCACCTGCGCAAGGGCGTCAAGTTCGCCGACGGCACGCCGATCACCGCCACCCACGTCGTCAACTCGTTCAAGTACTTCGTCAAGGGCAGCGGACCCGGCGGTGCCTGGTTCCGTCCCCTGACCTTCGCCACACCGGACAGTTCGACCGTCGTGGTCAGCAGCCCGACGCCGAACCCTGAGATGGGGGCGCTGTTCACGCCCGCGTTCGTGGGCGGCGCCATCATCAGTCCGGAGGGGCTGAAGAACCCGAAGAAGCTGGCCTCCGAGACGTTCGGGGCCGGTCCGTACGTGTACAGCCCGCAGCAGTCCGTCTCCGGCGACCACTACGTCTACACCCCGAACAAGAACTACTTCGACAAGTCCGCCATCCACTTCAAGAAGATCACCGTCCGGGTGATGCCGAACGTCAACTCACAGGTGCAGGCCCTGAAGTCCGGGCAGATCGACCTCATGTACGGCACCCCGGACGTGGCGCCGACCATCAAGGGCACCACGTCGCTCATCACGCTCAAGAAGCCCACCACCTGGGCGGGCCTGTTCCTCCTCGACCGCGAGGGCACCGTCGTCAAGGGGCTGGGTGACGAGCGCGTCAGGCAGGCGCTGAACTTCGCCATCGATCGCGCCGCGATCACCAAGGCGGTCTACGGCCAGTACGGGACCCCGATCTCCCAGCCGGCGATGCCTGGTTACGACGGCTACAGTCCCGCGGCCGAGAAGACGTACCCCTACGACCCGGCCGAGGCCGAGAAGTTGCTCGACATCGCCGGTTCCCGTGCCCACGCGCGCGTGCTGCACAAGGCGGGCCTCCTCACGGAGGATGAGCTGACCCGCATGATCGCCGGCCTCGACC
>NZ_JBEZWN010000097.1:0-20966 GCF_040637495.1 Streptomyces sp. NPDC029044
ACCGCCACGCCGTCGCATCGCGATCGATCCTGTGATGGGTCAGCAGTTCCCGACGTACACCGCGTAGTCGATGTCGTCGGTGCTGCCCAGATAGGTCTCGCCATCGGGAACGCACTCGTACCGCACGTCGGTGGTCCAGTCCAGCTCGATCTTGATGATGACGCGGCCGCTGCCGCAATGACCGTAGTAGGCGGAGTCGGAGGTTTCGTAGTACCCGCATGCCTGCGCGGACGTGTCCCCCGACGGCGCAGCTGTGGCCACGGTGCTGGTGCCGAGCGAAAGCAGCCCTGCCGTGGCGATCATGGCGGCTGCGGCGGTAGCCCGCTTGAGCGGGGTCCTCTTCTTCACGGTTCTCCTTCGTCGACGGCACCGGTCAGGCATGAGCGCGACCGGTAGAGACGGCGGGATGACGAGTTCAGCTCTGCCTCAGAGTTCTGTCGCAACCCGGCCGGGACGCGGCTGTTGCGGCCGGAACGCCCACTCCAGGTGTAATGGCTCAGACGTTGTTCGCGGTCGGGCGCTGAGACCGAACAAACAACCTTCGAAAATACGCATCGGCCAGACGTACGCCCCACGAGCGCGTTCCTGACCGCAGCGCCGGGGTGCACGCCTGCCGGTTGCGGGCGAACCAATCATGGGCGGGGGGGTGCACTACGCGAGACTGCGATGCCGTCGTGCGGCCCGGCGGCCACTGCTGCGTGGAATCCGCCCGCGCGGCCCTCCGCTGCCCGGCAACCGCAACGACTGCAAGGTGTGGGAACTGTTCGGCCCCAGGGAGGCCGCGGGAAGAGCACGGTGATCGCGGACGGCGGCTGCCGGGGTGCCGGCCTGGTCATCCCGCATCGCCGCGAGAAGGGACCGGGTGGCTGAGGGACACGCAGGTCACCCAGTACCCGAGATCATGTACGGGCCATTGCTTAGGCTGAGTTGGTCAACGTGAGGGGAGAGTCGTGTCCGGTCAGGTCGTACTCGAGGTGGCGCAGTGGCAGGGGTCGGGGGCCACGACCGCTGGTCGATTGCGCGATGGTGCTGTCCGCCTTGCCGAGCTTGTTCCTGAGGAGCGGCGGCTCAGGGTGGCGATCGACAGCGGCGCCGGGAACTCGCGAGGCGGCGTACGAAACGCCGACGTGCTGGAGCGGCACCTGCAAGCAGTGCGCGAAGCCCTGGCCGCTGTTCCGCCAGGTGAAACGACCGTGACCATCGGCGGCGACTGCGGGGTGGACCTCGCTCCGATCGAAACCGCGCTCTCCGTCTTCGGGGACCGGCTGACGCTGGTGTGGTTCGACGCGCACGCCGACCTCAACACCCCGCAGTCCTCGCCGTCCGGAGCCTTCCACGGCATGGTGCTGCGCGCGCTCCTCGGCGACGGCCCCGAAGGCCTGCGCCCCGCGCAGAGCGTGTCGGCCGACCGTGTGGTGCTGGCAGGCGCCCGGTCACTGGACGCGGGCGAGCGGGAGTTCGTCGAGCGTCGCGGCATCCGGCACATCGGCGTCGAGCAACTGACCCGACCGGGTCCACTTCTGGCCCAGGTGCGTGCGACCGGCGCCAAGGCGGTCTACGTCCACATCGACCTCGACGTCCTCGATCCGCAGATCTTCCCGGCCGTCGGCACGCCCGAGCCGGGCGGCCTCGGAGTCGAGGACCTGCTGGAAGCGCTGCGCGCGTTGATGGACGAGTTCACGCTCGCCGGCATTGCGCTGACCGAGTACGAGAGAGCGGATGACAGCGGCCCGGAAGAGGCGGTACTGCGGCAAATCGTCAGCGGGCTGTTCGGAACCGCTTCACACTGAGCCCCGGCCACTCGCATCCGCGGCGATCCTCGCCTCGGCGCTCGCCGCGATGGCCTTTCCCGCCTCCGCTTCCAGCGCCCCGAACGTGGTGCGAGCAGAGATCGACTGCCCGGCCGGCTACGTGTGGTGTAACCCGCCGCAGTGGCGGCTCATCCGCGACCTGCGCGGCTGCGACCTCAACGACCAGACCCGCTCACTGAAGATCAACCTCGACGACTGCGACTGACTGCACCCCCGCCGCTCCAGGGGCCAGCCGCGTCAGCCGCCGCCGGGCCGGCCGGGCCCTGCTGGGCCCGCTGGGCCCGCTGGGGGGCACGGTGCTGACCAGCGTGGACTTCCGCATCACCTGCCCTGTGTCGGCCGCCATCTTCGCGCTGCTGAGCGTCGTACAGATCCGCGCCCTGCCCACCCGGCGGCGTGACGACGCCCAGAGGCAGAACGGCGACAGGGGCCAGGGGTCAGGGGTCAGGGGTCAGGGGTCAGGGCATGCTCGCCCAGTGGCGCGGTATCTCCGCCAACCGGCCGTTCCTGCTCTTCTCCTTCGCCATGATCGGCTCCTACGGGCCAGAGCCGGCCTGGGGAATCTGCGTGCGCAAGGTGGGGGCTTGGGCCTGTTTGCCCGCCTGTACTGGGTGCGTCAGTGGTAGGCGTGGACGACGGCGTGGCCCTTGCCGCGGCCGATCATCCACTTGTTCACCGGAGTGGTGATCACGAAGGCGACGGCGAAGCCGCCGAGCAGCGCCGACCAGAACAGTCCGTCGGACAAATGCGCGTCCATCGCTCCCGGGGTCAGCGCGATGATCGCGTTGTCGACCAGTTCCATCACCGCGATGGATACGGTGTCGGCGGCCAGCGCCACCTTGATGGCGGCCTTCAGCGACAGCCCTGCGCGCACGACGGCGAAGAGCGTGAAGGAGTAGCCGAAGAGGAAGGCGAGGGAGATCGCCAGGATCATGGTGGGCACGTTGCCCCACAGCAGGGCGGTGCCGATGACCATGCCGAGGATCTCGCCGATGGCGCAGCCGGTCAGGCAGTGCAGCGTCGCCTTCACCGCCGTCGGCCAGGACGCGCCCTTGCCGTGGCCACCGTGTTCCTGATGGCCGTGATGACCGTGGCCCTGTACAGGGGCGGTGTGGCCGTGCGCGGTACCGGTGCGGTGCGTGCTGTGGTCCATGACTCGATATCCCCTATTCGACTCCCAGTGTGGTTGGCCGGTGGCGGCCCCACAACAAGAAGAGCTTGCCGGAGGCCTTCTCCAGCTGGTCCGTTTCCTGCATGGTCACCATGCCGCCGGCTTTGGCGGGCGCTTCGGTCAACGCCTCTGTGCGAGGCGAGCCAGTAGGAGTCGGCGTAGGTCTCGATGTTGGTGCGTTGGCCTCCTTCACACCCAGCGGGTGAGCCGATGGACGCCCACCCGCCTGGTCACCTCCTGGGGCTGCTGCCCTCCGTCAGTGAGACTGTCGCTTGCCGTGGTAGCGCTGGGCGAGCCGGGCGAGAGCCACCGCGGCGAGCAGCAGGCCGAAGTCGCGCAGCGCGACGTCGTAGTAACCGGGGGTGGTCAGAAGGTTGACGATGATCCCGGCGAGCCATCCGGCCACCAGCCAGCCGCCGAAGCGCGGGACGAGCGCGACGACGAGGCCCGCAACGATCTCGATCACTCCGACTGCGTACATGACTGCTTGGGCACTCCCCGGGACGATGTCGTTGATCCACGGGGCGAGGTAGGTGGGCCAGTCCACGAGCAGGTTGGCGAACTTGTCCAGCCCGAACAGGATCGGCGCGACGGTGAACCCGGTGCGCAGGATGACGAACGCCTGGTAGCCGGGATCGCTGAGCGCGGGCCGCCGGGTGGCGGCTGATGTGGTGGTTGTGGTTGCGGACGACATGACGCCCTTCCTTCTATAGACAACTCTCATTAACGATAGAAGCGCGGAAGCGGTCTTTAGTCAATCGCTGTTGGTTTTACACTGGTGTTCGTGGACCCCTCGAAGGAAGTAGCCCGCCCCGACGTCTCAGCCGTCGCCGTTCTCGGCGAGCCGACCCGCAGGAGGCTCTACGACCACGTCGTGCGCCAGCCGGAGCCGGTCAGCCGGGACGAAGCCGCCGAGGCCCTCGGCATTGCCCGGCAGACGGCGGCCTTCCACCTGGACCGGCTGGCCGACGAGGCGCTGCTCGACGTCGTCTACGAGCGGCGCAGCGGCCGCACCGGGCCCGGAGCAGGCCGGCCCGCCAAGCTCTACAAGCGGTCCGCGAGACAGGTCACCGTCAGCCTCCCGGAGCGGCACTACGAACTGGCGGGACGGCTCCTGGCCCAGGCACTGGAGGACTCCGAATCCACAGGTGAACCGGTTCGTTCGGTTCTGCACCGAAAGGCACACGGGCTGGGCGCACAACTCGCCGGCCCGGGCCATGCGGATGTATTCACCGTGCTGGAAGAGAACGGCTTCGAACCCCGCTCTGACGGTGATGCCATCGTTTTGGGCAATTGTCCCTTCCACGCGCTGGCCCGCGATCACACCCAGACGGTGTGCGGCATGAACCTCCACCTGCTCCGCGGCCTGCTGGAGGGGATCACCGAAAGCGGCCTCCAGGCACGCCTGGCTCCCAGCCCCGGTCACTGCTGTGTCCGTCTGGAGCCGGAATCCTCTGCGTCCACCAGCGTGCGCCCATCCTGAGGCCACCAACCACCGCTCCCAGTTCCGCATCGGACACCACCGGCCCGCTCAGAATCAACGTGCGCCGAGATTCGTGACCGGGCGACAGGTCGAAGACTGCCGACGGATCCTCACCGACCGGCCAGCGGATCGAACCCTCATCGGGCATCGCCGTCTCAGCGGATGAGCCTGGCCCACCGCGCAGATGCTGACCAGGCTCGCGTTGTCACCGGCAGCACTTTGTCTTGATCCGCCATGGCTGCGGCTCCACCGACGCCGCCAACGTGCCGTGGGGCCACTTCGCCGAGGCGCCCCCTGCACGGCGCTGGTCAGGAGCGCGGGAGTGATGGCCCATCAGGAGTCGTCAGCCGTCCGGGTCCCGTGTGCTGTCCGGGCAGGTTGGTGACGGCGCATAGTGGTGGGCGAGATGGATGGCGAGGTCGCGGAGGTGAGCCCTGGCTTCAGTGGGGCCGTGCACAGTGATGGCGCTCCCGAACGGCAGTAGTGCTCGCACATCCTCCAGACGCAGGAAGCGGATTGTCACGTTGTGGCCGGCGGCGGAATCGTCAGGGCCGTCCTGGACGAGTCGGTGGCCGAAGATCCGTTGCGCTCGCTCGATCTGGGTCTGGTCGATGGTGGCGCTGACCTCTATCACGTGGTTGTGTTCCCACTGAGCGATGAGCGCGGCAGCGACGGTGGCCAGGGTCTGGTCCTCGCGGATCCGTCGTGGCTGGTCGGCTTCCTTCCACGTCGAGATCCGTTCGAGTCGGTACATCCGTGGCACTCGGGCACAGTCGGCGACGAGGTACCAGATGCCCGCCTTGGCGAACAGCCCGTAAGGATCCACGGTCAGGTCGCGTGGACACGACTCGCGTGGACTGGCGTACTCGATCCGTAGCCGGCGGCCTCGCCGCACTGCGCCGATCAGCGAAGCCGGAGTCGTGCCGGAAGTTCGTGCGCCATGCCAGGGACGGCTGTCCACGTGCACTACGTCGGTGAGCGGCAGGAGCTCATGAACTCGTGGTAGCTGTGCAGCGGCGATCTTGGAGAGGGCGCGCCGGCTTTCGGCCGATGCGTTGAGCTCCGCGCGTTGCGTCTCATCCAGCCCGGTGAGCGACAGATGATCCCGCTCGCCCGGTGTGAGCCGCGTGAGGTCGACTCCGGATCCGGGCAGCATGGTCACGCCTCCGAGACGGCCGCGGTGTGCGGTGACCGGCAGACCGGCGTCGCGGAGCCAGTTCAGGTCTCGGGTGATGGTTCGAAGGGACACCCCGAGCGCTGAGGCGAGTTCCTGTGTGGTCACGGCATCCCTTGACGTGAGGAGCAGCATCAGGCTGAAGAAGCGGTCTGGGGTCACCCACCGATTTTCCCCGGGAATTGCGACACGATGTGGCGCATATACCGGTCAGGCTGGTGGATGCGTACCTGCTACCTGCGAGAAGGACCAGTCATGACCACATCCATCGTGTCCATCGTCTACGTGAACGACGCTCCCGCCGCAGCGCGTTTCTACGGCGACCTCCTCGGCATGAGCCCGTCGTTCGAGACTCCGGGATACATCACCTTCGACCTCGGGCCAGGCGCTGACCTCGCTCTGTGGTCCGGCCAGTTCGAGGATCTGTCACCGGACGTCCCGCGCACCAGTGAGGTGTGCCTGGCCATCGACAGTGGACCCGACGAGCTCAACGCGACGTTTGAGCAGTGGAAGTCCAAGGGAGTCACGATGCTGCGCGAGCCTCATGATGCGGGGTTCGGGCTGACCTTCCTCGCGGCGGATCCTGACGGGAACCGGATCCGCGTCGCACCGCGGGACTGACCGGCCGCAAGGCGGCAGGCGCGCACGCCTGAGTGTCGCGCGTGCCGTCGTCTGGCTTCGAGAGGACGACGGGTGCCCCGCGCGAATGCGCCAGCAAGAACGCCGGGCAGTGCGGCGGCAGTCCACAGTTCGAGCCGGCTCTGAACGCGGTCGGGGCCCCGGCCGGGAGTCGGTCGGCCTCAAAGCCGCCGCCCGCTGCGGTGCGAGGCGATAAGGCGTACTCTTCACGCGCGAATCGCGCCTCCCTGCGCAGACGTGGCATCACTTGCACGATTCCTGGGCCGGCCGATCAGGTCCGCAAACGCAGGCGCCGCGGACCTGGCGGTGGCCGTCCGCCCTTCCTCGAACACGAGGGCCTGGAGGCCCGGCACAGGTCGAATGCAGGATCAGCGGCTCAAGCGGCACGGGCCGTGGCGACCCGGTTCGACACACTTGCGGTTCGGTTCGAGGCGACGGTTCAGGCCGGCGCGATTCATCGGTGGCTGTGAACCCTCAGCCTGCCGTCGTGCGGATGCCCCAGGAGCAAGGACGGCCCTGCAGTCATCACGGAGGAAGGGCATACTTCCTGGCATTGGCGCGGCGCGGCATGGATGGGGTTGCACCTTCCGTAGCGGCATGTGGTCCGGTGGACTTACGTCCCGTCCCGATGCCTTGAGGAAAAGGTCTTGCTCATGCATTCGTCTTTCACGCCACCCCGTCGCGTCAAGATCGGTGACGCGGCGGCCTTCGTCGGCAGCACGCCACGGGCGATTCGCCATTACCACGAGATCGGTCTGCTCCCAGAGCCTGAGCGGGGCAGCGATGACCGCCGCCGCTACGGGTACGAGGACATGATCCGCCTCCTGTGGATTCGCAAGATGGCCGACGCCGGGATCGCCCTGGACGACATCCGTGCCGCCTTTACCGCCGACACGGCTTCCGCCGGTGGGGACGGCGAAGACCGTGTCGCGGACATCCTGGAGCGGTTGGAGGAAACCCTCGTCCAGCAGGAGGCGGAATTGCGGCGGCAACGGACCGCCGTGCAGCGGATGCGCACCGAAGGCAGCCGGATGGGCCTGCTCTCCGACGTCGTCACCGACCGCCTCAAGAGCCTGCCCGAGGGCTCCCTGCGCCAGGCGGACCTGGACAGTCTGCTGGTCACCGAGCGGATCTTCGGCCCGCTCGGCGCGGCCGTCCAGGCCACCCGCTTCGTCGTCCTGGCCGCGCACCCCACTTTGCGGGAGGATTCCGACCGCATCGATGAGGCCGAGGAGGCGCTCGATGACGGTGTCGCCGTCGATGATCCACGGGTGGCTCAAGTGGCCGTCGAGCGGCACGCCTTCGAGAGCGCCCTGCAGGCCGCCATCGAGGAGTCCGGCTTGGGGAAGGACGACGATGCCCTCTTCGACGCCTGGGACACTTTGCACCCTGCCACCGCCGATGACGGCAAGGGCGAGGGGCCGACCGACCTCGGTTCTCGCAGGCGGGAGACTGACTCCATGAGCGTGTTCGAAACCACCGGCAAGATGCCCTACGACTTCTCCCCGGCCCGCCTGCGCTGTATGGAACTGGCGGAAGAACTGTCCGCCCAGGACTCACCCGCTACGTAGAACACGTCCTGGACGACCCCACGCCCGCGCAGGCCGTTGTGCAGGGGAGCCGAGGCCAACGAAGCAGGGTCGCAGTCCGACGGTACGGTGGCCAGGTGGCGAACATCTTCTCTGGTGGAGGCCGGGAGCTGGATCTGTCCAACGGCGGCACCGAGGCGTTTGTCGAGGTGCTGATGCTCGCTGTGTCCGATCTTGCATCCGAGGCCTGGGACCTTCGCTTCGCGGCGCTACTGAACTTGCAGGACCAGCATGTGATGGGCCGTGGCGCGGTCGGCTTCCACCTGGAGGAGGTCGACTGGGGCACCAGTCAGTCCGAGCGCGCGCGGTCCAAGGACTTCGTACTGCGCGCCACGGCTCTCGCAGCGAGCGGGCATCGCTGGAGCGAGCTGGGCTACCACCCGCCCCGCGTGCACGACCACCTGGAGCAGTTCAGGATCATGGTGGAGCACTTCACCCCGCCGGCCAACAGCGGCCCCTACCACCACTTCCCAGGGCCGGAGGGGGCTGCGACGGCATCGTGCACGCGTCACCGGGTCCTCAGCGGACTCCCGCACTGGGAAGGCTGCTTCCTGTGTATCCAGGCCCGATAGCCGTGGTGCTCGGGTGCATCCCGCCCGCGACGGACGACTCAGCCGGTAAGCCGCGGTACGCAGGTCGTCGTCGTGGTGGGGCACCTCGGTCAGGTGGCGGGTCTGGTGCAGGTGCCGCCGCCGGCGACTTCAGCGTCTGTCAGGGCGCGGGCCGCCTGGCCGCGGCGGCGCAGCAGCAGCCCGAGGCGGACCCGCGGCATCGAGGAAGGCGGCGCGGACTTCAGCACCATGCAGGGAGTGCCGGTGAGGAGGCCGTACCGGAGCGTCCGGCCCGCCCAGGCCGGAGTAGTTCGTCCTGCTCGGCATCGGGTCTCACGTCCTCATCAACCGGTGAACAGGCATGTGCCTCGCAGTCGAGCGGCGGTCCTCCGTGTCCGCGCGTCGCGGGCTCCGGTGAAGCTGTGTGGTCCGTCATGTACGCGGTGCGGGCCATGAGTTGAGGGGGCAGGGGGCCTCGGTCAGGGGGGCCTCGGTCGATGACGGTGCGGATGCAGAAGGTGCTGCGGCCGTCGCGAACGGGGCCGACGGCCGGGATCAGGTCGGCCGTTCCTTACAAGAGCGACAGCTCACGACACGCTGATTTGAGGCACCCGGAAGCAGAGGAGAGCACCGTGGCCAAGGCGCAGGAGCTTGCGGGTGGCCGCGTGGTCGAGGTCGCCGCCGGCGACGTCGGTGGCCAGGTGCTTGCCGCGGGCCTGATCGACGAGGTGCGCATGGACGTGGTGCCCGTCGTGTTCGGGTCCGGCAAGCACTACTTCGGGTCGGTCCACGCGCAGCACCTGTTGGAGGATCCTGACGTGGTGCTTCAGGGCAACCGGGTGCTTCACCTGCGCTATCGGCTGCGCCGTTGACCGGTCTGAGGGGGTACGCACAGCACGGCCGCCGCCCGCCGTGCGCGCCGTTGACCGGTCTGAGAGGGTACGCACAGCACGGCCGGCGCCCGCCGTGGCCCCGGTGAGGGCAGTACGGTGGGCGCCGGTCACATGGGGCTACTCGACGATCTTGAGCAGCTTGTTCGCGGTGCCCTGTGAGGGGTTGGAGATCTTGTCGGGAGTGGCGCCGTCGGTGAGGGCCTTGGCCACCTGGTCCGGCGTGGCGTCCTTGTGGCCCGCCAGGTAGACGGCCGCGGCGCCTACGACGTGCGGTGTGGCCATGGACGTGCCCGAGATGGTCTTGGTGCCTTCATCGCTGTCGTTCCACGCGGAGGTGACGTCCGAACCGGGGGCGTAGATGTCCACGACCGCCCCGAAGTTGGAGAAGTCGGACTGCTTGTCGGCCTTGGTCGAGGAGGCGACGGTGATGGCTTCCGCGACACGGGACGGGGAGCCCTGCCCGGCGTCGGCGGAGTCGTTGCCGGCGGCGACGCCGAAGGTGACACCGGCGGCGACGGCCTTCTTGACGGCTTCGTCGATGGCCGGGTCGGCGCCCCCGCCCAGGCTCATGTTCGCGACGGACGGGCCGCTGTGATTCTTGGCGACCCAGTCGATGCCTGCGATCACCTGCTCGGTCGTCCCTGACCCGTTGTCGTCGAGCACCCGGACGGCGACGATCTTCGCCTTCTTGGCGACGCCGTGGGACGTGCCGGCGATCGTGCCGGCGACGTGGGTGCCGTGACCGTTGCCGTCACTGGCGTCGTTGTCGTTGTCCACCGCGTCGAAGCCGGACGTGGCCCGTCCCGCGAAGTCCTTGTGCGAGATCCTCACACCGGTGTCGATGACGTACGCCGTGACGCCGTCGCCCGCGCCGTCGGGGTAGGTGTACTTGCCGTCGCCGGCCGTGTCCGCCTGGTCCAGGCGGTCGAGGCCCCAGGAGGGCGGGTTGTCCTGAGTGGCGTCGATGTTGAACTTCTTGACCTGCACGACCTTGGCGACCGCCGGGTCCGCGGCGAGGCGCTTGGCCTCGGCCGAGGAAAGGCCGTTGGCGGAGAAGCCGTTGATGGCGGTCGTGTACGTGCGCCGGAGCGTGCCGCCGTACTCCTCGGCAAGCGCGGACTTGTTCGCTTTCTCGTCCATCGTGACGATGAAGCTGCCGGGGACGGCTCCGTTCGCACCGAGGCCGTACACGGTGCCTTCTGCCGGGGTGGGTTCGGGCGCTGTGTGCGCGTGGGCCGTGCCGATGGCCGTCAGGGTTACGACGACGGTTGTGGCAGTAAGGAGCTGCATTCTGTGTGTGAATGCGCGAGACGCCATGTGAGGGGTTCTCCTCGTCAGGTGATGTGGGGGGCCTGGGAGTTCGGAACCGAACCTGCATCGGATCCACCTCGAACCTGACTCATTGATGTGCTCAGATCAAGGACTTCAAGCGGATCGGTGGCGTAGCAGCAGGTCGGCAGCACACGAATCGGCCACCCTTCTCGCGCACTTTTCCATCACACGCCTGACGCTCATGCGGGCATTTCGTCGAGAAGGTGTGCACATATACCAGGGGCCGACGTTGTGGCACGGAATCTGGGTAGGCGGTGCGGGCTTCACAGCAAGCGATTGCAGAGCACCAGTCCGACCGGACCTGAAAATGGTGCAGACCGCGGAGCATCCCGAAAACCAGACCGATTCGAAACGCCCGTTGGAAAGCTGTTGATGAATCGAGATTCATCAGTTGCGCACGGCAACTTTTGAAGCGGGGAATGTCGTAGTTGAATTGGGGTCCGGGTGGTCCGGGTGGTCCGGGTGGCCGGCGAGAGCTGCCGGCGTCCTCGCGTCAGAAGGCCTCGCGCAGCTTCTCCTTCCAGCTCGGAGCAGGCGCCTCGCTCTCCGTCTGTGTGTGCATCAGTCGGGCGACGCTCACTCGAACGTGGGCTTCCCGACCCCGCTGCCTGACGGACACCACCCATGCGCCGTCGGGAGTGAGGTAGGCCTGCCTGGCGGGCTGATCTCCAGGCCTGGCGTGCCTGGCGATCACGGCCGGCACGTGCTCCAGAGCGAGTCGCTCCGCTTCCGCGGCGGCCACCTCCGCAGTCGAGCCGACGCCCCGCGTGGCCACCAACTTCCAGCGGTGCAGCCTCAGTTCCGCACCGTCGGCGTACTTGGTCTCCCGTGTGTCCTCTTCCAGGAGGACGTACCAAGTGGTCATGGCAGGAGCTTAGGGCCCAGGGCCGGCACAGGCCCATGTCCCGGCTGCGGGTGCCTTCCAGAGGCTCTGTGCTCCACCAGGTGGCAGCCGGAGGCCACCGACCCCGTCCGTCGGCTGCGGCCCGCCGGACCTCGGCCGCGCCAGGGGCGGGGCCGCCGTACCGGCGGGCGCACTTGCTCGGGCCCACACCCTGGAACGGATCCCCCGGTTCTACGCCGCCGGGATGCTTCCCGTCGTTTCTCAGCGGACTTTGGGGCCTGTCTTAAGGGTTCTTGAAGATGACCTTTGATCAGAGGTCTCCGCCCCGGCCGGGTTCTAGGCTCTCGAACACCCCCCACAGGTCCGGTGGCCGCGATCGCGGCCACCGGATTCGGGGCCGAGTCAGCCGACCGACAGACCGAGGTGTCCTGCATGGGTTCCCGCCGAGCCGCTCGCCCGTCCCGCTTCCACGCCCGCCCTCGCAGTGGGCCGAAGAGGCGCGGTCCCGCGCTGGCCATGGGAGCCGTCGCTGCGATAGCGGGAGTCGGGATCACCGTGGCCGTCGTCAGCGGCGAGGACGGCGACGCGTCGGACCGGGTGGTCGCGAACAGCGCAGACAGGACACCGGGTGCCGACGCCTCCGGTGAGGCGACGCCGCTCGCCTCCCCTTCGGCGAGCCCGAGCAGTACGGCGAGCAACTCGCCGAGCGCGAAGCCGAAGGAGAAGCGGAAGCGATCGGCGAGCCCCACCCCTCGTGAACGGAAGACGACCGTCCCGGCGGAGAAGGCACCCGCGGGGACGGCGGCGAAGAGCAGCGGCGGCGGGGCGGCGAGCGGTTCCGGCGGCACCCGGCCCGGCAGCACCGGATCGGACTCCGGGTCGGGTTCCGAGTCCGGTGGCGGGCCCGAGGCGCAGGTTCTCGCGCTGGTCAACAAGGAGCGCGCCGCGGCGGGTTGCTCACCGGTCACGGCGAACGACCGGCTCACCCGTGCCGCCGACGACTACAGCGACGTCATGGCGAGCAGCGGTGTGATGTCCCATACCGGCCCCGACGGCTCGACGATGACGACCCGGGTGGAGGCCGCGGGGTACCAGTGGTCGACCCTGGGCGAGAACATAGCCCGAGGTCAGGCGGACGCGGCCGCGGTGATGAAGTCCTGGATGAACAGCCCCGGACACCGCGCGAACATACTCAACTGCTCCTTCAAGGAGCTGGGCGTAGGCGTCCACTTCGGCGACGGCGGCCCCTGGTGGACGCAGAACTTCGGCGCCGGTCGCTGACCCACCCCGCTCCCCCCGGCCGCCGACGCCGGTCGCTGACGCCGGTCACCGCACCCCGCCTCCGGTCCGGCCCCCGTCGGCCAGTACGAAGGACACCCGCACCCGGGCGCCACCCAAGGGCGCCCGGGTGATCGTCAGTTCGCCGTCCGCCGCGCGGGACGCCCGGGCCACGATGTCCAGGCCCAGCCCCGTCGAGCCTCCGACGCTCACGCCTCGCGTGAGAGCCGCGGCGGGGTCCGCCACGCCCTCTCCCGCGTCGTCGACCGTGAGGAAGACGTGCCGGTCCGCGCGCTCCACGCGCACGGCGAACGCGGTGCCCTCCGGGGTGTGCCGGAAGACATTGCCGATCAGGGCATCGACAACGGCCGCGAGGTCGTCCTCGGTGAAGGCGACGGGCACCAGGCGCGGCGTGAGGGAGCGCTCGCAGGGCCGACCCTGCTTGGTGGCGAGGACCGACCAGAAGTCCATGCGCATGGCGACCACCTCGGCGACGTCACAGGCCTTCGCCGCGCCGGAACCCGTACGGGCCGGCTTCGCCGGCGCCAGCGGGGTACGGGCAGCGGCGATGATCGAGTCCAGTTCGCTCTCCAGCTGGCCGGCCGCCTCCGCGACCCGCCGGGCACTGGGCGTCGACCCCATCCGGTCGGCCTCCAGATAGAGAGCGGTCAACGGGGTGCGCAGCCGGTGCGAGAGGTCGGCGACCAGCTCGCGTTCCACGGCGAGCAGGTCGAGGACGCGGTCGGCCATGGTGTTGAACGCCGCACCGGCCTCCTGAAGTTCGGGGGGACCGTCGGGTTGGACGCGCACGTCCAGGTCGCCGGAGCCGAGAGCCAGTGCGGCGCGCTTGAGACTGCGCGACGACCGGACGACACGGGCGCCGAGCCGGTCGGCGACGAGTACCGAACCGCCGACCAGGCCCAGCGCGAGCAGCGCCATGACGCCCCAGGACGCGACCACGCCCCGGGTGAGGTCCGCGGCGGGCACGAAGGATTCGACGACCGCGACCCGGTCGCCCTGTAGGACGACGGGCTGGAGGTAGACCCAGCCGCCCGGCGTGTCCACGGCCAGCGTTTCGCGGCCGCGTACGGCCCGGTTGAGCGCGTCCCGGGGTGCGTGCGGGGTGCCGACGAAGCCGCCGTCGGGCAGCCGTACGGCGAGTTGGTCGGAGGAGCCCAGCTCGGCGACGGCCTGCTGCACGTCGGCGCGCCGGGTGGTGAGGGCGAGCACCGGGGACAGGGCGGAGGCCCGCTGCTCGGCGGCCGTGGTGGCCCGGTCCCGTACCTGTTCGCGCACGAGGAGGGCGAGAGGGATGAGGAAGGACAGAGCCACCATCGAGGTGACGGCCAGGGCGATTCCGGCGAGGGCGCGTCTCATGGCGAGCTGACCAACTTGATGCCCAGACCGCGAACGGTGCGCAGATAGCGGGGCTTTCGAGCCTTCTCGCCCATTTTGCGGCGGAGTGCGGAGAGGTGGACGTCGACCGTCTGGTCCTCCACGTACGGCTGCTGCCACACCTCGGCGAGTATGCGCTGCCGGGTGACGACCTGGTCGGCGTGGGCGGCGAGGTAGGCGAGCAGATCGAACTCGCGGCGCGTCAGGGGCAGTTCCCGGCCGGCCAGGTGCGCGGTGCGCGCGGTCGGGTCGATGCGCAGGTCTGCCACCTGGAGGACGGGCCGCCGGGCCGCAGTCCCGTCGGCGGGGACGGACCGGCGCAGCACGGCGGCGAGCCGGGCGGCGAGCTGGCCGCCGGAGAACGGCTTGACCAGGTAGTCGTCGGCTCCTGCGTTGAGCAGCCGGATGATCTCGCTCTCGTCGTCACGGGCGGTGGCGACCAGGACCGGCACGCGGGAGATGCCGCGGATCATGCGCAGCACGTCGAGACCGTCGAGATCGGGCAGCCCCAGGTCCAGCACCACGATGTCCGGCGGGCTCTGGGTGATCTCGCGCAGCGCCTCGAAACCCTGGTGGGTGGTCCTGACCGCGTAGCCGTGCCCGGTCAGGACCTCGATCAGCGCGGCCCGGATGACGGGGTCGTCCTCGACGACAAGTACGGAGGCCATGAGCGAGCACGTTAGCCGGTCCGTCACTATGGTGCCGTGCCCCGCCTCCTGCGCTACCTGATCATATGGCTCGCCTGCACGGCAGCCAGTGTCACCGCTGTCATCCTCACGATTCACTTCGTGGTGGGGTCGACCCGGCCGACAGCGCCGGTCGCACAGTCCGCGCCGAGTGAGCCCCTGAAGCCCCCTCGACCCAGCCCCACCACCGCGAAGCCCTCCCCGAGTCCCTCGGTGAGCAGCCGCAAGCCCACTCCGCCGCCCCGGAGCAGCGAGCCGGCGACCGATCCCAGCCCGACGCCCCCGCCCACGCCGACGCCTACCGCCCGCAGCAGCACCCCCGGGGCATCGACCGGCGCGGTCGGGTCGGGGTGCCAGGAAGGCGGTGCCGGCGTCTATACGGTGCCGTCCGAGGGTGGCAAGGCCACCGTGCGGTTCGGCGACGACGCGGTGTGCCTGATCTCGGCGGTGCCGAACCGGGGGTTCACGGTGAGTACGAGCCGGACCGAGGCGCAGACGCTCACGGTGACGTTCTCGGCCGGCCGCCACCGGTCGGAGATCACCGCCACGGTTCAGCCGCAGAGCCGGGCCGACGTCCGCGAGGTGTCGTGGTGACGTCCCCTGATACGAACGCTCGTCCCCTTCAGCATGTAACGGGGCCTCACAGCTGCGGTCAGGCGAGGTTCTCGGTGAAGAACTCGTCGAGCTTGTCGAAGGGGATGAGGTCCTTGCGGTCGTACAGGTCGACGTGGTCCGCGCCCGGGACGACCAGGAGGTCGATGCTGTCGGGGGCCGTCTTCTGGACGTCCTGGGAGTAGTAGAGGGAGTGCGCCTCGGCGCCGGCCACCAGGAGGGCCCTGCGGGGCGCCAGCATGTCGACGTTCGTCATCTGCCGGAAGGCGAAGAACGACATCGGCGTCGTCGCGGTCCACGCGGTGGTGGAGTTGATCGAGCGCGGGTGGTAGCCGCGCTCGGTGCGGTAGTAGTCGAAGAAGATCTTCGTGATCGGGTCGGCGTCCGCCGGGAGCGTGGTGGGCAGGACGCGGTTCGAGGGGGCGACGTTGCCGTTCTCGTCGAAGGGCACCTCGTGGGATCCCCGCGCGAAGGTGCCCTTCTCGGCATCGACCCAGCGCTGCCGGCTGAGATGGTCCACGACCTTTTGGCGCTGCTCACGGGTGTAGGAGTCCTCGTGGCCGCGGGACATGCTGCGCGACATGTCGTACATCGCGGACGTGGCGACCGCCTTGATGCGGCTGTCCGCAGCCGCCGCGGTCAGCGCCATCCCGCTCAGGCCGCAGATGGCCTGTACGCCGATCCGCTCGCGGTCGACGACCTGCTGCAGGCCGAGGAAGTCGACCGCGGCGCTGAAGTCCTCGGTGTAGATGTCGGGCGAGCCCACATCGCGCACCCTGCCCCCGCTCTCCCCGGTGAACGAGGGGTCGAAGGCGAGCGCGACGTAGCCGCGGCGGGCGAACTCGTTGGCGTAGAGCCCCGAGGACTGTTCCTTGACCGCGCCGAACGGTCCGCTGAGCGCCAGGGCACGCAGCTTTCCCCTGGCGTTCTTCGGCACATAGAGGTCTCCGGCGACCTCGATGCCGTAGCGGTTCTTGAACCGCACCGAGGTCCGCTTGACGTTCTTGTCCAGGGCGAAGGTGTAGCCGCCCTTGGCCGTGGCCTTGCCCTTGCCTGTGGCGCCCGCGGCGCGGCTGTTCTCCGAGCCGAAGGAGGGCAGAGCCGTGACAGAGGCGGCGGTGCCCGCGCCGGTGGCGGCGATCAGTCCGAGCGCTTTGCGACGTTCCATGGAGTAGACCTCGTGTTCGATCGGTGGCGTGATGGCGCGTCGGTCGGTGACGTCATGACCGAGGGCGCGCTTTTCAGGGAACCGCTTCTGCGCCAGGTGCGGCAGGTCGGATTTGTGGGGGGTACAAGCTCAACCTCCCTCACCGCCGGCAGGTGTCTGCCGAGGAAGGCGGAAGGCAGGGAGGAGGACAGTGACCGAGGGCTGCACGACCTCGTCGGGGGCTGGCATGATCGCCGGTCATGGGAGACTGGTTCACGCAGACGGGTCACGGAGTTCGGTTCGAATGGGGCGCTGTCGGTGCGTCCTTCCTGGCCGAGGAGACCCCCTGCCTCGTCATCGTCGATGTGCTCTCATTCACCACATCGGTGACGGTCGCGGTGGAGTCGGGAACGCGGGTTTTCCCCTACCGCTGGCGTGATGAGACCGCTGCGGTGTTCGCCGACCGGATGGGCGCCTGCCTGGCGGTAGGGCGGAGCGCGGCCACCGAGGAGTCACCGTGGTCCCTGTCCCCTGCTGCGCTGCGGCGTGCTCCGTTCACTCCTCGTCTGGTGCTGCCCTCACCCAACGGATCCACCATCGCTGCGGCGGCTGAGGGCTCCACCGTGGTCGCCGGGTCCTTGCGGAACGCAACCGCTGTAGGGCGGTGGGTCGCAGGTCAAGGCTATGGAACGGCCGAGCGGCCTGTCGTGGTCATTGCTTCGGGTGAGCGGTGGCCCGACGGCAGCCTCAGACCGGCGCTTGAGGATCTTCTCGGTGCCGGAGCAGTGATTGCCTCCCTGCGCCGGTGCGGCAGGGGCCGGCTCGCGCCGGAAGCGATGGTGGCCGCAGCCGCCTACGAGGGGATTGGGGACGTCGCCACCACGGTCACGAGCTGCGCGTCCGGACGGCAGCTCGCCGACGGAGGCTTTGCCGACGACGTCGCCATCGCAACGGAACTGGATGCCTGCCAGGTGGTTCCCGTTCTCGTCGACGGAGCGTTCGCCGATGCGGCAGCTTAGCGGTCGCTGACGCCGCTGCGCTCAGCCGGGCGCTGGGGAAAGGCGTTCACAGTCCGCGCGGTCGCCGACCCTGGTCGCAGCACGTTCTCTGTTGTATGTAGTGTGCGGAGATCCGTTGTATGCAGTGTGCGGAGATGATGAGAAGCGAGCGGCTCGCGGACCAGTTGGACCGGCACTGGCACAAGAACCTGCGGCCGCGGTTGCACGGTCTTGCCGATGAGGAGTACTTCTGGGAGCCGGTGCGCGACTGCTGGAGCATCCGCCCACGTGGCACGTCGCCCGCACCGATGTCGGCAGGTTCAGGGGAATGGACGATGGACTCCGCGTCCCCTGCCCCGGTGACCACGATTGCCTGGCGGCTGGCGCACATCATCGTCTCCTGCCTGTGCTATCGGGTGGGATGGCACTTCGGCGGCCGAGACGTCGACTCCCGGACATTCGCCTACGCGGGGACCGCTGACGAGGCGCTGGAGCTGATCCATCACGGGGCCGAGATCTCCCTGCTGCGCGACCTCTACCCCCGGCAGGACGGAGCCGTACCGCGCCGGGAGTGAGCAAGTCGGGGCGCCACGCGGCAGCGAGCGCGATCGGCTGCCGCACCGGTGTCCGCGTCATAGGCGTTCGATTATGGTCACGTTGGCCTGGCCGCCGCCTTCGCACATCGTCTGGAGTCCGTAGCGGCCGCCGGTGCGTTCCAGTTCGTGCAGGAGCGTGGTCATCAGCCGGGTGCCGGTGGCTCCGAGCGGGTGGCCGAGTGCGATGGCCCCGCCGTTGACGTTGACTTTCCCGGGGTCGGCGCCGGTCTCCTTCAGCCAGGCCAGGACCACCGGGGCGAAGGCCTCGTTGATCTCGACCAGGTCGATCTCGTCGAGGGTCATCCCGGACTTCTTCAGGGCGTGAGCGGTGGCCGGGATCGGGGCGGACAGCATGCGGATCGGGTCCTCGCCGCGCACCGAGAGATGGTGGATGCGGGCCCTGGGGGTCAGACCGTGCTCCCGTACGGCCCACTCCGACGCGAGGAGCATGGCCGAGGCGCCGTCGGAGATCTGCGAGGAGAGGGCGGCGGTCAGCCGACCGCCCTCCACCAGTGGTTGCAGTCCCGCCATCTTCTCCCGGCTGGTGTCGCGGCGCGGACCCTCGTCAAGGGTCACGGCGCCGTACGCCACCGTCTCCCGGTCGAAGCGGCCCTCGTCGATGGCCCGGATCGCCCGCTGGTGGGAGCGGAACGCGAACTCCTCCATGGCCTCCCGGGTGATGTCCCACTTGCGGGCGATCTCCTCGGCGCCGAGGAACTGGTTGACCGGCCGGTCGCCGTAGCGGGCCCGCCAGCCCTCGGAGCCGGCGAACGGGCCCTCGGTCAGGCCCAGGGGCTCGGCGGCCTGGCGGGTGGCGAAGGCGATGGGGATCTGCGACATGTTCTGCACACCGCCGGCCACGACCAGGTCCTGGGTGCCGGACAGGACGCCCTGGGCGGCGAAGTGCAGGGCCTGCTGCGAGGAGCCGCACTGGCGGTCGACGGTCACGCCGGGCACCTCCTCCGGCAGCCCGGCGGCCAGCCAGCAGGTGCGCGCTATGTCACCGGCCTGCGGGCCGACGGTGTCGAGGCAGCCGAACACCACGTCCTCGACGACGGCCGGGTCGGCGCCGGAGCGCTCCATCAGCGCGGTCAGCACGTGCGCGCCGAGGTCGGCCGGATGGACGGCGGACAGTCCGCCGCCCCGCCGGCCGACCGGGGTGCGCACCGCTTCGACGATGTAGGCCTCGGCCATGGCGTCTCCTCCTCCGTGTCCGCGATGTGCGGAACTGCCTATGAGTCGTGCAGTGCGATGCCCTCCAGCACCATCGACAGGTACTGGCGGGCGATCTCCTCGGGGCTGTGCCGGCCTCCCGGCCGGTACCAGGACGCGGCGACCCAGACCGTGTCTCGTACGAAGCGGTAGGTGAGCCGTACGTCCAGGTCGGCGCGGAAGACCTTCGCGGCCACTCCGCGCTCCAGCGTGCCCAGCCACGCCTTCTCGAACTTCTGCTGCGACTCGACGAGATAGGCGAAGTGCGGCTGCGTCCCGAGGTGTCTGGACTCCTTCTGGTAGATGGCCACCGCGTCGAGGTGCCGGTCGATCTCCCGGAAGGACTCGGTCACGAGGGCCTCCAGCGTCTGTCTGGGGCCGAGCCCGGCGCCGAGTACGGCGTCGTACCGGGCCCAGAGCTCGTCCAGGAAGCCGGAGAGGATCTCGTCCAGCATCGACTCCTTGGAGTCGAAGTGGTAGTAGAGGCTGCCCGCCAGTATCCCCGCCGCGTCCGCGATCTTCCGGACGGTCGTGGCGTTGTAACCCTGCGCGGCGAACACCTGGGCCGCGATGGCCAGGAGTTCCTCGCGCCGCTCGGGCGGGCTCACCGTGGTCTTCTTGGGGGCGCTGTTGCTGCTTTTCGGCACGGGACCATTCTCGCCTCACGGGTGCTGGCTGCTGACCGACAGGACCTCGCCGGTCAGGTACGACGAGTAGCCGCTGGCCAGGAACACGATCACGTTGGCCACCTCCCAGGGCTCGGCGTAGCGCCCGAAGGCCTCTCGGCCGGTCAGCTCCTCCAGCAGTTCCGGGGTGGTGACCTTGGCGAGGTGCGGGTGCATGGCCAGGCTCGGGGAGACGGCGTTCACCCGCACTCCGTAGGCGGCGGCCTCCATCGCGGCGCACCGGGTCAGAGCCATGACGCCGGCCTTGGCGGCGGCGTAGTGGGCCTGCCCGCGCTGTGCGCGCCAGCCGACCACCGAGGCGTTGTTGACGATGACGCCGCCGGCGCCGGCGGTCTTCATGCGGCGCAGGGCCGCGCGGGTGCAGCGGAAGGTGCCGTTGAGGGTGACGTCGAGGACCTTGCTCCATTCCTCGTCGGTCATGTCGACGAGGTCGGCGGTGCCACCGAGGCCCGCGTTGTTGACCACGATGTCCAGGCGTCCGTGGTGCTCCTCGGCGTGCTCGAACAGTGCGGTGACCTGGTCGTCGTCGGTGACGTCGCAGGGCAGTGCGGTGACGCGGTCCGTGCCGAACTCGGCCGCCAGCTCCGCCCCGGACTGCTTCAGCCGGCGGGCGTGGGCGTCGGAGATCACGACCCGTGCGCCTTCCTCCAGCAGCCGCCGGGCTGTCGCGCCGCCGATCCCGGCACCGGCGGCAGCCGTGACGACGGCGGAGCGGCCGGTGAGCAGCCGGTGGCCGGGCAGGTACGGCGGTGGGGCCGAGGTCACGGGTGCGCTCCCTCCGGCAGGCCGAGGACGCACTCGGCGGAGGACGTTCCGCTGGGTGTCGTGGGAGCCGGTGCGGGTCGTGCCGGGGCCCGCCGGGTCGGAGG
>NZ_JBEZWN010000098.1:0-20922 GCF_040637495.1 Streptomyces sp. NPDC029044
GCGGTTGTCGCGTCAACGCACAGTCAGTCGGCGTCCAAGCCCATCGCGACGTTCCGAGGACGGACACCCCCCGGCGCGGCCCCGACCCACCACCCAACGGTCAGGCGCCGGCCCCGGTCGCACCCGCGAAGTGCTCGCCCACCAGCGCCCGCACCACGTCCAGGTCCCGTGCGACCAGCGCGTCCAGCAACGCCGTGTGCTCGTGCGCGTCCGCGACCAGGTCGGCCCGCCCCCGGCACCCCGGTCCACCGCCGACCAGCGGCCACTGCGCCCTGCGGTGCAGGTCGTCCGCGATCTGCACCAGCTGCTCGTTGCCCGAGAGGGAGAGCACGGCCCGGTGGAAGCCCCGGTCGGACTCCGCGTAGGTCGCGCGGCAGCCGGTGGACGCCGCGCGGACCGTCGCCTCGGCGAGAGGCCGCATCTCGGCCCAGCGCTCGGCGGGCACGGTTCGGGCCAGCCGCAGCATCACCGGGACTTCGATCAGCGCCCGGACCTCGGCCAGTTCGGCCAGATCCCGCACGCCCCGTTCGACCACCCGGAACCCGCGGTTCGGCACGACCTCGACGGCCCCTTCGAGGGCCAGTTGCTGCATGGCCTCCCGGACCGGTGTCGCCGAGACCCCGAACCGCTCGCCGAGCACCGGCGCCGAGTAGACCTCGCCCGGCCGCAGATCCCCCGCCACCAGCGCCGCCCGCAGGGCGTCCAGGATCTGACCGCGCACCGAGGCCCGCTGGACCACCGGCCGCGCCCGCGGCCCGACCGGAACAGCCGGTGCGGGCGGCTCACTGTGCGTGTGCTCCCCCCGCACGGCCCCGGCCTGCTGCGGCACCGGCGCGGACCCGGCCGGTTCCGCCGGTCCGGCCGCTGCCGGCGAAGCCGTCGCCGCCCACGGAGTGCCCGTGTCCGCGGAGCCCTGCGCTCCCTGCCTCACGGGTCCTCCTTCGGACGTATCGGTACTTGGGGTCATTACGGCGGGTTGTTACTCGTCCGTCAAGCACCATAAGCGCCCCGGCCCCCAGTTCAAATCCCGATCGGGTTTCCGGAGATCACTAGTAAGGTTAGGCTTACCTTCAAGAGCCCCGTTTCACTCCGACGGATCGGTGATCACATGCCTGCGCCCCTTTCGGCCGTCTCCGGCGCCTACGCACGCCTGGCCGAGGCCCTCCCGGGGCTGGCCGTCACCGAACTGGACCCCGCGGAGGAGACCCCGCGCGGCGGCGGCTGGACCTCGGTCGCCGACCTCGCGGCCGCGGGACCCGCCCTCGACCGCTACCTGGCGTGGGACGTGGACCAGGTCCAGCGGGACTACGGCCGGCAGGCCCGCCCCGACGTCGTCGCCACCTTCGGCCTGCACCGCTACGCCTGGCCCGCCTGCCTGCTGATCACCGTGCCGTGGTTCCTGCACCGCCGGGTCCCCCGCTACCCCGTGACACACGTCTCGTACGACCGCACCGCCCCGGGTCACGCCCTCGGGCACCTGGCCGTCCGCCCCGCCGGCTTCGCCTGCCTGCCCGGCGACGAGGCGGCCGCACTGCCCGGCGCCCGGGTCGTCCCCGACGAGGAAGCACTGCGGGCCGAGGTGCGGTCGGCGGTCGCCGAGCACCTGGAGCCGGTCCTGGCCGGTTTCGGCCCCCGGATGCGGCGCCGCGGCCGGGCCCTGTGGGGCATGGCGACGGACGAGATCGTCGAAGGCGTCTGGTACATCGCCCAGTTGCTCGGCGAGATCGAGGAGCGGCGCGCGATGCGCGAGCTGGAACTGCTCCTGCCGGGCGCGACCAAGCCGTACGTCGGCACGGCGGCGTTCCGGGAGCTGACCGGCCCCGGCGGCGAGCCGCTGCTCACCCGGGACCGCGCGAGCTGCTGCATGTTCTACACGCTGCGCCCGGAGGACACCTGCGCCACGTGCCCGCGCACCTGCGACGCGGAACGGGTCACCAAGCTGCTGGCCACGGCCAGTTGACGTAGGCGCGGCGCCGATCCGTCCCGTCGTCCCGTAAGATCATCGCGATACTGGACACCCACACGCCCCCAGGCGATTCACAACTTCCTCACGCGTCACGGGAACTTTCCGGGGAACCACTCGTACGGGTAGTCTTGTTCGAACTCAACTCCCGCCCCTCAAGCGGCAGTTCGAGCAGAACGCCGCCCTGAACAATCCCTTGCACTTCCTTGGCGGCCTCTTGCCCCGAAACCCCCTGAGGGCCGATGGGATTGGGCCACTATGGCGGGCGTTACGCCCTATCCCAATGCAAGGGACCACCCAGATGAGACTGACCGACATATCGCTGAACTGGCTGCTTCCGGGCGCCGTGCTTCTCCTGGGCATGCTGGCGGCGGTGGCGGTGCTCGCGCGCGGCAAGCGCTCCTCGGTCAAGGACACGAGCGCGGACGACTCCTGGGAGCGCAGCGAGGAACGCCGCAGACGCAAGGAAGCCGTCTACGGCACCCTCTCCTATCTCCTGTTGTTCTGCTGTGCGGCCGTCGCCGCCCTGCTCTCCTTCCACGGCCTGGTCGGCTTCGGCGAGCAGAACCTCGGACTGTCCGGCGGCTGGCAGTACCTCGTCCCGTTCGGCCTGGACGGCGCGGCGATGTTCTGCTCCGTCCTCGCGGTGCGCGAGGCCAGCCACGGTGACGCCGCGCTCGGCTCCCGGATACTGGTCTGGACGTTCGCCTTCGCCGCGGCCTGGTTCAACTGGGTGCACGCGCCCCGGGGCGTCGGCCACGCGGGTGCCCCCCACTTCTTCGCGGGCATGTCCCTGTCGGCGGCGGTGCTCTTCGACCGCGCGCTGAAGCAGACCCGCCGGGCCGCCCTGCGGGAGCAGGGCCTGGTGCCCCGCCCGCTGCCGCAGATCCGCATGGTGCGCTGGCTGCGGGCCCCCCGGGAGACCTACCGCGCCTGGTCGCTGATGCTCCTTGAGGGTGTGCGCAGCCTGGACGAGGCCGTCGACGAGGTGCGCGACGACAAGCGCAAGAAGGAAGAGGCCCGGCAGCGGCGGCGCGACCAGCAGCGTGTGGAGCGGGCCCAGCTGAAGGCGATCAGCCGCGGTCACCGCGGTCACTTCGGCCGGGGTGCCGGACGGCAGCTGGAGGTGCAGGTGGAGCGTGGCTCCTCGCAGGTCACCGCGGAGCCTGCCATATCCGCGCCGGAGCCCCTGCCCGTGCGCTCGCGTCCCTCCCTTCAGCCGGTGCGCAAAGGAGCTGACCCGGTGACCGTCGACCTCACCGCGGAGGACGACACCATGGCGCTGCCGCGTCTGGACTCCCTGGAGCGCAAGCTCAAGGACCTGGAGCAGCAGTTCGGCTGATCCGGCCGCACCGACGCGACGAGGGGGCGTGGCCTGCGGGCCGCGCCCCTTCGGCGTTCACGCCGCCCCCGCCTCCAGTTCGAACCAGACGGCCTTGCCCACGCCGTGCGGCCGGACTCCCCAGGCGTCCGCGAGGGACTGCACCAGGAACAGGCCCCTGCCGTTCGTGCCGTCGTCGGCGACCGGTCGGCGCAGTCGCGGCCTGCGGGCCACGAAGTCCCGTACCTCCACCCGCAGTCCGCGGGGTCCGACGGTGGCCGTGAGGAGCGCGTCGTGGTCGGTGTGGACGATCGCGTTGGTGACGAGCTCGCTGGTGAGCAGCTCCGCCACGTCCGACTGCCCCTGCTTCCCCCATTGCCCCAGCAGCTCCCGCAGCGCCCTGCGGGCTTCCGGGACGGCCCGCAGGTCCGCCCGCCCGAGTCTGCGCCGCAACTGCGGTGCCGGTTCCCGCTCCGTGACGTCGTCGGCCCCGTCCTCCACCGTCTTCGCCGAGAAGCCCCCGATCGCTATGGGACCGCCTCGTCGTGCCTGCCTCTCCATGACCCCCGCCCGCGCGCCGATGTCGGTTCCCCTCCTGCTCGAACACGTTCACGGGGATCCATGCCCCATCGCGAACGCGGCAGTCATGCCGGATCGTCGACGACCGGTGTTCGGCCACCGGAACGGCGCGGGCGGCCCGGGCGGCGGGGCGCCGAGCGGTACGGCAACGGAGCGGAAGGGGACAAGAGGGTAGCCGGTCATCGTCCCCGGACGGATCCTGACCGCCGGAGATCGGACGATGGGCCGACGGCCGGCTGCCGCTCCCTGCGTACACGGTGAAGGGGTGGGGCAGTGCGCCGGAGTCCGCGGCGCAGCGGTGAAGTTGGCCGAAGTACGACGGTCCTGACGGGCTCCGGGACGCGTACGGGGCCGTCCTCCCCCACCCCCGTGGCGGGAGGACGGCCCCGGTCTTCCGGCGGAGGCGCGGTCAGTACAGCTTGTTGACGGCGGTGGTCGTCGTCTTCTTGAAGGCGCCTACGGGGGCGTCCCCGAAGTCGCCCATCTGACCCCAGGACACGACGGTGACGGTCCGGCCGTCCCGTCCGACGGACAGCAGCGAGATGTCCGTGGCGCCCCAGGAGGTCTCGGTGTGCAGGCCGCGGACGCGGGCGCCCTCCTCGACCGGCAGCGAACCGTAGTCCCGGCCCTCGGCCCTGACGTCGGGGTCGTTCCTCTCGATCCGCTCGGCACAGGTGCGGATCAGGTCGTCGTAGTGCTTCGCCAGGGCCTTGGCCAGGGCGGCCGTGTCCGCCACGACGGTCAGCTGCACGGCGCTGGTGTCCAGGTCGGTCCGGAACTCCCGGTGCCGGTAGTCGTAGGAGAGCACGCCCTCCGTGTCCACGCAGCCGAGGCCGTCCGGGAACCCCTCGGTGACCGGGCCGGCGGTCCAGGACGACGTCGGGTGCGGCGGCAGCTGGTTCGCCGACAGGAACTTGGGCCCGGCGGCCTTCGGCGCGGCGCCGGCAGCCGGTGCCGTGAGGACCGTGCCCGCCGCGAGGGCGGCGACGGCGAGTGCGGTGAGAGCGCTCGTTCGGATGCGCTTGGACATGGGTGTTCCCCCGTGGATGAGTGCGTGGACGTGAATGCCGCGGCGAGGCCGGCTGGTCGGCCCGGACCTGCTCGGTGCGACACCAGAAGCATCAGCGGTCCCGCCGTACGGATGCAACACCCGGCATCCGATCCGGCACGGTGGAACCATCCCAGCCCCTCTGACGTGCAGGTACATGGGGTGCCTGGGATGCCGTTCCGGGCCGGGACGAGCTGAGAGGACGGGGGAACGGTGTCGGCACAGGACGACGTCGACGACGTCGAGGAGTTCGCGGCGCTGCTGAGGACGCTGAAGGAGCGCACGGACCGCAGTTACGGTTCACTGGCCCGGCGCCTGGCCATGAACACCTCGACGCTGCACCGCTACTGCGCGGGCGAGGCGGTCCCGCTCGACTTCGCGCCAGTGGAGCGCTTCGCCGCCCTGTGCGGGGCGTCGCCGGAGGAACGACTGGAGCTGCACCGCCGCTGGCTCCGGGCGGTGGCGGCGCGACAGCGGCCTCGCACGGCGAGCACGGCCAGCACGGCCGGCACTGCGGAGGCGGAGGCGGACACCTCCGCGGTCGTCACGGATACGGGCACCGGCATGGTGGATGCGGATGCGGGCACCGGCACGGTGGGTGCGGATGCGGGCACCCCCACGAAGGACACGGTTACGGACACCGCCACGGTGGGCACGGACACGGGCACCGCCACCGAGAACACGGCTACCGAAACCACCACGGTGGACGCCCCTGTCGACAGGCCTGCGGACGCGTCCCCCCTCCCCCGCCACCCCTGGTACCGCCGCGGACGCGTCACGGTCGGGCTGGCAGCCGCCTGCGCGGTGCTGGCGTTACTCGGGAGCCTCGCCGCACTGCCGGACGGGCGGCGTGCGTCCGCCGACGACCGTGCCCCGTCGGCAGACCCGACCCCGTCCGGTACGGCGGGGTCACGAGCCCCGGACCGCGAGAGCGCGTCCCCCACCCCGAGCGGCAGCTCTCCCACCGCCGAGCCGCCCTCGCCCTCAGCCACTCCGAAGAGGAAGCCCTCCCCGTCCCCGTCGGCCCGCACCACCCCGCCCGCCGGCGCGGCCGGCCGGGTCGTCCCCCTCACCTGGTCGGCCGACTCCCAGGCCTGGAAGCTCGGCTGCGGTCACGACTACGTCGTCGCCCGGCCGCCCGGGCAAGTGGCACCGCCGCCGGTCCCGCAGGACGCCGGCGTGTGGGCCGCCGCGCACAACGCGGTGCACGGCGGCGAGACGCTCGTGCGGCTGTCCGTGCAGGGACGCACCGACACCGCGGTCGTGCTGGAGGCGCTGCGCGTGCGCGTGGTGGGGCGTTCGGCGCCCGCGCCGGGCAACGCGTACGCCATGGACCAGGGCTGCGGCGGTTCGGTCACCCCGCGCTCCTTCGACGTGAACCTGGACAAGGACCGCCCCATCGCCCGCGCGGTCGCCGGGAGCGACGCGGGCACGCCGATCCCGGCGGTGCGACTGCCCTACAAGGTTTCCGCGCGCGACCCCGAGGTGCTGCTGGTCAACGCCAGGACGCAAGGATGCGACTGCCGCTGGTACCTGGAGCTGGACTGGTCCTCCCAGGGCCGCACGGGGACGGTCCGGATCGACGACGCCGGCCGCCCGTTCCGGACCAGCGGCATCAAGGGCCTGCCCCGCTACACGTACGACACCTCCGCGCGCCAGTGGGCGCCCTACAGCTAGAACCGGGGCACGTTGCGCAGGTTGGAGCGGGCCATCTGCACCATGCGGCCGACCCCGCCGTCGAGCACGATCTTCGAGGCCGACAGGGCGAAGCCGGTCACCATCTCGGCCTTGATCTTGGGCGGGATGGACAGCGCGTTGGGGTCGGTGACGACGTCGACGAGGGCCGGCCCCTTGTGCTTGAAGGCGTCCTTGAGGGCTCCGGCGAGGTCCTTGGGCTTCTCGACGCGCACCCCGTACGCACCACAGGCGCGGGCGACGGCGGCGAAGTCGGGGTTCTTGTTGGCGGTGCCGTGCGACGGGAGACCGGCGACCAGCATCTCCAACTCGACCATGCCGAGGGAGGAGTTGTTGAACAGAACGACCTTCACGGGCAGGTCGTACTGCACCAGCGTCAGGAAGTCGCCCATCAGCATCGAGAAGCCGCCGTCCCCGGACATCGACACGACCTGCCGCTTGCGGTCGGTGAACTGGGCGCCGATCGCCATGGGCAGGGCGTTCGCCATCGAGCCGTGGGAGAAGGAACCGATGACGCGGCGACGGCCGTTGGGTGAGATGTAGCGGGCGGCCCAGACGTTGCACATGCCGGTGTCGACGGTGAACACCGCGTCGTCGGCCGCCACTTCGTCGAGCACGGACGCCACGTACTCCGGGTGGACCGGCGTGTGCTTCTCGACCTTGCGCGTGTACGCCTTCACGACCCCTTCCAGTGCGTCGGCGTGCTTCTTCAGCATCCGGTCGAGAAAGCGGCGGTTCTTCTTCTCCTTCACCCGCGGGATAAGGCAGCGCAGCGTCTCCCGTACGTCGCCCCACACCGCGAGGTCCAGTTTCGAGCGGCGGCCGAGATGTTCGGGCCGGACGTCGACCTGGGCGATCTTGACGTCGTCGGGGAGGAAGGCGTTGTAGGGGAAGTCGGTGCCGAGCAGGATCAGCAGGTCGCACTCGTGGGTGGCCTCGTAGGCGGCGCCGTACCCGAGCAGTCCGCTCATGCCGACGTCGTACGGGTTGTCGTACTGGATCCATTCCTTGCCGCGCAGGGCGTGCCCGACCGGGGACTTGATCTTCCCGGCGAACTCCATGACCTCGGCGTGCGCGCCGGCGGTGCCGCTGCCGCAGAAGAGGGTGACCTTGCCGGCCTCGTCGATCATCTCGACGAGCCGGTCGATCTCGGCGTCTCCGGGGCGGACCGAGGGCCGGGATGTGACGAGGGCGGTCTCGGCGGCCTTCTCGGGGGCGGGCAGGTCGGCGATGTCGCCGGGCAGGGTGACGACGCTGACGCCGCTGCGGCCGACGGCGTTCTGGATGGCGGTCTGGAGCAGCCGCGGCATCTGCTGCGGGCTGGAGATCATCTCGCTGTAGTGGCTGCACTCGGCGAACAGCCGGTCGGGGTGGGTCTCCTGGAAGTAGCCGAGGCCGATCTCGCTGGAGGGGATGTGCGAGGCGAGGGCGAGGACCGGGGCCATGGAGCGGTGGGCGTCGTAGAGGCCGTTGATGAGGTGGAGGTTGCCGGGGCCGCAGGAGCCGGCGCAGGCTGCGAGCCCGCCGGTGATCTGCGCCTCGGCACTGGCGGCGAAGGCGGCGGTCTCCTCGTGCCGGACGTGGATCCAGTCGATGGCGGAGTTGCGGCGGACGGCGTCGACGACGGGGTTGAGGCTGTCGCCGACGACGCCGTAGAGGCGTTTGACTCCGGCGCGGGTCAGGATGTCGACGAACTGTTCCGCGACGTTCTGTTTGGCCATGGTTCTGGTCTGCCCCTTCGGTCTCCTGGGATCCCTCCGGGTTCCATCAAGTCACACGGGCAGCGCTCACGCCTCCCACACCGCGGCTGCCGTACGGTCGTCTGCATATCCCTTGACCCGTACTTGGGAATCGGCGAGGAACGCGGCGAGGCCGGGCGGGTCGGGGCGGGACCACCGCTCGGCGAGGTACTCACCCAGCTCGGGCTCGCCGCGCAGGGGCTCGGCGAGGCCGCCGCTGCACATCAGGAGCGTGTCACCCGGGCGGGCGACGGAGGTCCGGAAGCGGAACGGCTCGCGGGGCGGCTCCGGGGCCGGTTCGTAGGGACTGGGCGGGGTCGGGATGCCCAGGTCCATGGTGAGCCGGTCGCCCTCGGGCGTCTCGGAGGGCGGCGAGCCGAAGCCCAGGACGGGTTCGCCCTTGACCTCGGCGACCTGCGGCTCGATGTCCTGCCACTCGCCCTCCCGCAGCCGGAACAGCCCGCCCGGTCCGACTCCGAAGAACACCCGCGTACGGCACCCGGGGTCGGCCGACAGCAGCAGGCAGCGCAGGCTGGCCGCGTACTCGCCGGGGTCGACGCCCTGCTCGGAGGCGCTGGCCCGGAGCTTGCCGAGGCTGCGGTCGGTGAGGCGGTGCAGCCCGGACTTCAGGTCGCCGCGGCGGCCGTCCCTTATGTCCTCGACGAGCCGTGCGTGGCTGCGGCCGACGGCCCGCCCGATCCAGTGACAGGCCTCGGCGGCGGCCCGGTGTGCGCCCGGCGTCGCCCTGGCCCCGGTCGCCATGGCCACGAGCAGCAGCGCGTGCGCTCCCGTGCCGAACCGGGCGGTGAGCAGCGCGTCCCGGCGGGGCTCGCCCCGGTACCGCGCGGAGTCCCCCCGCACGGAAACGGCCCGCAGCGTGCAGGCCCCGTACCGGGCTCCGTCCAGCACGGTGTCCGCCACGAGGTCGTCGAGATCGTCCGGGTCGGCGGCCGGGAGGGCGGTGGGTTCGGCGTCGTAGGTGGGCGGCCGGGTGCCGACGTGACCACGGGCCCCGGGGGCGGGCACGGGACGCTCGATCCGGGAGCCGGGCCCGTCGGGCGGGGGGTCGGTGACGGGCGTACCCGGCGGCTCGGGCGGCTGGTCGGCGGGGGCCGCGGGCGGCGCGGCGGGGCGCGGCGGGACGGGTGGCCGGTCGGCCGGAGCCGGAGGTGTGGGGTCCCCGGGTGAGTCCGCGGCCGGCCAGGCCGGCGGGGTGGTGGGGGGCGGGGGGACCGGAGCCGGCCGTGTACCGGGCATGGCCGGGGCGGGGGGCTGCCCGGGGCTCGCCTGGGGCGTACGCGGACCGGCCGAGGGCGGAGGCACATCACCGGGCCGCTCACCCGTGGGCCCGCTGGGACCGGCAGCAGGAGGGGGTACGGCGCCCGAGGGCGCTGGAGGGACGGCCGGACGCGTGGGCCCGCCACCCGTCCCCGCGCCCGAAGACCCACCCGGCCCCGCAGCCGACGCACTCGCGACACCCGGGCGCCCGCCCGACGGCTCAGGAGGGACAGCCGCAGGCGCGGGCCCACCACCCGTCCCCGCGTCCGGAGGCCTACCGGAGTCGGCAGCCGACCGGCTCACGACGCCCGGGGGGCCGTCCGAAGCGCCACCCGGACCAGGTGAGGGCGCGGGCCCGCCACCCGTCCTCGCGCCCGAAGACCCGCCCGGGCCGGCGGCCGACCGGCTCACGACGCCCGGGGGCGCGTCCGACGGCCCGCGCCGGCCGGGCGAAGGCCATGGCTCGCCGCTTTGCCCCGCGCCCGAGAGTCTGGCTGAGTCGGCTTCCGACGGGCTCGCGTCCGACGGCGTACGGGGAGCGGTCGGCGGGGCTGCGCCGCCCGGGCGTCCCGCCACGGGGGCGGGGCCGGGTGGCTGCCCGGTGTGTCCCGGGGGCTTCGCCGCGGTCGGGAAACTCGTGGGGCCGGGGGGCCGGGCCGGCGGCGGCTCCCAGGGGGCGCGCTGCGGGGGCCGGCCGGTCGGGCGGGGTGTGCCCGATACGTCGTCGGCTCCCGTCCGGGGCGCCGGAACGGTCGGCTCCGCGCCGGAGGTCCGTCCTGCCGGCCGGTCCGGGTGCCGGGTCCGCTCCCCCGCCCCGTCCCGCACGGCTCCCGACGCCGACGCGAACCGGTCGTCGAGGGAATCGCGTGCCGGTGTGGGGCCCGTGTCGTCGGTGGAGTCGTCGTACAACTCCCTCCACCAGTCGTCCTCGTGACCGGTGGGCCTTCCCCCCTGCTGACTCATGCCCTGATTGTCCACCGCACGAGCCGGATGAAAACGGGGCTTGTGGAAAAAACCGGCCCGTCGCGGGACCGTGAACGGCACGTCGAGTGAGCCGTAGAACGGTCATACGAAAACGCGGGCCCGGCCGGCGGCGGGCGGCTGACCTGCGGGTCTGAGCCCTTGACACGCTTCTGACCTGCGCGTTCTCGCCTGTTCCGGCAGGCTGGTCAGATGGGAGTGTGGGACCTCCTGCTGGTCGGGCTGGTCATCCTGCTCGGGCTGTGCGGAGTGCTGCTGCCCGCCATGCCGGGATCGTTGCTGGTGTGGGCCGCGGTCATGTGGTGGGCGCTGAAGGATCCGCAGCCCGTCGCCTGGTGGGTGCTGGTCGGGGCCACGGTGCTGCTGCTCGTCTCCCAGGCCGTCCGCTGGTCGTTGCCGCCCCGTCGGCTGCGGATGAACGCCACCACCCGCCGCATGCTGGCCTGCGCCGGAGCCGGTTCCCTGCTCGGATTCGTCCTGGTCCCCGTGCTGGGTGCGATCCCGGGATTCCTCGCCGGTGTGTACCTCTTCGAACGGGTCCGGCTCGGCCGTCACGCGGACGCGGTCGCCGCCCTGCGCACGGTCATGCGCGCGGGCGGCTCCGGCATCCTGGCCGAACTGTTCACCTGCCAGCTGATCGCGGCGGCCTGGGTGGGCGCGGTCTTCTGGGGGTGAGCCCCCCGGTCCGTTGTCCTACGCGGGCAGCACACCCTCGTGCGTCAGCAGCCGCACCTTGCGGTCCAGACCCCCCGCATAGCCGGTCAGCGCGCCGTCCGCCCCGATCACCCGGTGGCACGGGCGGACCACCAGCAGCGGATTCGCGCCGATCGCGCCGCCGACGGCCCGCACGGCCGCCCGGGGCGCTCCGATGCGCGCGGCGATCTCGCCGTAGGTTGCGGTCGAGCCGTAGGGAATGTCGTCCAGCGCGGCCCAGACCCTCTCGCGGAAGGCGGTGCCCGCGGTCCGCCAGGCCAGCCGGAACTCCTTCAGTTCCCCGGCGAAGTAGGCGGCGAGCTGCTCCTCGGCCTCCCGGAAGGGCCCGGGGTCGCGCCGCCAGTCGTCCCGCACCTCGCGTCCGCCCTTCTGACCGGGCACGGACAGCGAGGTCAGCTCGCCGGTCGGGGCGGCCGTGAGGAGCAGCGGCCCGAGGGGGCCGGTCACACTCGTCCAGTAGGTCGGGTCGGTCATCAGAACTCCCACTCCCCTGCTGCGCGCAGGTGGTTCACGGCGTACGAGCGCCAGGGGCGCCAGCTGTCGGGTGCGTCGAGGCCGGGCGGCGCCACGTCCGGGTCGCCGAGCGCGCGGGTGCGGATCTCGGCCACCGTACGGGCGTCCAGGCCGGGCACGGCACCGAGGGCGGCTCGCGCGTCGTCCCGGTCGGCGCCCGCGTCGAGCCGTACGGCGTGGTCGGCGAGGGCGGCGGTGAGCGCGCCGAGGGTGCCGCCGGGTTCGGCCCCGGAGAGGGCGGCCGGCTCGGGGAAGAGGTGGGTGAGGCTGCCGCAGGGGGCGTCGAGGGCCTTGCCGTAGCGGCGTACGAGCCGTTCCGCTTCCGTGCGGCCGGTCAGCGCGCGCACCGCGAGTTCCTGCGGGTCGGCGGTGCCCGGTGAGCGCAGCCCGGGCCGGGCGCGGACCAGGGGTGCGAGCCGCGGGTCGGCGGCGAGGCGCTCGTCGACGGCGTAGGGGTCGGCGTCGAGGTCGAACAGCCGCCGCAGCCGCTGGACGGCGGTGGTGAGGTCGCGCGGGTCGGTGAGGTGCAGCCGGGCGTCGAGCCAGCCGCCCGGGTGGGCGCCCGCCCCGGTCCGGGCGGCGCCCGGGCGTTCGTCGACGGCGACGATGCCCGTGCCGTACGGGAGGCGGAGGGTGCGCCGGTAGGTGCGGGCGCCGGGCGGGCCGCTCACGTCTTCGATGCCGGGTACGGCCTCGCGTTCCAGCAGGTCGAAGACGAATCCGGCCTGGTAGGGGCCACGGTGGGCGAGCCGGAGCGGGATGCCGGCGTTCGGGGTGGCCGCGCGGCGGCCCCGGCCGACCTTCGGCGCGGCGGCGCGCAGTTCGCTCGGGGTCGACGCGTACACGGCCCGGATCGTGTCGTTGAACTGCCGCACGCTGGCGAAGCCCGACGCGAACGCGATCTCGGTGATCGGCAGCTCGGTGGTCTGCACCAGGACGCGTGCGGTGTGGGCCCGCTGGGCCCGGGCGAGGGCGACGGGACCGGCGCCGAGTTCGGCGGTGAGTTGCCGCTGCACCTGCCGGGCGCTGTAGCCGAGGCGTCCGGCGAGCCCGGCGACGCCCTCCCGGTCGACCACGCCGTCGGCGATCAGCCGCACGGCCCGGCCCACCACGTCCGCCCGGACGTTCCACTCGGCGGAGCCGGGCACGGCGTCCGGGCGGCACCGCCGGCAGGCCCGGAAACCCGAGCCCTGCGCGGCGGCGGCCGTGGCGAAGAACCGTACGTTGGCCCGCTTCGGGGTGACCGCGGGGCAGCTCGGCCGGCAGTAGATGCCGGTCGTTTCGACGGCGAAGAAGAACACGCCGTCGAAACGGGCGTCGCGGCCGCGTACGGCCTCGTACCTGGTGTCTTCGTCCGTTCCCTGGTCCATCACCCGTCCAGTCTCCGCTGTCGGCCGGGTGGTCGCTGGCGGAAATCGGACACCGCGGTCGGACCGGTGGCCGGGTGGTGGGACGGGGAGCGGTCAGGAGCGCCAGTGTGCTCCCCGCTTGGCCTCCATCGCGGCCTTGCCCATCGCCCCCTTCCGCTTCCAGTCCTTGCGGATCTCGGCCCGGAGCCGGGCGTCGGTCTTGGCGACGATGCGCTGGTTCTCCCGCTGGAGCTTGCGGTAGCTCTGAAGCCGCCGCTCCGGCAGCTCACCGGTGTCGATGGCGGCCAGTACGGCGCAGCCCGGTTCGGCCTCGTGGGCGCAGTCGTGGAAGCGGCAGCGCTCGGCCAGCTCCGCGATCTCGGAGAACACCTGCGAAACGCCGGTCCCGGCGTCCCACAGGCCGACGCCGCGCAGGCCGGGGGTGTCGATCAGGACACCGCCGCCCGGCAGGGCGAGCAGGTTGCGGGTGGTCGTGGTGTGGCGGCCCTTGCCGTCGACGTCCCGGGTGGCCTGGACGTCCATGACGTCCTCGCCGAGCAGCGCGTTGGCGAGGGTCGACTTGCCCGCGCCGGACTGCCCGAGCAGGACGGACGTCCCCCCGCCGACGAGCGCGGCGACCACGTCGAGCCCGTCCCCGCCGAGGGAGCTGACGGGCACGACCGGCACACCGGGCGCGCTCGTCTCCACGTCCTGGACGAGGTACGAGAGGGTCACGGCGTCCGGCACGAGGTCGGCCTTGGTGAGTACGACGACGGGCTGGGCCCCGGATTCCCAGGCGAGCGCGAGGAAGCGCTCGATGCGGCCGAGGTCCAGCTCGACCGCGAGGGACACGGCGATGACGGCGTGGTCGACGTTGGCCGCGAGGATCTGCCCCTCGGACCGCTGGGAGGAGGTGGAGCGGACGAAGGCGGTGCGCCGCGGCAGGTAGGTGCGGACGTAGCGCGGGTTGCCGCCGGGTTCGACGGCGACCCAGTCGCCGGTGCAGACGACGCGCAGGGGGTCGTGCGGGGTGACGAACGCGGTGTCGGCCCGCAGCGGCCCGTCGGCGGTGACGACGTCGCACTGCCCGCGGTCGACCCGGACGACCCGGCCGGGCAGCAGGCCTTCGGCCTCGTACGGGGCGAACTCGGTCGCCCAGTCCGCGTCCCAGCCGTAGGGCTCAAGAGGATGCGAGGCGGACGAGGACGAACCCGGGAGAGAAGAGAAAGACAAGGGGTGACCCTTCACAAGGGTGGCCCCGGCACAGCGCTCGGAGGCGCTGAGGGCATGAGGTCAGCCGGAGGCCACGGAGGTGGACTTGATGAACTTCCGGATGCGGGCAGCGCCCATCTCAGAGACAGCCATCGATCACACCTCCTGCTCGTCACACAGCCGACGGCGGCAGCAACGGGCCGCCGCGCGATTCGCCCCCACCATAGGGGCGTACGCCCGTCGGGCGCCACGGAATTAAGCCCGCCCTCGCGGGGCCGTCGGGGGACGGCTTCCCGGCCCGGCGCGCACGACGCGCACGTGGTGGCCGGACGTGGTGCACTGGAATCACGGGAGGTGCAGCATGTCAGGTCGCGCAGGCAAGACCCGCAACATCTTTCTCGTGTGGCTGATCTGGCCGCTGATCACACTGGGCATCTACAGCCTGGTCTGGTACTACAAAGTGAACCGCGAGGCCCGGGAATTCGATTCACGGATCGAGGTCAATCCGGGGATGTCCGTGGTGGCCGTCACCCTCGGCTGGCTGGTGCTCGTTCCGCCCTTCGTGTCGGTCTACAACACCGGTGCACGCATTGCCCGGATGCAGCAGTCGGCCGGGATGCAGCGGAGCTGCAATCCCTGGATCGGCCTCATCCTCGCCATCGTGATCGTGTTGTTCCCGCTCTACTACCAGCATGAGCTGAACCAGATCTGGGCCCGGTACCAGGGTGCGGAAGAGGGCGAGCAGGTGCCGCTCGCCGTCTGACGGGAGCCGGTCAGCCGCTCTTCGCGCAGGCATGGCCGTTCAGCTCGAAGTCGTACGGCGGTGAGTTCTTGCCGCGCCACGAGGAGATGAAGCCGAAGGCCAGGTCGCCACCCGCGGGTACCGACTTGTTGTAGTCGGCGGCGGTGGCGGTGACGCGGGAGCCGTCCTGGGAGACCGAGGCGTCCCAGATCTGGCCGACCCGCTGGCCGTCCCGGAAGGACCAGGCGACGCGCCAGGAGTCGAGGGACTCGGTGCTGGTGACGGTGACGGTGGCTTGGAAACCGTCGGGCCACTGGTTGACCAGGTCGTACTCGACCCGGCAGACGGGGTCCGTGCTCTCGCCGGGTTCGGTCCGGGCGGTGGGCGAGGAGGTGCCCTGCGGTTCGGTGTGGCGGTTCTTGCCCTCGGGCTTGCCGGACTTCTCCGGCTGCTTCGTGCCCTGGGTGGCCCGTTCGGCCGGCTTCGAGGTCGCGGGCGGCAGGGACGGGGCGGACGGCAGGGGCGGCGCGGGGTCTGCCACCGGCTGGCGGTCGGCGCCACCGGGCGCGCCGAGGTCGTCGCCTCCGCCGCCGAAGGGCATCAGTGAGACGCCGAGGGCCAGCACGGAGACCAGGACCGCGGCGACGAGGAGGCTGTTGCGGGCGACGCGCGCCTTCTGCTCCCCGTCCTCCGGTGCTCCGGCCGCCTTGTCCGCGGAGCCGGGCCGGCCGGCGCCGAGCCGTACCTCGGCGGCCCGGCGGCGGCGCTCCAGGTAGGCGAGGCCGCCCCAGCCGATCACACCGCCGGCCAGCGCCCCGGGCAGGGCTCCGCCGTGCGGGCGCAGGCAGGCGGCGGCCTCGGCGCACTGCACGCAGGTGGCCAGGTGCCGGGAGAGGTCGCCGGGGGTCTCGGCGGCGGAGGAGCGGGTGACGGCGTCCAGCAGCCGGGCGTAGCTGCGGCACCGGGCGTCCATCGGCGTGTCGAGGTGGTTGCGGTGGCAGCGGTCCCGGAACAGGGTGCGCACCTGCTGGAGTTCCTCGGCGGCGCCGGCCGGGTCGAGGCCCAGGCGGCCGGCGACCAGGGGCAGGGGCAGCGCCTCCACCTCGGTGAACCACAGCAGTTCGGCGTCCGCCTGCTGGAGGTCGCGCAGCCCGCGCAGCGCGAGCGGGCGCTGGAGGGGCGGGCCGGTGTAGCGGGCGGCGTTGTCCGAGTTGAGCCACAGGCGCAGGTCGGGGTCGAGTTTGTGGCCCTGCCCCTCTTCCTCCCAGGCCGCGGCGGTGGTGCGCACGGAGGTCAGCAGCAGGGGTATGCGGGGCAGCCGGGCCGGGCGGCGGCCGGTGCCGCGGGCCGGGCCGGTGTCGGCGGCGCGGGCCTCGCGAATGCCGTGTGCGAACGCCTCACGGCCCAGTTGGGCGGCGGCCGTGGAACCGGACGTGCACAGGTCCGCGTACGCGAGGACCGCGTCCCAGCACTCGGAGAACAGCGCGGCCTCGGAGGCGTCCTGAGGGGTCGGCAGGTCGGGCATGAGTCTCCTGCGTGGACAGGCGAGGTCAACTCACCACATCGGCATTGGAGTTGGGGGGAACCTCGCGGCAGTGCAAGAGCTTTTCACGCCTCCTGCACAACTGACAAGCGCCCTGTTCAGATATCAGGACAGGGCGGCCGCACCCCCATGGCTCCGGCCTCGGAGTGTCATACGGGGGCGGCCGCCCTGTGACTCAATGCCCTGTCGTCCCGGGCGACGACGTCATCGAACTGTTATCAGACGGCGGTCGGCTCGTCGGCCGGCAGGCTGTCCATGAAGGAGCTGACGGAGAAGACCGCGTTGCCGGCGCCGGGCGGGCCGTAGCCGGGGGGCGAGGAGAGGCCGAAGTCCTCCATGGTCTGCCGGTAGGCCTGGAGCAGGCGGATGTGGTACTCCAGCGGCGCGCCCTGCGGGTTGGCCTTGCCGAGCGGCGTCGTGGGCTCCGGGCACCACGTGGTGAAGCGGGGCGTGATGCCGTGCGACATGAAGAAGCGCAGCCCCTCGGTGGTGGACGCGATGGCCTCGTCGACGGTCGTGAAACCGGAGGGCGCCGCCATCTCCACGCCGGCCACGAAGTTGGGGATGACGTTGCGGGCGCCGAAGATCTCGGCCGAGTCGAGGATGCGCTTGTGCCACTCGTCGCGGCCGACGTACCGCTCCTTGCCCGGGCAGTACAGCTCGAACAGACGGCGGTCCCACACCTCGTAGTTGGGGTGGTAGATCTGCACGCCGTAGTCCTTGAAGCGCTGCACGTCGTCCTTGGGCAGCGCCTGCGCGACGACCTTGCCGATCCAGCGGCCCGGGAAGTGCTCCTCGATGGCCTTGGCGTACATACCGTAGAAGTCGGCCTCGTCGCGGCCCTGGAGCTTGGAGGTGATGGCGCCGCCGGTGAGCGTGTACGCGGTCGACGCCTTCGCGGTGTCGTACCGGTTGATGATGTCCAGCGCCTCCAGGACCTCGTCGACGTCCTTCACGCCCGTGTAGGGCCGCCCGGCCGCCTTGTGCTGGCGCCAGTTGTGGTTGATGTCGCAGTACTGGCACTCCTCCTTGGCGCCGAAGTACTGGCAGACCCGGAAGACGGTCAGGTAGATCAGGTAGCCCCACTGGATGGTCGGGGCGACCTCCATGACCGACTTCCCGCTGGCGAGGGTGTGCCGGTAGTACTCGGGCATCGGCGGCACGCCGACGTCGGAGATCCGCTTGCCGTCGAGGTAGAGGCCGAGCACGCCGTCCTCGTTCGCCGCGACGCGGTACGGCGAGGACGGGTTCACCCGCACCGAGACGACGGTGCGGCGCAGGTCGTACGGGCCGCCGGTGAGGATGATCTCCTCCGGCGGGCGGCGCAGCGCGGCCTCGCCCAGCTCGGGCAGGGTGCCGTGGTCGAAGGAGAAGATGAAGTACGACTTCGGCTTGACCTCTCCGCCCTCGTTGTCGCTGAGCGCGGACGGGTCGAAGGCGACGCCGCCGCGGAGCAGGTCCTCCTTGAAGACGGCCTCCCGCGGCACGTGCGGGAACCGCTCCATCAGATCCTCGACCAGCGTGGTACGGCTGCCCATCCCGACTCTCCTCCCGGTTCGGACGTACGACTCCTCACGGTATGCCCATCGGTGTACGCGACCGGTACCGGGTCCCCCCGAGCCGACGGAATGCCCCATTCACGGCGGTTTGCCGGGGCGCGTGGGTCAGGCTTCGCGTTCCAGCACCGCCCAGTCGACCGCGTATGCCGGCTCCTCCCCGGCCAGCAGCCGTTCCGCCTCCTCGGCGACCGTCAGGCCGAGCCGGGCCAGCTCGTTGCCCTGGGAGCCGGCCAGGTGCGGGGTGACGAAGGCGCCGGGCAGGTCGTGGAGGGGCGAGTCGGCGGGGAGCGGCTCCGGGTCGGTGACGTCGAGGATCGCGGTCAGGCGCCCGGTGCGCAGCTCCGCCACGAGGGCGTCGTGGTCGACCAGCGCGCCGCGCGCGGTGTTGATCAGTACTGCCCCGTCAGGCATCAGGGCCAGCTCACGGCGGCCGATCATGCGGTGGGTCTCGGGCGTTTCCGGGGCGTGGACGGTGACGATGCCGGACGTGCGCAGCAGGTCGTCCAGGGGCAGCAGGGGGACGCCCAGCGTCGCGGCCCGGCGTTCGTCGACGTACGGGTCGCTGAGGACGGGCCGCAGGTCGAAGGGGCGGAGCAGTTCGAGGACGCGGCGGCCGATGCGGGAGGCGCCGATGACGCCGACCCGGCGGCCGTAGTTGCCGATGCCGGGGATGACGCCCCAGCCGGCACAGGCGCGGGTGGCGCGCATCCGCTCGCGGGCGGCGAGGACGTCCTTCCCGGCGAGCAGGATCATGGCGAGCGTGTATTCGGCGACCGGCAGCGCGTTGGCGACGGCCGCCGAGGACACGGCGATGCCGCGCTCGCGCAGGGCGTGGGTGGCGAAGGACTTCACGGATCCGGCCGAGTGCAGCACCGCCCGCAGCCGGGGCGCGGCGTCGAGGACCGTCTCGTCGAGCCGGGGGCACCCCCAGCCGGTCACCAGGATCTCGGCCCGTGCCAGCGCGTCGAGGACGCGCGGATCGGCGAAGTCCTCGGCCACGAGGCCCGGTTCGATGTCCACGGACGTGCGCAGCCGCGCCAGCACCTCGGGCGGGAAGACCTGCGGCACGTTCTCGGCGGCCATGGCGAACAGGGCCTGGGGGCGCTGGCTCAAGGAGGTGACCTTCCGGCTCGGCGGACACGGGGGAAGCGGGTGTGGAGCGGCGGACGGGGAAAAGCGATGTGGTAGAAACCGCTCTCTACGGTGCCCCACCGTAGGCCGAGCCGGGCGGCGGCGGCAATGGACGGCGGGGCCGGGGTAGGTTCCGGCGGGGACGTCCCGGTCCCCGCTGCCTCGGGGAAGGACGACGTGGATGAACGAGACCGTGACCAACTGGGCGGGCAACATCACCTACGCGGCCAAGGAAATGCACCGGCCCGGCTCGCTCGCCGCACTGCGCGCGCTCGTCGGGGCCGGCGACCGGGTGCGGGTGCTGGGCAGCGGGCACTCGTTCAACGAGATCGCCGAACCGGGCCCCGAGGGCGTCCTGCTGTCGCTGGCCGGCCTGCCCCCGGAGGTGGACGTCGACACGGCGGCCCGGACGGTCCGGGTCGGCGGCGGTGTGCGCTACGCGGAACTGGCCCGCCGGGTGCACGGGCAGGGACTCGCGCTGCACAACATGGCCTCCCTGCCGCACATCTCGGTGGCCGGGTCGGTCGCGACCGGCACCCACGGCTCGGGGGTGCTCAACGGGCCGCTGTCGGTGGCCGTGCGCGAGGTGGAGCTGGTCACGGCCGACGGCTCGGCGGTGACCGTGGGCCGGGACGAGGAGCGGTTCGGCGGCGCCGTCACGTCGCTCGGTGCGCTCGGCGTCGTCATCGCACTCACCCTGGACCTGGAGCCGGCCTACGAGGTCGAGCAGCACGTGTTCACGGAACTGCCGCTGGAGGGGCTGGACTCCGGCGTGTTCGAGACGGTGATGGCGACGGGGTACAGCGTCAGCCTGTTCACCGACTGGCGGGAGCCGGGCTTCCGGCAGGTGTGGCTCAAGCGGCGCACCGACCAGCCGCTGCCCGCCTTCCCCTGGGCCGCTCCCGCCACGGAGAAGATGCACCCGGTGCCGGGCATGCCCGCGGTCAACTGCACCGAGCAGTTCGGCGTGCCGGGGCCGTGGCACCAGCGCCTGCCGCACTTCCGGGCGGAGTTCGTCCCGAGCAGCGGGGTGGAGTTGCAGTCGGAGTACCTGCTGCCGCGCGGGCACGCCGTGGAGGTGCTGCACGCGCTCGACGCCATCCGGGAGACCGTCGCCCCCGTCCTTCAGACCTGCGAGGTGCGCACGGTCGCGGGCGACGACCAGTGGCTGAGCCCGTCCTACGGGCGCGACACCGTCGCGGTGCACTTCACCTGGGTCGAGGACGCACAGGCGGTGCTGCCGGCGGTCCGGCGGGTCGAAGAGGCGCTGGAGCCCTTCGGGGCGCGGCCGCACTGGGGGAAGGTGTTCGCGGTGCCGGCACCCGCCCTGCGCGGGCTGTATCCCCGGCTCGGCGACTTCCGGCGGCTGACGCGGGAGCTGGACCCGGAGGGAAAGTTCGCCAACGCCTTCGTGCGGGAGGTGCTGGCCCCGGCGTAGGGGCCGCCACCCCGGGGCGGGGTCAACGTCCGTGCCAGCAACGGCACCGAGTACTTCCTGACCGCCGGTCACTGCACCGACGGCGCGGGCACCTGGTACTCCAACTCCGGCCGCACC
>NZ_JBEZWN010000099.1:0-19234 GCF_040637495.1 Streptomyces sp. NPDC029044
TCCGCGACCACCGATATTTAAAATTTGTCTGTTAAACTTTTTCATTACACGTCGCTATTCCCATCTGCCGCCCTTGGGGTGTGCCCCGCGCTCTTCTTCTTTTGGTGTCCCGCGATCACGTCTTCCCCGACCGTGGCCCGGGCCATCGAGTTCCTGTGCGAACACACCTCCAGCAAGAGCCGCGTGCTGGCCCTGCTGGCGCACGACCACGGGCCCAGTTCTCTGACCGCCGTTCTGACCTGCAAAAACCCTGAGCACGCCTTCGAGGCGACAGGCATTCTGCGCCGGGTCCTGGCGCTGCGTGACGCCGCAGCCGTCGATGACGAACTGACCGCTCTGACGGCCCAGATGCCGGATGCACCGGCCGGCTCCCTGCGCCAGGCCGTCACGCGAGCCGCGAGCGGGACCTGGCCCGCAGAACCCGGCACCTTGCTCACGGCGACGGACCCGGACTCGGAGCCGTTCGACGACGAACCGGATTCCTCGGCAGCGCCCGCAGCGGCGGGCCATCCCCGGCTCAAGGACCTGCCGGGGAAGGTCGTGCGGATCACCCACCTGCGCGAGTTCCACATCACCGACGAAGACGCGCTCCTTCACGCCGCTGCCCGCCGCGGCTGGGAACCGCTGCCGGCGTCCGAACTCGGCGACGACGACCCACGCGACCTGGCCGGCGCCGTGATCACCCTCACCGAGGACAGCGACGTCACTGGCAGCCAGACGCTGGAAGACCAAAGCTCGGCAGAGGTGCTGAGCGTCGAAGACGGCGACGAACTGGCCGACTGGAGCGCAGCGCCCGTCGTCACCCGGTTCGTCCACGGCTGGCGCCTGCGCCAGCAGCGCAAAAGGCCCGCAGCCGGTGAGCAGACGCCGAACTTCGCCACCCTCTTCGCCGTACGGGACTGCCCCTGCAAGGGCGAGGACCCCGACTGCGAGGAGTGCGGCTGGCAGCTCACCCCCCGCACCGCCGACCTGCTCCACACAGCCCTCGTTCTCCTCGCAGACCAGGCCTACGACGACGCACACCGCCTGGGGGACCAGTTCCTGCCGGACGCCGACGCCACCACCTGGGAAGTCTTCGACCGGCTGCCTCCGCTCACCTGGACGGCCGACCACCGATGGCGGCGGCGCATGGCGCGCGCCTTCGACGACCTGGCCGCAGACCTCGCCCGGGGCAAGTGGCCCGAACCCACCTGCACTGCGGAGGAGATGGCCCTGCACCTGGCCATCGAGGACGCCCCCACCCACCTGGAAGATCGCCCACCCACGGATCCCCACCACACGCTCCCCGAACACGGCGACGACTACAGCTGGGACGACTGTTCCGATCTGCTGTTCCAGGACCACGACGTCCTGATGCTCTTCGACCCGAAACTCGGCGGTATCGCAGACCCGGAGGACCTAGCGAACCAGTCCATGGGTGCGGGCGACCTCAGGGCGGCCGCCTGGTTCGAGCCCTTCGGCAGCCACAGCGTCCGCGATCCCGGGCGAGGCTTCCGCCGGTAGGGCACAGCGCCTCCACGCCGGGCGCCGTGAGACCCCGAGCCGGGGCTTGAGCGCGGAGTTCGCAGGTCGTCCGCCCGAAGACACCCTGCAGCACGCATCCAAAGGCCGGTCATGCGGGCGGAGTTGCGTCTGCGGGGACCATCCGAGGCGGCAGTCCCAGTGTGGGCGATCGAGAGAAGCGCAGCGCCGTTAACCGTAGCTTTGCGTCGGCGACGAAGCGGTGGGATGCCGGCGCACTCGCCTTGGACGTTTTGCCTTGCCGTCTGCTCTACAAGGAAGGAACGGCACAACGGGAGCATGAGAGTGATGACCAGTGAGAAGAAGTTGCGGCTGGCGACTGTCCTGAACTCAGTTCAGGATGGTGAGTGTGATGCCGGGCCGGGGCACCCACTTTGTCCTGACTGGAACGGACCTCGAAAATACGGCTGGATACCGTCGATCAATTTCGGGCTGTGGCGTACTGCCCGTGGGAAGGCCTTGGACGTCAGACGTCGGTCCGTGGTCAGGGGGACGGAGCAGTGAGCAAGGTACGGCATGAGATAGAAGCCGAGTACCGGCAACTGCAGCAAAGGCTTCTCGCCCGTCATGGTGAGACGGCCCGGTATGAGGCAGGGGATGAGAACTTCGGTGCCGAGTACGCCCGGCTGCTCCAGGCGGCCGACGAGCTCCTGGCATTCGAAAAGACCATCCCCGCCAAGCTTGCTGAGCCCGAGCGGCAGCTGAGCGAGCGCATCGTGCGGATCTCGTGGCTGGGGCAGACCGCTGTCGCGCTCGCGCTGATCGTGCTCACCTTCGCCCTGGGGCACTCGGCTTGGTGGCTGGTGGTGCTGGTACCCCACTGCATCGCCACACTGTCCCTCTCCTTCCAGAAGGTCACGGACAAGAACCACCGCTTCTACCGGCACTTGACCATCGGCCTGCACCTGGAGTGCTTGCTGGTCGCGCTCATTACCTTGAGCGTGATCTCACTGTGGTTCGTGATCCTCGCCATCATCGGGTGGCTCGTCCTCGCCGTCACCGTCAGCGAAGGACCGGGCGACGCGGTCAAGAAGGGACAGTCCAGGTGAGCCTGAGCGACGACTACAGCTACAAGATACGGAGCTTGGACAGCCGCATCGAGGACCTGGAAAACGACCTGGAGTCACTGAAGACAAGCTTCGGCTACATCGACGACCTCGAACACGAACTCCGCAGCATCCGCAGCGCGGTGAGCGACGCCGACGACAAGGCCGACGAAGTCCGCAGCAACCTCGAGGACCTGGACACCGAAGCCCGCGGACACATCGCCGACACCGGCCGGGCCCTGAAGAAGCTGACCGCGCGCATCCAGCTGATGGAGGCGAACCTGGCGGCCGCGGACAAGATGCCCCGCGCCGACTTCGACTCGTTTCCCGCTTCGTGGCGCGCCCTTGGCGTACTCGCCGGCAAAGCCCGCGCAGCCCGCACCATGCTTCTCACACACGTTGAGCGGGACAGCAATTCCTCCTCCATCCGCTCCCACCAAGAGGCCGTCGAGCAGCGCAACGAGCAGTACGCGGCAGTCCTGACTGCTGCCGAAACCTGGCCAGCACAGCGTTCGGCACACCCCAGCACGAGCAGGCCAGCCAGGCCTTCACCACGGCCCGACACCAGGCTGACCAGTACGCTCGAACGGCAAGCCACCGTGCCCCCTACGCCCGGCGTGCGCGGGCCGCGCTGGCCCGGGACCGTGAGACGCGGGTGCGCGACGCCGAGCTCCTCACCGAAGGCATCGAGGCTCAGAAGCAGCTGTACCAGAAACTGCGCAATCGCATCGCGGAGGCGATCCGGGCCAGGTCACTGCTGCCCATGTGGTTCGTGACGGTGCTCGGCCCGGTTGCGCCGACCCGCAAGACAGAGGACTGGCTGGAGGCAGCGACATCCCTGCTTGCCTACCGCATCACCTACGACATCACCAACCAGGTCCTCGCCCTGGGCGGAGAACCAGACGACGACGATCCCGGGCGAGATCAATGGCGTCAGGAACTGACCGAGGCACTGCGCCACTGGTAACGCCCGGCGAGCATGCCGTCGCGGCACAGTGCCGCGACTGACCGAGGTGGTTGTGGGCACGCTGAGGCAGATTCATTCCATGATTCGGTCGACGAACAAGCCGGCGGCGGTTGCCCCGGCGGTGACGGCCACGGGCCAGGAATTCACGGTGAGGATGGCGAACAAGCTGGCGCCGATGCCGGTCAGCGCGACGAACAGGAAGATTGTGGCGGAGCGCTGGTTGAGCAGCCCCTTGCTCTTGCCGACTTGGTATGTCTGGACCTGAGAGCACCACGATCCTGCTGCCGCTGAATACGGCAAGGCCCTTTCCCGGGCAGTCCTTGGCGGTGCAGGCGATGCTGGCGTTCCACCGCACGACCGCGCCACTGCGCGGTGCGGGCCTTCTGACCGCAGGCCTCCGCACTGGCCGTGCCTTGCTGAGCTGGTGCCAGAACGCTACGAAGCACGGTGGGCGGGCAGTCGGTGATGGGGAAGACGTGGCGCGAGCCGCCCGCGGAGCATGGTGCGTGGTCAGAACTCCTTGGGGCGCCAGCCTGTCGCGTACTTCTCGTACAGAGCCAGAGCGGCCGCCAGGTCCTCGTTCAGCTCGACCGTCCCCTCCTGCAGGCACTGCTGCAACAACGCGACGGCCTCGGCCAGATGCGCTTCCCCGCCGTAGACGCTCACCAGGGAGTCCCACCTGAGCTGCTTCTCGGTCCGCACGGCCACGCTACCCATCGTCTGGCTGTGTACCGGCGCCACTCCGCTTTCCAGCAGGCGCGCGACGACGTGGGCATCGAAGGCCGGCTCAAGGACAGGCGGACCGTCTGCTGCTGCCACAAGGACCGTTCGCAGCAGCATCCGCTCGTCGGCAAGGTCCTCGGGCCCAGCCGTGCGGAGCTGGGAGGCAAGTTCCTGCCTGAGCAACCGGGCGGATTCATCTGGAATCAAGCCCTGCTTGCCTGGACGGCCCGCGGCGATGTCGAGCAGAAGGACCTTTCCGTACAGGCTCGGGATGCCGTGAAAGAGGTTGCGGACGGTGGGATCAACCGCGTCGCCGCGGAGGTTGCGCAGCAGAACACTCACCGGGCTCAGCACCGCCCATTCACCGCCGGGGGAATACATGCCCGTGGAGCCCAGCCGGACCCGCGGCAGCTGCCGCATCAACGCCGCAGCCGTAGACAGCACGCTCCCCTCAGGCAGGTCGCGACAATGGGGGACCAGACGCTTGAGCGTGTCGTCCAGCAGGGCATCCGGCACCTGCCCCAGTACCTCGTCGAGCGCGCTCTCGTCGCCGATGCAGGCCACGGCCTGGTCGATGCCCGCAGCGGGTGCCCGTCCGGCCGGAAGCCTGCGATGGAGATAGAAGTCCAGCACCGTGCTGCAGGCGACCCGCCGGTCCCGCTCCCAGGCCGGGATCCAGTCAGAGCCGTAATTCGGGCCGCCGAAAAGCCGCTCGGCGGCCGGGAACAGCAGGTGGACGACCGTCCGGGCGTGGCCGTTCAAGAGGCCGGTGAACTCTTCCACGAACGCTTCCTCACGTGCTGCCCGGTCCGTGCTGGGCCGGTACATCGTCTTGGCTGGCGCCAGCAGGTCTGCGGCAGTCGGCAGCATCGCGTGCGCTGCGGGATAGCGCACGCGAAGGGCCTCAAGCGCCAGAACGTCGACCAGATTCACCTCCAGACCCAGGCTTCGCACGGCCAGTGGCACCGATGCCAGATACCGCTTCACATCCCGGATGGTGGAGAACATCGGGAGAATCAGTTGCACGAGCACGTCCGGCCACCGCGACGCATGGAACAGCCCGGACTCGATCCCGTCGAGCGCCTGTGCCCGTCCTTCCGCGATGACCGGGGAGAGTGCCTGCGTGGGCAGCGGCGGCACCTCCACCGACATCTTCACGATCTTCTCCAGGTACGCGGATCCTCTGACCGCCTCATCCGTCAACGCCGCCTCCACCACCTCGCGGTCGAAGCACAGGACGTAGACGATGTTCGGGAACGAGCCGGTCAGACGCACCAGGCGGAAGAGATCTCGGATCTCCTGCTGTGACAGCCGGTCAATGTCATCGATGAACACCACGATCCGTCCTGGCAGTTTGATCAGGAGCTCAGTGAGCTGCGCTCGTTGTTCATGGATGGTCCCCTGTTCCTCGCCAAGGAGTTTCGACGTCCCCGCGGCGACCGCGCTTGCGCCGTCCAGGACGACGCCGGCTCCGGGGACGAACTTCAGTGGCGACAGGGCGGCTGAGTACCTGCCCAGCCGCTCAGCGACGGTGCGGCCCGCGTCCTTGAGTTTGTCCTTCAGCCGGCGCCCGTCCCGCAACTGCCCGGCCAATTCGTCGAAGAAGAACCGCATGAGCTGGTCCGTGCCGGAGAAGAACCACGGGTTGAACTGGACGACGTGCACGTCATCGACCGCGTCCAGAGCGCTGCAGGTGAGATTCGCCAGCGACGTCTTGCCCGAACCCCACTTCCCCGTCAGTGCGACAACTGCGCCGTGCTTCGCGGACGTTCGACGGATTTCCACGGCGAACACATCAGCGAGGTCCGCACGCTGCAGCAAGTCCTGGCTGGCGTCATCGATCGGGTCATCTCCGCTGAGAAGACTGCCGACGTGGATCGATGCGTTGTCCCTCATGCCCCACCCGTTTTCGGTCCTAGAGCCAGCGAGCGTAACGCCACCCTCTGACAGTGAGGCGGCGGCTGGGTACGCCGACGCCTTGGCCACGGCGGATGCGGCCAAGAAGGTCACGGTGTAGGCAGCGAGGCCCCGGTGGGGATGAGGGCGGTGCCGCCGGTGAGGGTGTACCACTTGTCGGCGCCGATGTACTGGACGGCATGCATGCCGCCATCATGGCTGGATCTGGTGCAAGCCTTCGCGGCGGCCTGCGCCATGCAACCGCCTCACTACGCGAATGGCTGTGGACCTGGGCTGACGGTGGCACCGTCTGGGAGGACTTTCTATGACCGCCCTTCTTTGCACGGTCGCGCTCTGACGTCCATCTCATTGAATCGCGAGGTGCGCTGGTGCGCATCCTTCTACTCCCTCGCGTGGTGCGTCTCACAGGGTTCGGGGCTCGGCCTTCAACCCGCAAGCTGATCAGGTATCTTGGGGGCGGGCTCTCTCTCAAGCTTCATCAGTTGAGAGGGGACATCTCATGCACAACAGCAAGCCCAGCAAGCGGCAGCGACTCCTTGAGTTCGCGGTCCACGTCGCAGTCCAGGCGACGGGCACCGTTATTGGTGGCCTGATTCTCGCCTGGCTCGGCCAGCAGTAACGGGAGAGGGCCAAGTCCCCGCACCGGCCATCCCCTGGCCCACGCGGGGGCGGGACCAGTCCGCCAGAGGCGTAAGTCACCAAACAGCCCCCAGTTGGCGGCTTGCTGCCATTTCACCAAGCTGCGGACAGAAACGCACAGTCACGCTAGAGTGACTGACGGCTGACTTCGCCAGCCTGTGCGACTCCGGAACTCAACCCACGCTGTCTGGGAGTTGGCCAAGGATCTCCGATTCGCGAGTGGTTGGGTCATGCCGTTATCACGGCGCTGCGCGTGGGGCACGCCGAGAAGGAGATCGGTCCGTGACCAGGGGCAACGCCCGCAAGAAGACCGTGCGCCAGCGGATGAAGGAGACTGGGGAGCCGTACGCCCTGGCTGCCCGAAGCGTGCCGCCCCCGCCACCTCCTGGGCCTGGCAGTGGTATCGCATCTGCGTCAGAGCCTGACCCCGATCGCTGCCAGCAGTGTGGAGCCCGGAACAGGGCCAAGCATCCGCTGTGCCTGGCGTGTCGTCGCGACCTTGTCGCGGACGAGTTCGTTGAGAACCTGAGCCGGCCCGGTACACCGTGGGAGGCTATGAGTGGCGGCGTTGCCGACCTGTGTCGGTGGAAGTGTCGCGCATGCTCCTCAACGTGGTCGGCTAAGCTCAGTAGCCGTACGGGTACCAACCAGACCGGCTGCCCTGAGTGTCACCGGACTTCCAATAGGGCCCCGTCTCCCGCCAAGTCCCTCAAGGCGCTACGGCCCGACATCGCACGCCAGTTCCGCCGCAACATCGAGATGCCGGGCCGCGGTCCTGATCGTCTCGGTCCGGCTAGCCACTATCTCTGCGAATGGGAGTGCGACAGCGCGCATCTGTGGTCCGCGCGGGTTGTTGACCGGACCGCAGGAAATGGTTGCCCCGATTGCAGGACTCACGGCCGCTCCCGGTTGGAGTTCGAGGTCGCAGCGCTGCTGTCTGCCGCTACCGGGCTCGTCGTAGAGCTTCATCAGACAGTCACGCTTGCCACCGGACGACGCCGCGAGGTAGACCTTCGGCTGCCCGAAGTGCCGCTCATCATCGAGTTGGACCCGATGGGGAGCCATGCGTCCTCGGAGGGCGTCGATCGGGATACCCGTAAGACGCAGCAACTGATTGCCAATGGGCATGCCGTCCTTCGAGCACGTCATCGCGGCCTTCCAGTGCTAGGCGTAGACGGCTACGTGCACGTCGAAGTAGCGCCAGGGCTCAACGCCTGGTCATGGGCTCGAGTGATCGGGCGATCGCTCGATGCCCAAGGCATCGCTTGGAAAGACCTTGACCAGGATGGGATCACAAGCGCACTTACCGCAGCAACCAGGAGGTGGTCCGAGGTCTGCGCTGCGCCTCCTAGCCCATCGGCTCGAGACGCTGCCCCACATCTTGCGGACGAGTTCCGGCGCAATCTTGATCACCCAGGCCGAGGTGTGGACTGGATGCCGCCCGGCTGCACAGACCGTTGCGTCTGGCAGTGCCAGATGTGTTTGCGTACCTGGGAAGCAAGGCTCGACAAGCGGACGCTGCGCGGACAAGGGTGTCCGGACTGTGGGCGGCAGAAACTCGCTCAAGCGATCATCCGTCCGAAGTCCGACGAGTCGCTCGAGGATCGCGAACCGGACATTGCTGCGGAACTCGTCAAGGTGATCAGCGACCCGCTGATGACCGCGCAAGATCTCCGGCGAGGCAGCGGGCTGAAGTGCTTGTGGCAGTGCTCGGTCTGTGGCCACGAGTGGGAGGCGACTCCAAACGCGCGCACAATCCCAGGTCGGAAGAGTGGCTGTCCTCCATGCAGCGTGAAACGCCGCGGCGCAGCACGCCGGCGCCCCGCTGCAGGGCAATCGCTGGCTGACCTCAACCCCGACCTCGCGAAAGAGCTGGTCAAGGTAATCGATGACGCGATGCTTACAGCTTGGGATATTGGGCCAGGTTCCGGGAAACGGTGTCTTTGGCGCTGCGCAGCCTGCGGCCACAAGTGGACCACTACTCCCGACCAGCGCACGAAAAGAGGTACAGGCTGCAAAGCTTGTTGGGAGCGCCGCCGAAGGGGTCGCGCCAAGTAGGCGGTGGAGGCACGGAGCAGATCGTGCTGCGGGAATGAGGAAGCGAAGCAGGCCGGGGAGTCAAGAACCACCGGCCTGTCCGCCGCTGGCGCCATGCCGGCATATCGGCGGCCTGTATCCGGCGGTTGCCAACCGGTGCGTGAAGGAGCAGGCCGCATTGGATCAGCGGTTCGTGCTCGGCGCCGCCTCCAGCGTCGGGTCCGCGTCCGTGAGCCTCACGATCCTGTGATGCCAGTACCACCGTATGTTTCCTGCTTGCCTGCCGTCAGCATCCTCCTCAGCACCTCGGTGGGCATTTCCGCCCACCGGGCCACCTCCTCCAGCGGCACCCCACTGTTCACCGCCGCCACCGCGGTCCGCTTCTGCTGGGTGAACGCCTCGATGCGTTCCTTCCTTTCGCGGAGCTCATTCGGAATCTCCGCGTGCGCCGAGTCGAACGGCTCCTCAATACCGACCACTGCCGGGAACGGCTGGTCTGCCGTCCCGATGCCGTAGACGGGAACATCGGGGACGAGCGGCAGCACGATCACGCGGGATCCCCCCTTCGGGTTGAGCATGGCGGGCAGGTGCGGCGTCCTGCGAGTGATCGCATAGGGTGACCATCTCCTTTTGGGCAGCCCGTCAGGAGCGCACATTCATGCCGGGCTGCCTCGTGCGGCCGTCGAGCCATGGGCTCCTCTCACGAGGGGCGAATGACGAGTGGCTGGGCCTGGCCATCAGAACCGCGCGTAGCGGTTTTCAATGCAGTTGCGACATATGTGGATCGCATCTTCGTCGGGGCCGATGTCGAGGACAGTCCCGCAACCACCTTCACAGTCGATCAAGTTCTTGAATACGGTGCCGCACGAGAAGCACAGGGGCGTTGCATCGGGCTGGCCCGCCGCGGTCACCGCTTCGATCACCAGAGCGCCTATTTCGCAGTCCGGACACTCGACCACCGGAGAGTCTCCACCGTCCTTGATGGCGGAGTAGTTGTCCAGCCCCAAGATGATCCATGCATAGTTGGCGGCTGCGGACTCTGGATCCTGCGGCCATACCTGGTGGCAGAACAGGCAGGTCGGGCCCTCGTCCCTGCCGTTAGCGACCAAGGCCCACTGCTCGCAGTCGGGGCACTTCACCGTCACGTCGGTGACCTTGGCCAGCTCGCTCCGGAGGTTATTCATGCGCTGCTTGACCAGCGTCTCGATGCCCTTGAGTTTCAACCGGAACGAGTCCATGTCTTGCTCGACGCCCTTAGCTTCGGCGGGTTCGAGTTCCGGGATGAGGTGTCTGTGGATGAAAGCGATCAGGAAGTCGAGCACCCTCGCCGCACGCGACTCGATGGCGTACGCGTTGTGCTTCAGCCCGTAGTGCTGAAGGGCGTTGCGGTGGTCCGATAGGTCTTTGATCCGTTTCCGGTCGTCCTCTTCGATTGCGAGGCGGGTGATGTTGCGGAGCCGGTCGAACGCGTCCAGGGTGCCGCAGCTCTTGAAGTCGCCCTTCTGCCACGCGTCGTGAGTCGCCTCGGTGGGGTCGGCGAAGATAAGGCTAAAGTGCTCGCGCGCCAGACGGGCCTTGAGCAGTACCTCGGTGGCCGCCTGAAGGTGAAGCACCGTGTACTTGAGGTCACGGGCGCTCGGAGGTGTCGCACCTTCCGTCAGGTGTTGAAAGACGCTCACCAGGTAGTCCATGCCGTTGGACACGGGAGTGTAGGACACGTCCGGCCGAGGGGACGGACGCTCCGCCTTCTTCGCACTCTCGACGGGCATGGCCGCCGGTGCCGGGATTTGCTCCGCGCTGCCTTCGGGCTCGTCGGGCAGCTGCGGTCCAGGCCGATCGGTCATTGGGTTCCTCCAGCAGGTAACGCGATTCCAGGGAGAACATCCGGCATGACCGCTACACCCGTGCTCCCCGAGGCTGTAAGGAAGGCAACGACTTGTAGACACGGAACAACAGTCACGACCGTTCGCCCGCCCTTATCGTCGCTCTTGGCCACCGCCGCTGCACGTCATTTGCACGCTTGGCCAACACCCGGCCGCCAGAAGGCTCACCACGGGGACCTCTGGACTGATACACCAAGGGGACCAAGGTCACGAAATGTTGATCCTCTCTGCCGACGCCTCTCGTCCTGCTCCAGGCGGTCGAGATGCGCCGGCTGCTGGCGGAGGCGGGGCTCGAGATCAGCGCGGGGAAAGTGTCGGCGCTGTGGTCGGCGACTGATGGTCTGCGGGGGAGTGCCAGTGGGCATCGTCGTCTGAGTGTCAGGCGTCTCAATCCAACGCATCGAACAGCGACTGCTGAGCGGGGGCTGGAAGCAGCAGGCTGCCGTACCGACCGTCGTCCAGCGCGTGACGGCACGTGTCCCGCAGGGCGAGTCTGACAGCTCCGGCCCCCAGTACCCGTCGCTCCAAGACCACAGGACTCCGAAGGCAACGGGCATTGCCGGGCGGCGGCGTCCCTACGACGCTCCTGCCTGCAGCGGCCAGCTCAGGGTGGCAAGCCCCGTTGGACTGCCGATGTGCACGTACTGCGTGCGGCCGTGGGTGTGGACGATGTTGGTGACCGGCGCCGCGGTTGCCTGGGGAGTGGGTCGCATCGGCCGCCTCACTGGGGCTGCTCTTCCTTGGTGTGGCCCGAGGTATCCACGCCGCCTCCACCATATGGCAGCCCACCGCTGAGCGAGCAGCCTCGTTCAGCATTTGCGCCTGGGCTCAGTGAAGGGGACCGCACGTCTGCCGGGAAGCGGAGTCGACCGGACAGCTTCACCTGGGACGCGCAGCAGCGTGACCGATCAGCGCTGCGTTCGGGAGGCCGCCGCCGTGTTGCTTCCAGGGGTGGTGCGAGAGGTTGCGAAATGTATGTGCATGGTGAAGGGATCGTGTGTAGGATGCGCGCAGACCGCGTGCGGGTGGGGTGCTTGAGGCGGTTATCCACCGCCTGTGCCGTTCGTGGTGCGGGCCCAGCACGCCGGGGGTGCGGATGTATCTGGCATGTCTGTGTGCCGAAAATTTCCTGCTCTTCGGCTGCGCTCGGCAGAACGATCGGTTCAGGCCGTACGTCTGCAGGCCGACTTCGGCCTGGCCACCCATGCTGCGGTCGGGGAGAACGAACAACAGGGCGGGACCGCTTCTCGCCGACGCCATCCGCCTGTGCCCTGTGACGCGGATAAACCGACCACGACATCACCCGTCGGCGATCAGCGACGCGCCTTCGGCCAACACGTGGGTGGTCCGGCGTCGATGGTGGAGCGCTCCAGCGGGGGAAGTTAGCCAACGAGCTCTGGCACGCGTCCGGTTGCGAGCTCAAGAGCTGGGGGACCGGTGGGCGGGACTGACGGGTACCGGCCTTGCCCGGGTTGCGCATCTGCAGGGTAAGCCGCCCCTGTGCCCGTCGGGACTGGGCGTCTTTGGAGTCCCGGCAATCTGTGGAACTGCCCAGTAGTTTCGGCGCCCCGGCGTACGGTGTCACCGCCAGCCGCCAGGGCCGCCCCGCCGCACGATGAGATAGGCACAGGGACCGCCGATGACCGACACCGACTCCGAAACCCCGGGCGTCGAAAGCACTACCTCAGGCCGCGGTTCAGCGCCCCTGACGAGTCAGCAGCCGCCTGGAGGCCTGCCCCCCAGTGGCGGTGTCGAGCAGGAGGTCGGGAAGGTTGCAGGCACTGAGGACTCCACACCGTTGAAGTTTCACGTCGCCCTTTCCCCAGATGCGTATCTGCAGCTCGACGACGTGGTCAGCACCCGTCGGCAGATCCCCGGCTACGGCGAGGTCGTCACCTCAGGGGTGGTGACGGAGGTGGTCGCCCGCCACGAGGGCGCCGCGTTCGGCTCGGATGTGTTCCTCATTGCGGACGGGATCTTGCCGGCGACCGTGCAGGAGATCGCTGAGGTCACCACCACCCGCGTCGAGCCCGAGTGCTACGTCCCGCCACGCCCCGGCGCAGTCGCGATCCGGGCGGCGGGTGCTGACCGGGACGCCGCCTTGTACTTCGACAAGATGGACGCGCGGATCCCCGCCGGCATCGGCCGTGACGGCGAACCGATCTATCTCAACCTCGAGTTCCTCGACGGTACCCGCGGCGCCCACGTGTCGATCTCAGGCATCTCCGGGGTGGCGACCAAGACCAGCTTCGCGCTGTTCCTGTTGCACTCGCTGTTCACCTCGGGTGCCCTGGGAGGCCGCGCGGTCAACGCCAAGGCCCTGATCTTCTCGGTCAAGGGCGAGGACCTGCTGTTCGTCGACCAGCCCAACACCCGCCTCGACGAGACGCTACGCGCCGCGTACGCGCGGCTCGGCCTGCCCTCTCGACCCTTTGCCTCCGCCGGCTTCTACGCGCCGCCGCTGCCTGGTGATACCACCGGCCGCCCCCACGTCACCGGCCGGACCAGTGGCGTCACCGCGTTCTGGTGGACGCTCGCGGAGTTCTGCCAACGCGAACTGCTCCCGTACGTGTTCGCCGACGTCGAAGACGAGAAGAACCAGTACACGATCGTCGTGCACCAGGTCACCAGCCGGCTGCGCCACGAGGCCCAGGCCGCAGGGAACGACGGCGCGGTCGCCATCGACGGAACCACTATCCGCACCTGGGCAGAGATGATCGAGTTCATCTCCCAGAAGGTCACCGACGAGGGCACACGCGCCCACTGGGCGGGGCCGGCGGTGGGAATGGGTACCGTCAACGCATTCGTGCGGCGGCTGCGGTCGTCCCAAAGGCCGCTGGGCCCCCTGCTTCGTGGCGACCTGAGCACGGTCACCGACCGTCCGGTCACGCACTCCATCGACACCTCGAGGCAGCAGGTCACCGTCGTGGATCTGCACAACCTGCCGGAGCGGGCCCAACGCTTCGTTGTGGGTGTCGTGCTAGCCGCGGAGACCGACCGCAAGGAGCAAGCCGGTCCGGGCGGGCTGCTGTTCACGATGATCGACGAGCTGAACAAGTACGCGCCCCGCGAGGGCTCCTCACCGATCAAGGACGTCCTGCTCGACATCGCCGAACGCGGCCGCTCGCTCGGCATCATCCTCATTGGCGCTCAGCAGACCGCCTCCGAGGTGGAACGGCGCATCGTGTCGAACTCCTCGATCAAGATCGTCGGCCGGCTCGATCCCGCCGAGGCCGGCCGCCCTGAGTATGGCTTCCTGCCCACCTCGCAGCGGCAGCGCGCCACCCTCGCCAAGCCCGGCACCATGTTCGTCTCCCAGCCCGAGATCCCGGTGCCGCTGGCCGTCGAATTCCCCTTCCCCGCTTGGGCCACCCGTCTCTCCGAGGTCGCCGACCCCACCTTCACTACCGGCACCTCGCCTGCTGACTCGAACGCCGGTGGTGCGGCGCGACCGGACCCGTTCAGCAAGCTGCCCCAGACCCAGAGCGACTCGTGGTTCGACGACCCCGACGATGGGGCCATCGACGAGCCGCCCTTCTGACGTCCGCCGACGCGCTTTCAGATCACGCCTGACGCAATCCGCTGCTCTGCTTCAGCCATCCGAAAAGGACCGACCCGGTGAAGTTTCTGCATACCTCCGACTGGCATGTCGGCAAGACTCTCAAGGGCCGTAACCGGCTCGAGGAGCAGGCAGGCGTACTGCGTGAGATCACCCAGATAGCCGTCGGCAACGACGTCGATGCCGTCCTCATCGCTGGCGACCTCTACGAGAACGCCGCGCCCACCGCGGACGCCCAAAGGCTTGTCGTGCGCACCCTGCTGCAACTGGCCAAGCAGGACATCGAGGTCGTCCTGATCGCCGGCAACCACGACCACGGTGCCACACTCGAGGCCTACAAGCCGCTGATGGACATCGCCGGCATCCACGTCTATGGCCAGGCCCGCCCGGCCGCAAAGGGCGGCGTGCACAGCTTCCGCGCCAAGTCCACCGACGAGCGCGTCAACGTCGCCGTTCTGCCGTTTCTCTCCCAGCGCTACGCCGTCCGCGCCGCGGAGATCATCGCCAACACCCCGTCCCAGAACGTCGGCGCCTACGACCAGCTCATCCGAGATGTCCTGGACAACCTGACAGGGGCTTTCACCTCCGACGCCGTCAACATCGTCATGGCCCACCTGACGTGCACCGGCGGCGTCTTCGGCGGCGGCGAGCGGGCAGCCCAATCGATCATGGAATACCACGTGCCCGCCGCTATCTTCCCCGTCGAAGCGCACTACGTGGCCCTGGGCCACCTGCACCGCCGACAGACGATCCCGGCCGCCTGCCCGGTGCACTACAGCGGATCCCCCTATGCGATCGACTTCGGCGAGCAGAACAACACCCACGTGGTCTGCCTCGTCGAAGCCTCTCCCGGCACCCCCGCGAAGATCACCGACATCCCGGTCACTGCCGGCCGCAGGCTGCGCACCATCGAGGGGACCGTCGCCCAGCTCACCGCCGCCCCCGCCGTCTACGGCGAGGACTACCTCCGGCTCGTGATCACCCAGCCCGCCTACGCCGGCATGCGCGACGACCTGCTGGAAGCCCTCCCCAACGCCCTCGAGATCCGCATCCACCCCGACCACGCGAGCACCGGCGCCAAGGCGGGCATCGCCACCCACCAGCCGACCAAGACGCCTGCGCAACTGTTCTCCGACTACTGCCACAGCGTCGGCGTCAGCGACGACCGGGTCACGGCCCTGTTCAACCACCTGCACGACGACCTGACCCGCTCGACCGCCCGCTCCTGACCCAGCGGACCTGACACCCGCTAAAGGAATCCCTCAACATGCGCCCCGTTCGCCTGGAGCTCAACGGCTTCGCCGGTTTCCGCGCTCCCACCGTGGTCGACTTCACCGACGCCGACTACTTCGCCCTCGTCGGCCCCACCGGGTCAGGCAAGTCCACCGTTCTCGACGCCCTGACCTTCGCCCTGTACGGCTCGGCCTACCGGTGGGGCCGCAGCAACGCCATCGCCTACGCGCTCGCCCCCACGAGCAACCGCTGCACGGTCTCGCTCACCTTCGACGTCGCATCCCAGCGCTACCAAGTCGCCCGCGAAGTCCGCCGCGTCGGCCAACAGATCCAGCAAAAGACCGTCAGCCTGGTGAAATTCGCCGACCCCACGGCGGTCGCCACCGACGCAGACGGGCCACAGCCGGAAGTACTGGCCGGAGAAATCAAGGAACTCAACGCCGCCATCGAGCAGTTGCTCGGCCTGTCCTTCGACGACTTCTGCCAGTGCGTCGTCCTGCCCCAAGGCGACTTCGCCCGGTTCCTGTCCGCCAACGCCCGCGACCGGCAGCAGATCCTGCTCAAGCTGCTCGGAGCCGCCCACTACGAAGGCATCGGCAAACGCGCCGGCGCCCAGGCGGCCGAAGCATCCAAGGAGATCGAGGTCCTCACCGACCAGCTGAGCCGGCACGCCGACGCCACCCTGCAAGCCGAGGCCGACGCCCAGGAACGCCTCTCCGCGCTGGGACAGCTGGCCGCCACCGTCGACCAGCTCGTGCCCCGCGTCGCCGAGGCACACTCCCGCGCCAGCGATGCCCAGGCACGTCTCGCCGCGCTGCGCACCGAACTCGCCCGGCTCACCCCCCTGCGCACCCCGGACGGTATCGAAGAGCTGCAGCGCCATGCTGTGGAGGCCCAGACAGCCGCCCACAAGGCCCGCGACGCCGCCGACGCGGCCGCCCAGACCCTGGCCGACGCCACCAAAGCCGCCCAATCCGGCCCGCAGCGCGCTGTCCTCAACATCGCCCGCGACCGCTACACCGAGATGGCCGGCTTGGTCGGGCGCCGCGACGTAGTCATCGTGGCTGCACAGCGTGCCCGCCAAGAGCTGGCGCAGAGCGAGGAGCGGCTACGGGCGCTGGCAGACGCCGTCACCAAGGCCCGCCGCACCGCCGAGGAGACCCGCGGTCGCCGCGACCAGGTACAACAGGCGTACGCGGCATTGCAGCGTCGCCAGCAGCTGCTGGCTCCCGTCCGAACCCCCGACGGTGTCACCGACCTGACCAGCCGGGCAGCGGCTCTGGCACGGCAGGCCGACGCCGCCGCCACCCAGCTGGCCGCGGCCCGCGACCGGCACAACCAGTCCGCTTCCGCGCTCACCGCCGCCGGCGACGGCAGCCGACTCACCGAGGCGCGCGAGGTACTCGACCAGCTCCTTGACATCACCAGCTCCCTCACCGACGCCACCAGCGAGCTGGATGACGCCGTGGAGACAGCCGCCCAGGCCGACAGCGCGGTCACCGACGCCCAGGCGCGTCTCGACGCGGCCACGGCCGCCCTCGAGGAAGCCCGCACCCTCGCCGGTGCCGCCCAGCTACGCCCTCAGCTCCAGGTGGGCCACGCCTGCCCGGTCTGCGAGCAGAGCGTCACCACCCTCCCGCCGCCGCTGTCCGACCCGGCCCTGGCCGCCGCCCAGGCCGCGCGTGACGCTGCGGTCCGCGAACACCGTGACCTGCTTTCCCAGCGTCAGGCCGCCACCACGACGGTTGCCGTCAAGCAGCGCGCCGCGGACACCCTGACCCAGCGGCACACCCTGCTCAATGAGCGGCTGGGCACGCTGTTGCCCGATCGTCCTGCCGACACCGAACGCGACTGCGACGCCGACCGCGCCCATCTTGACGAACGCGCCGCAGCCCGTGACCAGCTGGCTGCCGCCGAGCAGCAGGCACGTGCCGCGGCACAGGAGGCCGAAGCCGCGCACACCTCCGCCACGGCGGCCGTCGCCACGCTGCAAAGGGAGATCGATCGCACCCGCAGCGACGTCCACACGCAGCTGGGTGTTCTGGCCGAACTCGACCCGCCTGCCGTCGACACCCATGACGTGACCGCCGCATGGTCTGCCCTGGAAGCGTGGGCCCACGCCCAGAGGTCCACGGTGGAAAACGACCTCTCAGCCGCCCAGGCCGAGGCTGCCACCTCCGATCAGGCCCACCAGGGCGCGACCGCCACGCTGGAAGCTGCCGAGCAAGCACACGCCACCGCCCACAGTGCCCACACCACCGCCGTCCAGCAGAGCGCAGCCGCCGACCACGCGCAGAGCACGCTGACCGACCGCCTGAGTGAACTGCAGACGCTGCTGGATCAGGCGCCGCCCACAGATGCACTGCCGGGCCTACTGGAGGAATGCGACCGCCTCGAAGCGGCCGTGGAGACCGCCACAGCCGAGGCAAGCCAGACACGCGAGGCACTCAAGGCGGCGGAGGCCGAACAGCAGCAGTGGCAGGCTCGCACCGCGACCGCCTGGTCCGAGCTGACTGCTGCCCGGGACGCGGTGGCGGCCCTCAAACCGCCGAGCCTGGACACCGACGACCTCGCCGCCGCCTGGGCTAGCCTGGCCGCCTGGGCCACCCGCGCGGCCGACGACCGGCAGGCCGACACCCTGCGCGCGCAAGCCGATGCCCACACCGCACACAGCGAAGCCGAGCAGCTCCTGGGCCAACTGGAGGGTCTGCTGCGCGACCACGACCTGGATCCCCAAGACCTCGGCGACGGTCCTGGGCGCGCCGCCCAGGCCCCCCGGGTAGTAGCGGTCGCAGCCGAGCGGGCCCGGGGCCGGGTAGAGATGATCCAGCGCAGCCTCGCCGACGCCGCCGCAGTGCAGGACAAGATCGACAGCGCCCGCACCCGGCAACAGGTGGCCGCCGAGCTGGCCAGGCTGATGCGGTCCAACAAGTTCCCGCAGTGGCTGGCCGATTCAGCCCTCGACACCCTGGTCGCGGGTGCCTCGCAGTCGCTGCGCCGGTTGTCGGGTGACCGATTCGACCTCAGCCACCACAAAGGCGAGTTCTACGTCATCGACCACTCCGACGCCGACTCACAGCGCTCGGTTCGCACCCTGTCCGGCGGCGAAACCTTCCAGGCCAGCCTGTCACTGGCGTTGGCCCTGTCCGACCAGCTGGCCGGCATGGGCGGCGCAACGAAGCTCGAGTCCATATTCCTCGACGAAGGATTCGGCACCCTTGATCCCGACTCGCTCGAGATGGTCGCCGACACCCTGGAGAATCTCGCCCAAGGGGAACGGATGGTCGGGGTGATCACCCACGTCACCGGGCTCGCCGAACGGGTACCGGTCCGCTTCCAGGTACACCGCGACCCCCACACTTCCGTCGTCACCCGGGAAGGCACATGACAAGCACGGCACCTGCGGCCCGGATGCGATTCCATGTCGACGGCTGGGACCCCACCTACGGCTCCAGCGTCGAAAACGCCGAGAACACCATCGGGGACTCGACCGCCAAAGTCATCCCCGACCTCGAACTCGCCCCGGCCGACTGGAAGCCCATCTCGCCCTCCCACGTGCCCGACCCCGGCGCAGTCCTGTTCGTCGACGGCGTGCGCCGCGTCGAGGCCCGCATCTGGATCGAGCAGCCTGCGGCTACGGTTTCGTCCATGGCTGCCCGTACGAAGACCACCAAGGACCGCCCGTCCTACCGCTGCACGGAGTGCGGCT
>NZ_JBEZWN010000100.1:0-19167 GCF_040637495.1 Streptomyces sp. NPDC029044
GCATACCGCCCCCCGGACCGGGTGTCCGTGGAGGAGCGGCCCGCCGCGGCCGAGGCGGTCGGCCTCACCCCGCTGGCCGGCCGACTCGGCGGGCTCGGCGCCCGGGTCGATCCGACGGCGCTGTCGGCCGGTGAGCGGCAGCTCGTCGCCCTGGCCCGGGCCTGGCTGTCGCACGCCCCGCTGGCCCTGCTGGACGAGGCGACCTGCCATCTGGACCCCGGGACGGAGGAGCGCGCCGAGCGGGCGTTCGCCGCGCGGCCGGGCGGGACGCTGGTCGTCGTCGCCCACCGCATCAGCTCGGCCCGCCGCGCCAGCCGTGTCCTGGTGATGGACGGCCGGAGCACCGCGTACGGCAGCCACGAGGAGCTGATGCGGTCCTGCGCGCTGTACCGGGACCTCGTGGGGGGCTGGGCCCCCGCCCCGGCCCGGCGGGGATCAGAGCCAGCCCTGACCCTGCGAGATGCGTATCGCGTCGATGCGGTTGCGGGCCCCGGTCTTGCGGGTGATGGCCGCCATGTAGTTGCGCACCGTTCCGTGGGACAGGTGCAGGCTCCCGGCGATCTCCGCGATGGAGGCCCCCTCGGCCGCGAGGGTTAACACGCTCAGTTCTCTGCGAGTCAGCGGCATCTCGGCCGCCTTGAGGAACCCGAAGCCCAGCGAGTCGTTGACGAAACGTTCCCCCTCGGCAACGCGACGGATCCCGCGCAGCAGATTCTGCGGGGATCCTTCCTTGTCGACGTAGCCGAGCGCCCCCGCCTCGGCCGCCCGCTTCAGCAGCCCCGGCCGGTTCGCGGTGGCGAGCACGAGTAATCGCGGCCGCACCCGGTCCGGCCCCGGCCGGCACAGCTCGCCCAGCGGAGGGATGCCGTAGGAGTCCGCGCACTCCAGGTCCGCCGCGCACACGTCCGGCCGAACCGACCGCATCATGCCCGGCGCACCGCGCCACGACGTGTCGTGCACCGCCAGGTCGGCCTCCTGCCGCAGCCACTCCGCCAGCACGGACCTCACCAGACACTCGTCGTGCACCAGAAGCACCCGGATCACTGCCACCCCCTCCGCTCGCCGTACGCCCCCTCGTCGTATTGAGCGCGTGCCCCATTGTTCGCGACCGTGACCCTGCGTGGGCGCGGAGAACCGGCCATCAGGGTGCGCGGGGGCGCACACCCAGCGCCCGTACGCCCGGCCACGCTTCGACTACGGGGGCATGGGTCGGGGCGGTCGGGGTAGGCACGTGCACCCGGCGGGTCCGGAGCACATGTGACCGACGGTAACCGGGTCGGTTCCGGAGCCGCTCGTCGTGCGGGACGGGCCGTCAGGGGGGAGATTTGTTCCTGGACCCGGTCGCGCGGCCCTGCGAGGAGGTGGTCGGCGTGTCCGACGGGCAGTCCTCCGCTCAGGCGCCGGCAGCCGCCAGGACGCCGGTCGGCCGGCCCCTGCTCTCCCTGGCGCTGGCCTCGATGATGGACGAGGTGCACGCCCATTCCGGCGCCGTGTACCTGATGGCACCGGATCAGCCGGTGCTGGAGATGGCGGTGATGGCCGGGCTGCCCCGGGCGTTCGCGGCGCCCTGGGAGCGGGTGGGCCTGAGCGCGCCGATCCCCGTCTCCGACGCGGCGCGCGAGCGGCGGCTGGTGTGGGTCGGGGGCGAGGAGCAGATGGCCCGGCACTATCCGCGGATCGCGGTGGTGCTGCCGTACCCCTTCGCCCTGGCAGCGGTGCCGATCGCCACCGAGTCCACCGTCTACGGCGCGGTCTTCGTGACCTGGCCGGGCGCGCACCCGGAGGAGATGTCCGACCACGAGCGCGAGCATCTGACCGCGGCCTGCGGCCGGCTGGCGGTCCGGCTGGAGCGGGCCGCCGAGCACAGCATCCCGCCCCACCCCGAGACCGATCTGCTCGCCGCGCCCCTGGTGGGGGGCATGGCGGGCACGCTCGGCACGGTCGAGGCGGCCCGGATGGTGAGCCGGCTGCCGTACGGGCTGGTCTCGCTGGACCTGCACGGCCGCATCGGCTTCGTGAACGCGGCCGCGGCCGAGCTGCTGAACGTCCCGGTGAGCCGGCTGCTCGGCACCCAGCTGTGGGCATCGGTGCCCTGGCTCAACGACCCGGTGTACGAGGACCGTTACCGGGCTGCGCTGCTCAGTCAGCAGGTCACCTCGTTCGTGGCGCTGCGCCCGCCCGGCGAGTGGCTGTCGTTCCGGCTGTACCCGAGCACGACGGGTCTGAGCGTGCGCATCACCAGGTCCCGGGCCGTGTCGCGGATGAACCGGACCGTACCGCCGCCCGACGGGGCGCCCTCCCGGCTCGTCACCATCTCTCAGGTGCTGGACCTGGCCGGAGCGCTCACCGAGGCGGTGGGGGTGCAGGACGTGGTGCAGCTGGTCGCGGACGAGATCGCCCCGGCCGTGGGCAGTCAGGCCCTGGTCGTGCTGGGCTCGCGGGCGAACCGGCTGCGGGTGCTCGGGCACCGCGGATACCGGGACCCGCACCTGGTGGAACGGTTCGACGGGATGCCCCTGACGGAGTCGACACCCGGCACCCAGGTGCTGCGGACGGGCGTGCCCGCCTTCTTCGAGTCGCAGGAGGAGCTGGAGCGCCTGTACCCGGTGCGGCTCGCCACCCCCGACGGGTTCGCGGCCTGGGCCTATCTCCCGCTGATCGCCCAGGGCCGCCCGGTGGGGACGTGCGTGCTCTCCTACGCCGAACCGCACCCGTTCCCGACGGAGGAGCGGGCGGTGATGACCAGCATGGCCGGGCTGATCGCGCAGGCACTGGAGCGGGCGCTGCTCTACGACGCCAAGCACCGGCTCGCGCACGGACTCCAGGAGGCGCTGCTGCCGCACTCGCTGCCGTCGCTGCCCGGCATCGAGGCGGTGGGCCGCTACGTGCCGGCCACTCAGGGCATGGACATCGGCGGGGACTTCTACGACCTGGTCGGCACTCAGGGGACGGCGGCGGCGGTGATCGGCGACGTCCAGGGCCACAACGTGACGGCGGCCGGGCTGATGGGGCAGGTCCGCACCGCGGTGCGCGCGTACACGACCGTGGGGCAGGCTCCCGAGGAGGTCATGCGGAGCACCAACCGGCTGCTGCTCGACCTGGGGTCCGACCTGTTCGCCAGCTGTCTGTACCTGCGGCTCGACCCGGAGCACGGGCGGGCCGTGATGTCCCGGGCGGGCCATCCCCCGCCGCTGCTGAGACGTCCGGACGGAAAGGTGCGCGTCCTCGACCTGGCGGGCGGCCCGCTGCTGGGCATCGACGCCTCGGCGGTGTACCCGACGACGGAGGTCGCTCTTGCTCCCGGTTCGCTCCTCGTCCTCTACACCGACGGCCTGGTGGAATCCCCCGGCACGGATTTCGAGGAGGCGCTCGCGGATCTGGGCCGGCGGCTGGGCGACGCCGGGGACCAGCCGCTGGACGAACTGGCCGACAGCCTCGTCCAGCAGCAGCGGCAGCGCTCTGACGGGGAGGAACGGCTGGACGACATCGCCCTGTTGCTGATCAGGGCCCTCGGGTAGGTCGCGGGGGCCGTCGGCACCCGGGCCGGGAACGCCGGTGGCCGGCCCGGTTCCGCCAGGAAGGGGGCGGAACCGGGCCGGCGGCGTCGGACCGGCTGCCGACGGCTGTGTGGGCGTCAGCGGCTCTCGGTCAGACCGGAGTTGTCCTCGACACCCTGGCCCGCGTCCTGACCGGCTCCGGCGCCGGCACCGGCCTCGCCGCCTCCGGCCTGCTCACCGGCACCGGCCTGCTCACCGGCACCGGCCTCTTCACCGGCTCCGGCTTCCTCACCGGCGCCCGCGCCGGCCTCGTCGCCCGCCCCGGCTTCCTGGCCCGCACCGGCCTCTTCGCCCGCACCGGCTTCCTGACCCGCACCGGCCTCGTCGCCGGCACCGGCACCGCCGCCCGCGGCGCCACCCGCGCCGAGGGTCGCGCCGACCGCTTCCAGGGCGGTGGTCACCGGCTGGAAGAACGTCTCGCCGCCGACCGTGCAGTCGCCGCTGCCGCCGGAGGTCAGGCCGATGGCCAGACCGTCCTGGGTGAACAGCGAGCCGCCGCTGTCGCCGGGCTCGGCGCAGACGTTGGTCTGGATGAGGCCCGTGACGGTGCCCTCCGGGTAGTTCACCGTGGCGTCCAGGCCGAGGACCTGGCCGTCGGCGAGCCCGGTGGTGCTGCCCATCCGGAAGACCTCCTGGCCGACGGTCGCCTCCGCGGCCTCGGTGATCTGGACGGTCTGGTTGCCGGTGTTGACGTCGCTGGGCGCCTCGGTCGCCGGGTCGTCGTACTTCACGAGTGCGAAGTCGCCGTTGCCCGGGAACGTCGACTGGTCGACGGTCGCGATCGGCTGACCGCCCTGGGTGTCCGACCACTCGTTGCCGCCGAGGGTGCAGTGACCGGCCGTCAGGAAGGCGGGCGAGCCGTCGCCCGCGGTGACGTTGAAGCCGAGGGAGCAGCGCGAGCCGCCCGCGAAGATGGCGTCACCACCGGAGACGAACGGCTTGAACGTACCGGAGGACTTCTTGAGCGTGGCCATGCCGGAGCCGAGCTCCTGCACGGTGCTCTCCAGTCTGTCCCACTTGGCACCGGTCACGGTGCTGTCGGCGGTCACCAGGAGCTTGTTGGTGCGCGGGTCGATCGACCAGGAGGTGCCGGCGATGGTCGCCTCGGACTTCAGCGTCGAGGCGCCGTCCTGGAGCTCCGACCAGCTGTTGTCGACCTCGCGGACCTTCGCGCCGGCCGCCTTCGCCTGCACGATCACGTTGTTGTTGTCGCCCGGTACGACGTTGACGACGAGCTGCTGGCTGTCGCCGTCGTAGTAGGAGCCGCCGAACGCCTCACCGAGGAGCCCGGAGAGCTGCGAGGCGAGATCCGAGGCGTCGCCCGCCTTCAGGGTCTTCGGCGCGGCGGCGGCGTCGTCGGACGAACCGTCCTGCGAGGCGTTGGCGTTGGGGAGCAGGATCGCGGCCGCGCCGAGCGCCACCACGCTGCCCGCCGCTATCGCGGCCTTGCGCTTCGGGATTCGCTTGTGACTCAAACTTCTCTCCTCCTGGGGAACGGAGTAGGTGCCGCCGTCCGGCAGCTTCTGGGGGGCGCCTGGATGGCTGTTGGTACGCACGGGCCGCACGGGGCGTTCAATTCCGATTGCAAGTGATCCCTTCGCATCGCGGAATCAGCCAACTCCCGCCGCTCGCACGGCGACCCCGCGCTCCCCTGCCGCCCTGCTCGCACAAGGCCGGTCCAGGAGAGCGGGTCGGGCCCGACCGGGGAGATCGATGGCCGGATGACGGCCTTTCAGCGACGGGCGCCCACCGACCGGGCGGAACGCAACCCTCCGTATCCGTCCGGAAACGATCCGTCGACGTCACGGAGCCAAATCCCGGCTTCAGCGAATCTGCACATCGAATGCTCAACCCGGTCACCGAAATGAGGGTTATCCACACCCCGGCCGGGTCGGACACGCCTTTGGGGCGGGAGTGCCGGATTCGCCGTCCCGCCGGACAAGGGCCGGGATGCGCCGATGCGGTGCCGCATGTGAAGAACTCGCCGCCAAGCCGTGCACGAACCTGCACGGATCGGTGCCGCTGAGGCGCAAGTTGCCTGGTGAGGGGGCTGGTTGATTGGAAGCGCGGAGCAGCGGCGTGCTTTGATCCATCGCACCGCGGGGGCCGCTCAGGGCACTCGGAGACGGATGCCCGGTGCTCGCGGTCGCGGCCGTCATCTGTCCCCCAGAGGGGGCCGCTCCCCCCTTGTGAGATACCCATATGAAGGGAAGTTCCATCATGAACTCCACCCCCCAGGTCGAGACCGTCGAGATCGCTGACGCCCAGCTCGACGCCATCTCCGGCGGCCTGTCCGTGAACGCCGTGAACACCGTCACCGACACCGTTGACGGCATTGCCCCGGTCTCCGGCCTGGTCGACACCGCCGTCGGCACCGTCGAGGGCGTCACCGGCCTCAACACGGCCCCGGTCACCGGCCTGGTCTCCGGCCTCTGATCGAGCCCTTGTGCCGTTGATTCCCGGAACCGCAGCCGGCGGTTCCGGGTTCTTCGGGTTCCGTACGAGTCCCTGCGGGGGCCGTCCGTATCTCTCCTACGGGTGAGGGAAGTTCCTTGCAGTTCCGCCAACAGGCCCTCGCCAAGCTCCAGTCACCGGAGGAACTCGACCTGCCGGTGCGCTTCGCCCGTCCGCAGGGCTGGCTCGTGCTCTCGGTGACGGTGGTCGCCATGGCCGCCGCCTCGGTGTGGGCGGTGACCGGCTCGGTGACCTCGACCGTCAGCGCGCCCGCCATCCTCACGCACGGGCAGGGCAGTTACGTCCTCCAGAGCCCCGTCGCGGGCCAGGTCACCGCGGTGCTCGCCAAGCAGGGCGAGCAGCTGCCCGCCGGCTCCCCCGTCCTCAAGGTCCGCACGGGCAACCAAGAAGCGGTCGTCCGTACGCTCGACGCGGGCCGTGTCTCCGCGCTCGCCGCGACCGTCGGGCAGATCATCCGGACCGGCGCGAACGTCGCCGCCGTCGAGAAGGTCGCCCGTGCCGGGGACCCGCTCTACGCGACCGTGTACGTCCCCGCCCAGAACGCCGCCTCGATCCCCGACGACGCGGCCGTGGACCTGACCGTGCAGTCGGTGCCGACCCAGGAGTACGGCGTGCTGCGCGGCCATGTGAAGTCGGTGGACCGCTCGGCGCAGTCCCCGCAGCAGATCGCCGCGTTCCTCGGGGACAGCCAGCTCGGCGAGCAGTTCACCAAGAAGGGCAGACCGGTGGCCGTGACGGTCCGGCTGGACAGGTCCTCCGCCACGAAGAGCGGCTACACGTGGTCCTCCGCGGACGGGCCGCCGTTCAAGTTGGCCTCCATGACGCCGGCCTCCGGTTCGATCCGGCTGTCCGACCAGCGTCCCGTCGACTGGCTGCTGCCATGAGCGCGACCGCGCAGGAACCCCGCAGCAGGCGACGGGCCGCCCCGCCCCGGCGAAAGGTGCCCAAGGCCCGGGCGAAGACCGTCCGCACGCCCACGGTGCTCCAGATGGAGGCCGTCGAGTGCGGCGCCGCCTCCCTGGCGATGGTGCTCGGGCACTACGGCAAGCACGTCCCGCTGGAGGAACTGCGCATCGCGTGCGGTGTCTCCCGGGACGGCTCACGCGCGAGCAACCTGCTGAAGGCGGCCCGCTCCTACGGCCTGACGGCCAAGGGCATGCAGATGGACCTGGCCGCCCTGGCCGAGGTGACGTCGCCGGCCATCCTGTTCTGGGAGTTCAACCACTACGTCGTCTACGACGGCATGGGCCGGCGCTTCGGCCGCCGGGGCGTCTACATCAACGACCCCGGCAAGGGCCGCCGGTTCATCCCCATGGAGGACTTCGACGGCAGCTTCACCGGTGTCGTGCTGGTGATGGAGCCCGGCGAGGACTTCGCCCGGGGCGGCCGCAAGCCCGGTGTCCTGGGCGCGATGCCGGCCCGGCTGCGTGGCACGGCGGGCACGATGCCCGCGGCGGTGCTGGCGAGTCTGCTGCTGGTGGCGGTCGGTGCGGCGGTGCCCGCGCTGAGCCGCACCTACATCGACGAGTTCCTGATCGGCAACCAGACCTCGCTGCTCGGCGTGCTGTTCCCGTCGATGGCGGCGTGCGTGCTGCTCACGGTGGTGCTGACCTGGCTCCAGCAGGCCAACCTGCTGCGCGGCCGCATCATCTCCTCCACCCTCTCCAGCGCCCGCTTCCTGCGGCATCTGCTGCGGCTGCCGGTGACGTTCTTCTCCCAGCGCAGCCCGGCCGACCTGGTGCAGCGCCTCCAGTCCAACGACGCGGTGTCCGAGACCCTGTCCCGCGATCTCGCGGCGGCGGGCGTGGACGCGGTCGTGGTCGTCCTGTACGCGGTGCTGCTGTACACCTACGACCCGCAGCTCACGTTCGTGGGCATCGGCGTGGCCCTGCTGAACATCGTCGCGATGCGGGTGGTGATCCGGCTGCGGGCGACGCGCACCGCGAAGCTGCGCGCGGACACGGCCCGGCTGACCAACACCGCCTACACGGGCCTCCAGCTGATCGAGACGATGAAGGCGACCGGCGGCGAGGACGGCTACTTCCGCAAGTGGGCCGGACAGCACGCCACCACCCTGGAGGAGCAGCAGCGCCTCGGCGTGCCGAGCGCCTGGCTGGGTGTGGTCGCGCCGACGCTCGCCACCCTCAACAGCGGGCTGATCCTGTGGATCGGCGGCATGCGGGCGGTCGAGGGGCACATCTCGGTCGGTCTGCTGGTCGCCTTCCAGGCGCTGGTCGCCCGGTTCACGGCCCCGCTGACCCGGCTGAACGGTGTGGCCGGCCGCATCCAGGACTTCGCGGCGGACGTGGCCCGGCTGAAGGACGTCGAGAACTTCAAGGCCGACCCGCTCTACGGCCGGCCGGGCGGGAGCGAGTCCACGCGCCGCCTCCAGGGCCATGTCGAGCTGGAGAACATCATGTTCGGCTACAGCCCGCTCGACAAACCCCTGCTCACCGGCTTCGACCTGACGGTCGGCCCCGGGCAGCAGGTCGCCCTGGTCGGCGGTTCGGGCAGCGGCAAGTCCACGGTGTCCCGGATGATCTCCGGGCTGTACGCGCCGTGGGAGGGCGTGATCCGCATCGACGGGCAGCGCATCGAGGACATCCCGCGCGGAGCGCTGGCCGCCTCGGTCTCCTTCGTCGACCAGGACGTGTTCCTCTTCGAGGGCACGGTCCGCGACAACGTGGCGCTGTGGGACCCGTCCATCCCGGACGACGCGGTGGAGGACGCGCTGCGCGACGCCGCCCTGTACGACGTGATCACACGCCGCCCGGGCGGCATCCACAGCAGGGTGGAGCAGGACGGCCGCAACTTCTCCGGCGGGCAGCGCCAGCGCCTGGAGATCGCGCGGGCCCTGGTGCGCCGCCCGAGCATCCTGGTGCTCGACGAGGTGACGAGCGCGCTGGACGCCGAGACCGAGCAGGTCGTGATGGACAACCTGCGCCGGCGCGGCTGCGCCTGCGTGGTGATCGCGCACCGGCTGAGCACGGTGCGCGACAGCGACGAGATCGTCGTCCTCCAGCACGGCACGGTCGTGGAGCGGGGACGGCACGAGGACCTGGTGGCCCGCGGCGGTGCGTACGCGGCACTGGTCAGGGAGCGGTGAGATGACGGCCGTTCACGAAGGGCACGACGGCGACCTCGTGCTGGGCGCCTTCGGGCAGATGGGCTCGCGCATCGACTGCGCCGGGTTCAGCCGGCTCGACCTCGAAGGCCCGCAGGTGCTGTGGCTGATCGCGTCCGGCGCCGTGGACCTGTTCGCCGTGGATGCCGGGCAGCAGGGCCACTGGCACCACCTGGGCCGTCTGGAGGCGGGCTCGCTGGTGCTCGGCCCGGTGCCGGGCCCGCAGCACACCCTGGTGGCCCGGCCGCTGCGGGACTGCGTGGTGCACCGCATCGGCCTGCGCGAGCTGTACCAGCCCGCCAACACGGCGACCTGGTCGTACGACGAGTACGGCAACCCGCAGTACGTGCCGCCGACGACGAGTCCGCTGGAGTACGCGCTCGCCCTCGGGGTCGGCCGCAGCCTGTCGATCCTTTTCCAGGCGCCGATGGCCACCGAGCGGGCCGCCGCGCCCACGGACGACGACGTGTTCTGGATGCAGGTGCCGCCGGGCAGCGTGCAGTACGGCTCGCTCTACGGGGCGGAGGCCGCGGCCGATCTGCTGATGGACCCCGCGCTGTGGCAGTCGATGGTCGACCAGCAGTACCGGCTGCTCACCACGCTGGACCGCTGGATCGAGCAGCTGGAGCGTACGCACGAGACGCGCACGGCCGAGGGCATCAAGGCCGGTGAGGCGGTGCGTGCCCAGGCCGATCAGACGCTCCTCGCCTCCATCGGGAAGCGGTCGGGCAAGCGGACCACCTCGGCCGACGCCGACGCCACGTACGCGGCCTGCAAGCTGGTCGGGCAGGCGGCCGGGATCCGGATCACCGAGCCGACCCAGAAAGGCACCGGCGGCGACCGCCTCGACCCGGTGGAACAGGTCGCCCTGGCTTCCCGCGTGCGGACCCGGGCCGTACGGCTCGACGGCCGCTGGTGGCGGGACAACGCAGGGCCGCTGGTCGGTCAACGGGCCCTGTCGGGCGCGCCGGTCGCACTGCTGTGGCGGCGCGGCGGCTATGTCGCGGTGCATCCGTCGACCGGGCGTGAGACGCCGGTCGAGAAGGCCAACGCCGACGAGTTCGAGCCGCGCGCGGTGATGTTCTACCGTCCCCTGCCGGAGCGGGGGCTCAGTCCGCTGGGGCTGCTGCGGTTCTGCATGCAGGGCATGCGCGGCGATCTGACGGGCCTGCTGCTCAGCGGTCTGGTCACGGTGGCGATCGGCGCGCTGGTGCCCATCGCGACCGGCAAGGTGTTGGGCGAGTTCGTGCCGAAGGCGCAGACGGACCTGATCGTGCAGGTGTGCCTCGCGGTGATGCTGAGCAGTGTGGTGGCGGCGGCCTTCATGCTGTTGCAGAACCTCACCATCCTGCGGATCGAGGGCCGTATCGAGGCCACGCTCCAGCCGGCGGTGTGGGACCGGCTGCTGAGGCTGCCGACACGGTTCTTCACCGAGCGCTCCACGGGCGAACTGGCCAGCGCCGCCATGGGCATCAGCTCGATCCGCCGGCTGCTGGCGGGGGTCGGGCCGACGGTCGCGCAGTCGGTGACGGTCGGGGCGATGAACCTGGGGCTGTTGTTCTGGTACAGCGTGCCGATGGCGATGGCCGCGATCGGGGTGCTCGTCGTCATCGCGGCGGTGTTCCTGGGGCTCGGGCTGTGGCAGGTGCGCTGGCAGCGGCGTCTGGTGGTGCTCTCCAACAAGCTGAACAACCAGGCGTTCCAGACGCTGCGGGGCCTGCCCAAGCTGCGGGTGGCCGCCGCCGAGAACTACGCGTACGCCGCGTGGGCGTCGGAGTTCGCGCGCAGCCGGGAGCTCCAGCAGAAGGTCGGCCGCATCAAGAACCTCACGACGGTGCTGGGCGCGGTGTACCTGCCGCTGTGCACCCTGCTGATGTTCATGCTCCTGGCGGGTCCGGCCCGCGGCTCGATGTCGGCGGCGGCGTTCCTCACCTTCAACACCTCGGTGACGATGGTCCTGACCTCCGTCACCCAGCTGACGGGCGCGTTCGTCTCGGCGGTGGCCGCGCTGCCGCTGTTCGAGGAGATCAAGCCGGTGCTGGACGCGACGCCGGAGGTGCGCACGGCGAGCACCCGGCCCGGTCCGCTGACCGGCGCGATCGAGGCGCGGCGGTTGTCCTTCCGGTACGCGGACGACGGCCCGCTGGTCCTGGACGACGTGTCGTTCGAGGTGCGGCCGGGCGAGTTCGTCGCGGTCGTCGGCCCGAGCGGCTGCGGGAAGTCGACGCTGCTGCGGCTGCTGATCGGCTTCGACCGGCCCGTGTCGGGCAGCGTGCTCTACGACGGGCAGGACCTCGCGGCCCTGGACCAGTCCGCGGTGCGCCGCCAGTGCGGTGTGGTGCTCCAGCACGCGCAGCCGTTCAACGGCTCGATCCTGGACGTCATCTGCGGCACCGAGCCGTACACCCCGGAGGAGGCCATGGCCGCCGCCGAGATGGCCGGTCTCGCCGAGGACATCAAGCGGATGCCGATGGGGCTGCACACCATCGTCGCGGGCAGCGGAGCCGTCTCCGGCGGCCAGCGCCAGCGGCTGATGATCGCCCAGGCGCTGATCCGACGGCCGCGCATCCTCTTCTTCGACGAGGCGACCAGCGCACTCGACAACGAGACACAGCGCACGGTCATCGAGAGCACCAAGGCCCTGAACGCCACCCGGATCGTCATCGCGCACCGGCTGTCGACCGTGATGGACGCCGACCGGGTCGTGGTGATGGAGGACGGCAAGGTCATCCAGCAGGGCCCACCCGCCCAGCTGCTCGCCGACACGAACGGCCGGCTGCACGAGCTGGTGCGCCGCCAGATGGCGTGACGCAGCGCACGCCCTCATCACGCACAGGGACACGGCGGCCCCCTCTCACCGCTCCGTGGCGCGTCCTCGCCGGTCCCCGGCGTGCGGTCTGTTGACCCGGGCCGTAAACGGGTACCCACCGCCCATGCGAATCAGCGTGGTGGACGTGGGATCGAACACGGTCAGACTGGTGGTCGCGGACGCGGCGGACGGGGTGCCCTTGCCCGTGCACACCGCCAAGTGGCGACTCAGGCTGTCCGAGCAGGTCACACCGGGGGGACCCGTCCCGGAGCGAGCCGTGGACCAACTGGTCGACGCGGTGGCCGAGGCGAGCAGGACCGCCGGCCGGTGGGGTGCGGCGGGCCCGCTGGCCTTCGCGACCGCCGTGGTGCGCAACGCGCCGAACCGGCACGAGGTGCTGCGCACCGTCCGTGCCCGTACGGGCGTCGACCTGTGCACCCTGCCGGGCGAGGTCGAGGCCGAACTGACGTTCCTCGGGGCCCGGCGCTGGATGGGCTGGCGGTCGGGGCCCCTCGCCCTGCTCGACATCGGCGGCGGCACCTTCGAAGTCGCTTTCGGACGCGGCCGGTTGCCCGACTTCGTGGCCTCCTTGCCGCTGGGCGCCCGGCGGCTGACGCACGAGTTCTTCGCGGACGAGGATCCGCCGTCGCCCGAGCGGGTGCGGGCGCTGCGCCGCAAGGTCCGCCACCAGTTGCGGGACGTCGCGGCGCGGATCCGCTGGGAGGGCCCGCGCACCGCGGTCGCCACCTCCCGCACCTTCCAGCAGCTGGGGCGGCTGTGCGGCGCGGCGCCCGGACGTCACGGACCGTTCGTCGACCGGCAGATGCACCGCTCCGAACTGCGGGCGGCGATCACCCGGCTGGCCGCCCTGCCCGCCGCCGAACGCGCGCACCTGCCCGGCATCTCCGCGCCCCGCGCCGCGCAGAGCCTGGCGGGCGCGGTGGTCGGACACACCGCCCTGAAGCTGACCGGCATCAAGGCCGTCACGGTCTGTCCGTGGGCGATCCGCGAGGGGGTGCTGCTGCGCCACATCGAGGACGGCCCCTCCTGGTGGGCGGAGGTCGCCCACCGCAGTGCGGAGGCCGCCCCTGTCGACCCGGTGCCACTGCGCATCGCCGCCGCATCCAGCTGACTGTCCAGGACGTACCGAACAGGAAGGAGCCCCCGTGTCCCAGCACAAGGACCACGACCGGGACGAGAACCAGCACGGCAAGCCGCCCGAGACGGCCCTGGAGGAGGTGCTGCGCGAGGTCGAGGACGCCGAGAACCGCACCCGGGACTCGGACGAGCGGCGCCGCCACCGGGGCGAGGCGGGAGAGGCCATCACCCCCAACACACGTGCCCAGGAGGAGTCCGAGGGAGACTGACGGAAGCCGGGGCGGGCCCGGAGCACCGGGGCGGCGGTCCGAGCGGCCGCGCCGCCGGCGCCCGGGCCACTCCGAGCGGGTTCGCCGCCACGGCCCGCCCGGTCGACCGTGACCTCTCGTGGCCCGCCCGGCGTCCGGGAAGCCCGGCCCGGGGTCCGGCCCCCGGTTCCAGTACGTCCGCGCCTGGCCGGGGATCGTGCAGCCGATGTCCCCACGGGCCGCCCGTGATCCCGTTGATCACGGGCGGCCCGTCCTCGTCACCGGTGACCACGAGTGCCTGTATGACTCGCCGGAGTACCCATCGGGGCGGGGGCACGCGGCGGGTGACCCCGGTCGCCGGACGGGTACCCGGCGCGCATGGAGCACGAAGGACCACGACTGCCCGCCCCGCGCGGCCCGCTGAGCAGGGGCGTCGACGCCCATCTGCGCGGCGCGGGCCGCCTGCCCCCCGTGGAGGACGTCGCCCGCGCCGAGGTGTACGGCGACGACCTCCAGCTCGCCCTGTACCTGTGCTACGAGCTGCACTACCGCGGTTTCGCGGGCGTCCCCCCGGAGCGCGAGTGGGATCCGGACCTGCTGCGTGTCCGCGGCGCCATGGAGCAGCGCTTCCTGTCCGCGCTGCGCACCGACGCACACGTCCACGACAGCGTGGACGAGGCACTGGCCGGCCTGCTGGTGGAGCCCGTCGAGGGCACCGGCGTCACCCACTTCCTGCGGGACGAGGGCGAGCTGTGGCAGGTGCGCGAGTACGCGGCCCAGCGCTCCCTGTACCACCTCAAGGAGGCGGACCCGCACGCCTGGGTGCTGCCGCGGCTGTGGGGCCGGGCGAAGGCGGCGATGGCGGCGGTCGAGTTCGACGAGTGGGGCGGGGGCCGCGCCGACCGCGTGCACGCCGCCCTGTTCGCCGACCTGATGACGGACCTGGGTCTGGACACCACGTACGGCCGCTATCTCGACGCGGCGTCCGCCGAGGCCCTGGTCACCGTGAACATGATGTCCCTCTTCGGGCTGCACCGGGCGCTCAGAGGCGCCCTGGTCGGCCACTTCGCGACCGTCGAGATCACCTCGTCACCGGGGTCGCGGCGGCTCGCCGAGGCGATGCGCCGCACCGGCGCCGGGCCCGCGGCCGAGCACTTCTACGACGAGCACGTCGAGGCCGACGCGGTTCACGAGCAGGTGGTGCGCCACGACGTCATCGGCGGACTGCTGGAGCGCGAGCCGCATCTCGCCCCGGACATCGCCTTCGGCATCGACGCCACCGAATTCGTCGAGGAACGCTTCGGCACCCGGTTGCTCACCGACTGGCGGGCATCCCGTTCGTCACTGCGTGCACCACTTGCCCGGGAAGCAGCTCATACCTCCTGATTGCCGGGGTACCCGGTGTCCGTGATTGCACTGGTACCCCCGGGCGTGTACGCCCCGCAGGAGGACACCGAGCTGCTGGCCGGTGCCCTGTCCGACGAGCCGCTGCCTCCGGGCGCGCACGTCCTCGACGTGGGCACCGGCAGCGGCGCCCTGGCCCTGGAGGCCGCGCGCCGGGGCAGCCGTGTGACCGCCGTGGACGTGTCCTGGAGCGCCGTGTGGGCCGCGCGGCTGAACGCCCGTGTGGCAGGGCTTCCGGTCCGCATCCTGCACGGGAACCTGTTCGAACCCGTGCGCGAGGAGACGTTCGATCTGATCCTGGCCAATCCGCCGTACGTGCCGGCGCCTGAGGCTCATCGCAGGCCGCCGCGGGGCGCGGCCCGGGCCTGGGACGCGGGCGGCGACGGACGGCTGGTCGTGGACCGGATCTGCCGGCAGGCGCCCGGTCTGCTGCGGCCGGGCGGGGTGCTGCTGCTGGTCCAGTCGGCGCTCAGCGGGCCGGACCTGACCGTCGGGCAGTTGCGCACGGCCGGTCTGAAGGCCGCCGTGACCCGCCGGCGCCGGATCGCGCTCGGACCAGTGCTGCGCGGCCGGGAACGGTGGCTGCGGGAGCGAGGGCTGCTGTCCGCCGCCGATGACAAGGAAGAGCTGGTGGTCGTCCGTGCCGAACTCCCCGTCTGACCGGTCCGCCGCGCCTCGCCGCGTCGTCGTCCGGCGCAAGGGCCCGCTGCTGATGGAGGGGCCGGTGGAAGTGGAGCTGGAGGACGGCTCCGTCGTCACCTCCGACCGCTTCCGCGTGGCCTTGTGCACCTGCCGCCGGAGCCGTCGTTACCCGTGGTGCGACACGAGCCACCGCGACCGGGCGTGAGCCCCGGGCACAGAAACGCCCAGGGGCCGGCGGGCGGCCCCACTCCGCCCGTCGGCCCCCTCGCACGAGATCGCGGCTTTCCGTGACAACGGCCCGGCTCCCCAGCCACGGCCCGCTGTGCTTCACGGATCCAGCGCGATCCCGGTCTGTGGGCTCAGCCCTCTCAGAACGAGAAGACGCCCGTTCCGTAGGCGTTCTTCATGCAGTCGTTGGAGAAGGTGCGCTCGTAGGAGACGCGCTTGCCCTGCCACACGCCGTCGACGGTGACGACCACCGGGTCGTACTGCTTGGTGCACATCACGCCGTCCCTGGCGGTCAGGGCGTCGAAGTCACCGCCGACGCCGCGCAGTTCCGCGCAGGCCGGTCCGGCCGCCGGGTGCGTGCCGGCGGGCGTCGGGGCACAGGTCAGAGTGACCGCGCGTTCCGGAGTCGCTGCGATCGCGCTCTCGCCGTGGCCCACCGTGAGAACGAGGGCCGACGGGGCGTAGAGCGCGGTGGGGGCCTGACCCGGATCGGCGAGAGCGGCCCCGGAGAGGGGTCCGCAGACGGCGGTGGCCGTCAGTCCGAGGGTCATGGCCCAGCGCGCGGTGGTCCGCATTGTGTGCATCCTTCCGCATCGATTACAGGGTGTGCCGGCCCGTGCTCGGTCGGTGCCCGGAGCGGCGAGCGCGAGTCTGCCGAGTCCGCCGCGGAAACACACATCGACCCCACGGGTTTCAGTAACATTGCGTATTGAATCAGTGGCGCGAAGTTACGGAATCCAAGCCGGTGAAGCCCGTAACTGCGCGGTTCCCCAGGTCACGAAGCGGCCAGATGGCTGATTTCTGCGCGTTCGTTAATAGGCCTGAAACATTCCGATTCCGCTCTCGGCCGACCGCTTCGTGACCCCTTGTGTTCATGGAACTGCCGAGTAATCGTCATTACATGATTACGTCAGAGCAGAGAGACAAGCTTCGCGGCTGGTTCGCAGGCCGGCTGCCCGACGACCTCTTCGAGGAGCTGACCGAGATCACGGTCGACCGCGAGGAGATCACCGTGATCGGGCGCATCCCCGCACCCCGGCTGGCCGAGGACGCCCCGGCCGCCGAACGGGAGGCGGCCCTGGAGAGCCGGGCGCAGGAGTTCCGGGAGCGCACCCGTGAGGACCGGATGGCCGTGGCACGCGAGGCCGAGCACCGGTTCCGCCGGAAGGTCTCCTGGGGCGTGGAGTGCGGCGGGCGGCGGACGCTCTTCACGCACGTGGCCGCGCCGGTCATGACGCGGCTGCGCCAGCCGGAGCGCCAGGTCCTCGACACCCTGATCGCCGGCGGCGTGGCCCGTAGCCGCAGCGACGCGCTGGCCTGGTGCGTGCGCCTGGTCCAACGTCATACGGACGACTGGCTCACCGAGTTGCGCGACTCCCTGGAGCACGTGCACCGCGTCCGCTCCCAGGGCCCGGACACCGAGCCGGATCCCGCACCGCACGCGGACGAGGAGTGACCTCTGCCGGACCCCGTCCGCCCCCTGATCCACCGGAGCGCATACCGCTCGGTATCGTCGCCCGCACGGCACGGTCTCGACGAGGAGACGACGAGAGGCGGGCGTACGGTGGGCAAGCACTGGGCGGACTTCCAGTACGAGATCTATCTGAACGGGATGTCGGGCGCCGTACCGCGCCTGCCGACCGATCTGACCCGGCTGGAGGAGCTCACCGAGCAGCGGCTCGGGCCCGGCCCGGTCGGCTACGTGGCGGGCAGCGCGGGCAACGGCAGCACGGCCCGCGCCAACCGGGCGGCCCTGGAGCGCCGCCGGATCGTCCCGCGCATGCTGCGGGACGTGCACGAGCGGGACCTCTCGGTCGAGGTGCTGGGCCGAGCCCTCCCCGCCCCCCTCGCGCTGGCGCCGGTCGGCGTGCTGTCGATCATGCACCCGGACGCCGAGCCCGCCGCGGCCCGGGCCGCCGCCGCGCAGGGCGTGCCGTTCGTCCTGTCGTCCGCGTCCAGCACCCCCATGGAGCAGGTCGCGGAGGCCATGGGGGACGCCGAGCGCTGGTTCCAGCTGTACTGGCCGAAGGACCCGGAGGTGGCCCGCAGCTTCCTGAACCGGGCCGGGGCGGCCGGGTTCACCGCGCTGGTCGTCACCCTGGACACACCGCTGCTGTCGTGGCGGCCGCGCGATCTCGACCAGGCGTACCTGCCGTTCCTGCACGGGGTCGGGACGGCCAACTACTTCTCGGACCCGGCGTTCCAGGCGGGTCTGGCCAAGCCGGTGCACGAGGATCCGAACGCCGCCGTGATGCACTTCGTCGGGATGTTCTCCGACCCGGCCAAGAGCTGGCCCGACCTCGCGTTCCTGCGGGAGAACTGGGACGGCCCGATCGTCCTCAAGGGCGTCCTGCACCCGGACGACGCCCGGCTGGCCGCCGACGCCGGCATGGACGGCGTGATCGTCTCCAACCACGGCGGCCGTCAGGTGGCCGGGTCCGTCGCGGCGGCCGACGCGCTGCCCCGCGTCGCCGAGGCGGTGGGCGACCGGCTCACCGTCCTGTTCGACAGCGGCGTCCGCACCGGTGACGACATCTTCAAAGCCCTCGCCCTCGGCGCCCGCGCGGTCCTCGTCGGCCGTCCGTACGTCTACGGCCTCGGACTCGACGGCCGGTCGGGCGTCGAGCACGTCATCCGCTGCCTGCTGGCCGAACTCGACCTCACCCTCGCCCTGTCGGGGCACGCCACGCCGAGCACGGTCGGCCCGGCCGACCTCGTCGAGGATCCGGTCTGACGGGTGGGCTGCGCCGTGTGTCCGCGGCGCAGCCCCGCTCGGGTCCCGGCGGTCGTCGTCAGGCCGTCCGGCCCTCGGTGAGCGTCACCTGGCGGGCCGCCGGGTCGTCCTGCTCGTCGATCGACAGGGATCCCTCCGCCGTCGGCAGGGGCTCCGGCTGCCAGCGCTGCGCGTCGGAGGAGCGGTCGCGCACCTTGACGACGAGGTCGGCGTCCGGATCGTCGTCCGCCGGGGCGAGGGCGAGCTGCTCGTCCCAGCGGGGCAGCAACTCCCCCTGCACGGTGAGGTCGTAACGCACGTCGTCGCCCCGCTCGGCATCGTCCTCGGCACAGGTGCCGAGGACGACGACACCGGCGTCCTTGTGGGAGTCCAGACACAGCCCGGGATCGGCGACGCTGCGCAGCAGCCCGTCGTCCTCGTACGTCCACTGCTGCGTCCACACCGTCGAGCACTCCGCGAGCTTCGCGCCCGAGCCCTCCTCCGGCAGGCCCCGGATGTCGAGGCACAGGTCGGCACCGGCGTTGCGCAGCCGCGTCACACCCGGCGCCGAGGGAAGCCCGGCGGTGCCGGGCGGCGTCGCCGACGTGGGGCCCTTGCCGCCGGCGGCGCTGTTGGACCCGGCCGGGTCGGCCTCCCCGCCGTCGTAGGACGACGCGCTGATGATGAGCACCGTCGCCAGTACCCCGGCGGAGACCGCGCCGACGCCCGAGAGCAGCGCTCGTGAGGAGCGCAGCGCTTCCGGAGCCCGGCGGGCGGGCACGGGGAGCCGGGACAGCAGACCGTGCCGCCCGCCGCCCCGCCGTCCACCACCGCGCCGGCCGGAGACGCCCGGTGCTCGTTGTATGTGT
>NZ_JBEZWN010000101.1:0-18806 GCF_040637495.1 Streptomyces sp. NPDC029044
GCTCATCACGTACACGTGCACCGGCGGCACCAACCCCCAGGGGACGCGCGGGACATGACCCTGGCCGGCTTCCGCCCCCGCGGCGGACGCCGGGACGCTGAACGTGTGGCCCCTCCGGAGGCAGCAGGGGAAGGCCGCCGTCTTGCCACTTCGCGCGAAAGGGCTTTCACTCATGCGCGGACGGAGATCTGGTGAATGCTGCTCCGGGTCTAGAAAGCGCTTGCTCGGAGCGATACGGTCCCCCTCCAGGTCTTGTCGTGCGCTGGGAGGAGCCCGGAGTGAGACGTTTCAGCATCGCCGTCGTGGCAGCGGTGACCCTGGGGACAGCGTTGTCGTCCGTACCCGCCCACGCCGGAGGGGGGAACGGCGCCCGCGGCCCGGCCCACTGCACGGCCGGCACCTGCCACTTCGACGTCCCGCCGGGCACCTACGACGTACGGGTCACCCTCGGCGGGAAGGCCGCGTCCGGCACCAGCGTCAGCGGCGAGACCCGCCGCTCCCTGCTGCCGGAGACGGCCGTCCCGGCCGGCGAGCACGTCACCCGCAGCTTCACGGTGAACGTCCGCACCCCCGAGGGCGAGCCCACCGGCCCCGCGGGGACCCCCGGCCTCGACCTGCGGATCGGCGGCTCCGCCCCGGCCCTCGCCGACATCAGGGTCACCCGGGCCCGGCAGGCCCGCCAGATCTTCCTGGTCGGCGACTCCACCGTCTGCGACCAGCCCGGCGACCCCTACTCCGGCTGGGGCCAGCAACTGCCCCAGTACCTCCGCGAGGGGGTGTCCGTCGCCAACTACGCCGATTCCGGGGAGAGTACGGTCTCGTATCTGGGGAACCCGCAGCTGTGGGCCACCGTACGGCCCCTGATCCGCCCCGGCGATCCGGTCCTCGTCCAGCTCGCGCACAACGACAAGACCACGGACGAGGCGACCTACCGGGCCAACCTGGAGACCCTGGTCGCGGGCATCCGGGAGCGGGGCGGACAGCCGGTCCTTGTCACCCCCATCGTGCGGCGCTGGTTCAACGCCGACGGCACGCTGAACAACGGAACCGCGCTCCTGGTCAACGGCCTCGGTGTCGACCACCCGGCCGTCATCCGCTCGGTCGCCGCGGCGCACGGCGTTCCGCTGATCGACCTCACGGCGAAGACCAAGGCGCTGGTGGAGTCCCTCGGCGTGGAAGCCTCCAAGGCGCTGTACCTCACCAACGAGGCGCGGGACAACACGCACACCTCCGTGCGCGGTGCGACGGCCTACGCGGCCCTGGTCCGCGACGAACTCGTCACCCGGCATCTGGTGCCCAAGGGCAAGGTGCGGGTGGGATGAACCCCTGGGGCGCCCCGACCGGAACCGGGGCGCTCCAGGTCCGATCCGTATCCACCGGCCCGAGCACGAAAGACATCCGATGCAGCTGCCTCCCGCCGACCGCACGACGTCCCCGTTCACCGGCTACACCCGCGCCCACTGGGAGGCGGCGGCCGACTCCCTGCTCACCGCCGTGGAGCCGTACGCGAGCGAGGACCGGGCCCTCTACCACCTGCCCGGTGACCGGACCAGCTGGACGGGCCGCCTCTCCGACGGCCTGGAGGGCTTCGCCCGCACCCTGCTGCTCGCCGCCTTCCGCCGCGACGAGAAGGCATTGGAGCGCTACGCGACCGGCCTCGCCGCCGGCGTCTTTGGCGTCTGGCCCCGCATCGAGGACCGCCATCAGTCCCTGGTGGAGGCGGCCTCCATCGCCCTGGCCCTCCGCCTGACCCGGGACCTGCTCTGGGACCGCCTGGACGAGGGCGTACGTCAGCGGACGGCCGCCTGGCTGGGCGACGCCCTCACGGCGGAGCCCTGGCCCTGCAACTGGGAGCTGTTCCCGGTCACCGTGGGCGGCTTCCTCGCCGAGATCGGCCACGAGCCGGACGCCTCCCGCGCGGCGATCGACCGCGGCCTGGAACGCATCGAGCAGTGGTACGTCGGCGACGGCTGGTACACCGACGGCGACGGCCGCAAGTTCGACTACTACAACGGCTGGGCGATGCACCTCTACCCGGTGCTGCACGCCTGGCTGGAGCAGGACGACCGACTGCTGGCGCTGTACGGCGACCGCCTCTCCCGGCACCTGGGCGACTACGCCCGGCTGTTCGGCGGCGACGGCGCGCCCATGCACCAGGGCCGCTCCCTGACGTACCGCTTCGCCACCACCGCCCCGCTGTGGCTGGGCGCGCTGACCGGCCGTACGCCCCTGCCGCCCGGCGAGACCCGGCGGCTGGCCTCCGGCGCGCTGAAGTACTTCCTGGACCGGGGCGCGGTGGACGACCGGGGCCTGCTCACCCTCGGCTGGCACGGCCCCGACGCGTCCGTCCTTCAGGGCTACTCGGGCCCGGCCTCCCCGTACTGGGCGAGCAAGGGCTTCCTCGGCCTGCTCCTGCCCCCCGACCACGAGGTCTGGACGGCGCCGGAGCGGCCCGCCCCCGCCGAACGGGCCGACTTCGTCACCCCCGTCGGCCCGCCCAACTGGCTCTTGCAGTCCACCCGTTCCGACGGCGTGGTGCGCCTCCACAACCACGGCAGCGAGGACGTCCGCTACGACCCGTACTACACGCGGCTCGCGTACTCCACCGTGACGACACCTGCGGACTCGTACGACAACAGCGTCCTCGTCGCCGGTGACCCGAGCCGCACCGGCATCGAACCGCTCGGTACGGGCGAGGACTGGGCGGCGTCCCGGCACACGGCGGGTGGGGGAGCCCGGGTGACGAGCGTGGTGCTGGCACACGGGGCGGTGGAGGTGCGTGCGCATCTGGTCGCCGGGGCGGAGCCGGGGACGGCGGTCCGCGTGACCGGCTGGAGCGCGCCGGACGGCCTCCGGGCGGACCTGCTCCCCGCCTTTGGCCTCGACGACGACCTCACCGGCGTCACCGCCGGGGACTCCACCCTGTTCGTCGTCCTGGCCCGGCTCACCGCCGAGACGGACCCCCTCCCGTTGCGGGAAACCGTCGCCGTCACCGCTTCCGGGGGCGGGGAGCTGACGGTCCGGTGGAATACCGGGCGCGAGGTGCGGGTCCGGCTGGACGGGGACGGCGTGCACGTCGGCTGAGGCCCTCGCGGCCGGATTGGCCTCGCGGCCGCCACGGTTCGGCCGGCGCCGAAGCGAGCCGGGTCCAGCATGGCGGTATGACCGCAGATCCGCAGCAGACGCCGGCCGGCCGGCCCGTCACCGCCTTCGCCGGCCTCCACCGCTCCGGGGAGCCCCTGCTCCTGCCCAACGCCTGGGACCACGCGTCCGCCCTGGCCCTCGCCGGGCACGGGTTCCGGGCGGTCGGGACGACGAGCCTGGGTGTCGCGGCGGCCGCCGGGCTGCCCGACGGGGCCGCGGCCACCCGGCGGGAGACGCTGCGGCTGGCCGCCGCCCTCGGGTCCGGGCCCTTCCTGCTGTCCGTCGACGCCGAGGGCGGCTTCAGCGACGACCCGGACGAGGTGGCGGAGTTCGCGCGGGAGCTGCACGCGGTCGGAGCGGTCGGCATCAACCTGGAGGACGGCCTCGGACCGGCCGCCCGGCACGCGGCGAAGATCACGGCGGTCAAGCGGGCCGCGCCCGGCCTGTTCGTCAACGCCCGCACGGACACCCACTGGCTGGGCGACGGCGACGGCACCCTCGCGCGCCTCGACGCCTACCAGCAGGCGGGCGCGGACGGGGTGTTCGTGCCCGGTCTCACGGACCCGCGCGACATCGAGGCCCTGGTGCGCCGGCTGGAGGTGCCCCTCAACGTCCTCTACTCGCCCGGCGGCCCGCCCGTCGCCCGCCTCGCCGGCCTCGGCGTCCGCCGCGTGAGTCTCGGCTCGCTGCTGTACCGGCGGGCGCTGGGTGCGGCCATCGAGGCGGTGGCGGACGTTCGGGCCGGCCGGACGCCGACGGGTGCGACACCGTCGTACGACGACGTGGCGGGGTTCGCCGCGCCGGCACCCGCCGGGTTCGACCTCGTGGCGCACCACTGAGGCGTACTACGGAGACGCCCGGTCCTACGTGTCGGGCGCGTAGAGCCCGGCTATGACACCGGCCCTGTCATCGGATCGGGTGCGGTCGGCCAATGTCTTTCCCCTCCTCGCCCGGCCAGTTCAGGAGCAGTACGTGCAGGGCGTCGATGGCCCTGTCCCAGGAGGCCTGCACGTCACGGGCCGCCCCGAAGGCTCCGGTGGACTCCAGGGCGCAGTAGCCGTGGAAGGTGCTGCGCAGCAGGCGCACGGCATCGGTGAGGTCGGGTTCCTCCAGGCCGTAGGCGCGGAGCATGCCGTAGGTGACGTCGGCCGTGCGGCGCAGCGCGGGGGAGCCGGTGACGAGTTCCCGGTCGATGCGGATCTGTGTGGCGGCGTACCGGCCGGGGTGCTCCAGGGCGTAGGCCCGGTAGGCGGCGGCGAAGGCGCCCAGGGCGTCCCTGCCGGCCTCGCGCCCCTCGACCGCCTCCGCGATCCGGTCGATCATCTCGCCACCGGCCAGCAGGGCCATACGCGTCCGCAGGTCCTTCAGACCCCGGACGTGGGTGTACAGACTCGCGTCCTTCACCCCGAAACGACGGGCCAGCGCGGAGAGGGTGACGTGCTCGAAACCGGTCTCGTCGGCGAGATCGGCTGCGGCCGCGACGAGACGCTCGGGGGTGAGACCGGCTCTGGGCATGGGAGTTCGGGGTTACCTCTCGGTGTCCATCAGCGCAGTTCGAGGGATCGAGCGTAGTACGGGGCACGGACCGGCGGGGCCGGTTGCTGTCACCGGGGGCGCAGGAGACCCAGGTCCGTGCCCCATGCGTCCAGGACCTCGTCGTGACCGGCCCGGCACGCCGCTTCCTCGACGCCGGCGAACAGGGCCCGCTGGGTGGGCGGGTCCCCGTCGGCCAGGATGCGCCGCAGGGCGGGCAGGAGCCGGTCCGCGTCCCACCGGGGGTCGCCCAGCGGCTGCCGCGCCAGCTCCCACCGCAGGTACTTGTTGTAGGGCCGGACCCGGCGGTGCAGGGCGAAGAGCACCTCCAGGGCGTACGGGACGGACTCGGCGGCGTCCAGATGGCCCAGGTCGGGGCGGTCGTCGCGGTAGCTCTTCAGGGAGCGGTACGTCTGGTTGACATAGGCGTCGAGCCAGCCGGCGGAGGCCTCCCGGGCCTCGTCGGCGCCGAGGGTCCGCTTCTCGTCGAGGATCCCGGCGACGGTCCCGTCGAGCCGGTCGAACAGCACCTCGGCGTGGACGTAGGAGTACCGCGCGAAGCTGTCCGGGCGGCCGGGCATGCCGCGGGTGCGGAACTGAGCGAGGGTGAGGACGACGAGGTCGAGGTGGGCCGAGCGGAAGCGGTCCAGTGCGGCGAGGACCGGCACGCTCTCGTCGCGCACGACGACGTGCAGGTCGTAGTCGGAGTGGACCGTCGGCATGCCGGCGTGCACCCGGGAGCCGCTGAGGACGAGCCCGACGACGCCGGGATCGGCGGTCGCCCGGGAGGTGAAGGCGTGCAGCGTCTCCTCGGGGGTCCGGCCGGGGACGGGGGCGTAGCTGTCGCGCACCATGATGATCTCTCCATGCGGATACGTCCGCGGCTCACGCGCAGGCGGCGGCCGCGGAGACGGATCGCTTCGCTTCTGCGGCGCCCGGGGAGCGCCACCGGAGAGATTCACTTCACGGTGCCGAGGCTACCTGTCCGGGCTTGCGGATTCAGCCCGTTGGACAACCCGCCGCGGACAGACGGAGGTTGGCGCCCCCCCCGGTCGCCCGACAGCCGTAGGGTTACGGGGAAGACGGGGCTCGGGGGAGGCGGCACATGACGCACGGGGCGGCGCGGCGCGAGGACGAACCCGGCGGCTCCGCCGGCGCCCCCTCCGGCGACGGCCCGCGCGATGCGCGCCCGCTGTGGCGGCAGCGCGACTTCGGGATCTTCTGGGCCGCCCAGACCCTCTCCGTGCTCGGCGACTCCTTCGCCCTGATCGCCCTGCCCCTGCTGGTGCTGGAGGCCACCGGATCGGTCGCGCGCATGGGCCTGCTGACGGCCGTCGGAGGGGCGGCGGCGGTCGTGGCGGCGGTGTTCGCCGGGGCGGTCGTGGACCGGGTGGACCGGCGCCGCCTGCTCATCGCCTGCGACCTGGTGCGCATGGGGCTCTACGGGCTGATCCCGCTGGTGTGGCTGTTCGGCCCGCAGCTCTGGCTGCTGTACGTGGTGCTGCCGCTGTGCGAAGCCGTCGGCATGCTGTTCGCGGTCGGCTACGTCACGGTCGTGCGCGCCCTGGTCGGCACCGGGCAACTCACGGAAGCCAACGGGCGGTTGAACGCCACGGCCGCCGCCGCGGGCGTCCTCGGCCCGCTGTGTGCCGGCCTGGTCGCCGCCTGGTCCGGCCCGGCGGCGGCCGTGGGCGTGGACGCGGCCAGCTTCGGGCTCTCCGCCACCTGCCTGCTCTTCGTCCGCTTCCGCAAGCGCGCCCCCGACGACCGGCGGGACAGCCGCACCGGCCTCTGGCAGGACCTGCGCACCGGCATCGCCTTCCTCCGCGGCCATCCCGTGCTGCGCTCCCTCACCGCCCTCCTGTTCGGCTTCAGCTTCCTCACCCTCGGTCTGAACGACCTGGTCATCTACCACCTCAAGCACGACCTAGGCCATGACGACCGCACGGTCGGCACGGTCATGGCGGTCGGCGCGCTCGGCGCCATCACCGGCGCCCTGCTGGTGGCCCGGGTCCGCCGCCGTCTCGGCTTCGGCCCGACGTGGACCGGCTCGGTCGCCGTGTGCGGCCTGGCCTTCGCCGGTCTCGGCTGGGCGCGCGACGTCCCCGTCGTCGCGGCCCTGAGCGCCGCCTTCCTCGCCTGCGCCGGCATGGCGGGCACCTGCTCGATGTCGCTGCGCCAGGAGGTGACCCCCGAACACCTCCTGGGCCGCGTCACCTCCGCCTTCTGGACCCTCCAGTACGCGGCGGCACCCATCGGCGCGGCCGTCCTCACCTGGGCCGCGGAGGAGCAGGGCACGACCCCGGTCGCCCTGGTGGCCGGGGCGGCCTGCGTCGCCCTGGCCGCCACGGGCCTGCTCACCCCGATCCGCGGCTCGGGCCGGACCGTCAGCCGTTGATCCCGCTGTAGTGCTTCAGGCTCCACCTCCACAGCATCCGCGCCGCCAGATACGCCAGCAGCCCCAGCAGGGGTGAGGCCGCCGCCACCCAGTACGGGACGCCGGTCGAGTGGCCGTGGCCCGTGAGGACCGCCGCCGGGAAGTAGGCGACGAACGCGAGCGGCAGGCCGTAGGTAAGGAAACCGCCCACCGCCCTGGGCAGGACGTTCAGCGGGTAGCTGCCGAACGTGCCGAGGAGTTCCTCCAGCCAGCGGCCCCACATGTCGGCGGCCGGGAAGCGCAGCGCCGCGCCGGCCACGACCGTGAACAGGGCGGCCTCCAGCAGCATCCCGCCGAGCACGGCCGCGACGAGGTAGCCGATGCGGCCCGCCGTCCAGTCCAGGTCGCTGCGGGAGAGCGCGCCCACCATCAGGCCCGCCGCGACCGTCAGGTCACCGATGGCGTTGGTCGGGAAGAACGCCAGCTGCACCTGGCGGTGGACCGGCATCGGACGCATCAGGTAGATGTCGATGCGGCCTTCCTGGATCTGCCGGCCGGCCCAGTGCATGCGCCCCAGGAACAGCACGAACAGCCCGTGCGCCAGCATCCGCGTCGCCGGGATCAGCAGCACGTCGGAGCTGTCCCAGCCGCCCATGCCGGCGAACCGCGACAGCAGGACCGTCGCGAACACGATCACCGACACCTGCCAGATCGCCCCGATCGCGATCATCAGCAGGAACTCGGTGCGGTACTCCATCTGCGCCCGGAAGTTGAGGGCCGTCACGCGCCACACGATCCGCAGAGCCTTCAGCGACATCTCAGCCTCCCTGCGAGATCACGCGCCGGGCGGCCCGCCGCCACAGCAACCGGGTGAACAACGCCAGCACCACGACCCAGGCGGCCTGCACGGACAGCTGGAACCCCGCGTCGGACAGCGGAATGCGCCCCACGTACAGCGACAGCGGCACGCTCAGCGTGGCCTGGAAGGGGAGGAACGCGCTCATCGTCACGAACCAGTCGGGGAAGAACCACAGCGGCGCGTACACCCCGGACAGCAGGTTCTGGGCGAACATCAGGATGAGCATCGCGGCGGTGTTGCGGACCGTCCAGAAGCACAACTGGTCCAGCACCAGCATGACGTAGTACAGGACCCACTGGCCCAGCAGCATGCTGAGCAAGAACACCCCGGCCGCCGCGGCCGACGCGGGCGGTTCGACGACGCCCGAGGCCACGCAGATCACGTACCCGGTCAGAGCCCACGCCAGCCCGTACAGCTGCTCGCCGGCGGCCCGCAGGGCGTAGTAGCGCTGCGGCGGCAGCGGTCGCAGGTACCAGTAGACGATGGTGCCGAAGTGCATGTGCTGAAGGACCGAGTCGCGGCCCGCGTACTGGTCCAGCTCCCGCAGCCGGGACGCCAGTACGGCCAGCACGGCGTAGGTGACCGCCTGGTCGCGGCTCAGCCCCGCGGTCGTTCCGGTCTGCGCGTACAGGCCCCGCCACAACGACCAGACCAGCACCACCTGCACGGCCAGCCGGAGGGCGACGGCGGTCATCCGGGGCGGTGCGTTCAGCTCGCCGAGCGGGGTGACCCGGGCGGCGCGCCAGGCATGGAGCACGGCCACGTCAGACCTCCCCGGCGTGCGCGTACGCGGCCCGCATCACGTCCTCCAGGTCCGCCTCGTCCAAGGCGATGTCGGTCACCTCGAACCGCTCGATCACCGCTTTCAGCGCTTGCTGGACGGTGAGTGCGGCAGGCCCGTCGGGACCGAACACGACCTGCGCGCCCGCGTGCCGCAGCAGTGTGGTGCCCGGCGGCGGTACGACCTCGGTGTGCGGATCGGCCAGCGTGGCCCGCACCTGCCATGTGGAGCCGAACTTCCGGCGGATCTCGTCGAGGGAGCCGTCCAGCATCAGCCGGCCGTGGTTGACCAGCACGACCCGCTCGGCGAGCCGCTCGACCTCCGTCATGTCGTGCGTGGTCAGCAGCACCGTACGGCCGCGCTGCTCCACCTGGTGCCGCAGGAACTCCCGCACCTGCTCCTTCACCACCACGTCCATGCCGATGGTCGGCTCGTCGAGGAACACCACCGGCGGGTCGTGCAGCAGGGCGGCGGCCAGATCACTGCGCACCCGCTGGCCGAGGGAGAGATGGCGGACCCGGGTGTCCCAGAACGACGACAGCTCCAGAATGTCGTCGAACTCCGCGAGCCGCGCCGCGTGTTCGGCTCTCGGCACCTCGTAGATGTCCCGCAGGATCGCGAACGACTCGCGCACCGGCAGGTCCCACCACAACTGGGTGCGCTGCCCGAACACCGCGCCGACGTTGCGGGCGTTGCGCTCCCGCTCCCGGTACGGAACCACGCCCGCGACCCGGGCCTCGCCGGACGTGGGCGTGAGGATGCCGGTGAGGATCTTGATGGTGGTGGACTTGCCGGCGCCGTTCGGGCCGAGCAGGGCGAGGAGTTCGCCCGCGGCCACGTCGAAGGTGATGTCGGCGACGGCGTGCTTGGCCACCCGCTCGGGGTTGACCAGGGACCGGACTGCGCCCGCGAAGCCGGGGCGGCGGACGGTGGTGTGGAAGGTTCGGGACAGTCCTCGGACCTCGATGGCGACACTCAACTGACCCACCAACTCCCTTGCGGCGAACACAGCAACGGCCGGTCGGCACGAGGGCCGACCGGCCGCGGATGACACTCCGACACTCTCGGAATGTCGATCAATCGGTCAATCGATTAATCAGTTTCTTACCTGGTGGTCGAGAACACGAACGAGAACTCCGCCGGCTCCGCCTTCAGGAAGTACTGCGGCAGCGGGCCCGGGCCGCAGGACTGCGAGCCGATGCCGTGCAGCCCGTGGTCGAGGTTGACCCACACCGTGTCGCCGGCCGCGAGGTCGGTCCGGTGCTGCGCGGCGTCCAGCTGCTCGGTCGTCCAGCGCCGCGCCGTGAACCAGAACTCCGGGTCGCCCTCGATCCTGAGACCGCCGAGCTCCACCCATCGGACATCGGCGCGGGCGCCGTTCTCCTGCGGGCGGACGTACGGCGTCTGGAGCCGGTCCACCGTGGACTGCCAGCGGCCGACCATGGACGCCGTCCCGGTGTCCGGGTACGCCTCGCCGGGACCGCCGCCGAACCACTCCACGCGGTCCGCCTCCGGCAGCCCGAAGCGGACGCCGAGCCGGGGCAGCGGCACCGTCCAGTCGCCCTGAGGCGTCACGGACACGGACAGCCGCAGCCGCTCGCCGTCGGACGTCCAGCGGTACACCGTGTCCAGGCCCACCTCGCGGGCGGCGGGTGCCACCCGGGTCCGCACCGTCAGCGCGTCGTCGCCCGCCTCGACCGAGACCAGGCGGTGCCGCATCCGGTGCAGGCCGAGCGTGCGCCACAGCACCCCGTAGCGGGTGTCCGTCTGCCACTCGGCACCGTCGTCGTTGTCGGTCGGCGCCCGCCACACGTCCAGCCGCGGCGTCGCGCCGACCGCCACCCCGCCGATCGACAGCAGCGCACCGGTGCGGGCGTCGAACCCGGCCGGGCCCAGCGTGATCCGGCCCTCCTCGACCACGGGCCGGTCGGTCGCCGGGAAGGACGGCAGCGGCCGTGCCCCCACCGCGAACTGGCCCCAGGCCACGACGTGGCCCTTCGCGGCCCAGGACGTGTCGTCCGCGAGCAGCGCCCGCACCGTCCACTGCCGCTCGCCGCCCCGGCCGTCCGCGGGCGGCTCGGGCAGCTTGACCTCGGCGCTCTCGCCCGGCGCGAGCGCCGGCACCGCGAGCGAACCCGACTCGACGGTCTCGCCGTCCACCTGGCACGACCACTCGAAGGCCAGCGCCGACAGGTCGGCGAAGTCCTGCTTGTTGGTGACGTGCACGATGCCGTTGGCCCCGTCGCCCTCGATCCGGACGGGCTCGATGACCTTCTTGTACTCGATCAGGCCGGGCGACGGCGTCCGGTCCGGGAAGACCAGCCCGTCGCACACGAAGTTGCCGTCGTGCAGCTCCTCGCCGAAGTCACCGCCGTAGGCGTAGCCCAGCTCGGCGTGCTTGACGCCGTGGTCGATCCACTCCCAGACGAACCCGCCCTGAAGCCGGTCGTACTTCTCGAACAGCTCCTGGTAGTCGGCGAGCCCGCCGGGGCCGTTGCCCATGGCGTGCGCGTACTCGCACTGGATGAACGGCAGCTCACGGCGCCTGTGGGTGCCGCCGTCGAGCTGCTGCCCGATCTTCTCGACCTCGTCGTGGAAGGCGTACATCCGCGAGTACACGTCCGTGTCGCGGCAGTTCCAGTCGCCCTCGTAGTGCACCAGCCGCTCGGGGTCGCGGCCGTGGATCCACTCGGCCATCGCGGTCAGGCCGCGGCCGGTGCCGGCCTCGTTGCCCAGCGACCAGAACACGATCGACGGGTGGTTCTTGTCCCGCTCGACCATGCGGGCCGCGCGGTCCAGCAGGGCCGGCGTCCAGCGGTCGTCGTCGACCGGGTTGTCCCGCCAGTCCTGCTCGGTGAAGCCGTGGGTCTCCAGGTCGCACTCGTCGATGACCCACAGGCCGTACTCGTCGCACAGGTCCAGGAACGCCGGGTGCGGCGGGTAGTGCGAGGTGCGCACGGCGTTGAGGTTGTGCCGCTTCATCAGCAGCACGTCCTCGCGCATGGTCTCCAGGTCCAGCGCGCGGCCCCGCTCGGGGTGCCACTCGTGCCGGTTGACGCCCTTGAAGAGCACGGCCGTGCCGTTGACCTTGACGAGCCCGTCCTCCAGGACGACCGTACGGAAACCGATCCGCAGCGGCACCCGCTCCCCGTCCGTGGCCAGCACACCGTCGTAGAGCTTCGGCGTCTCGGCGGTCCACGGCTGCACCGCCACCGTCACCGGCTCGCCGGTCGCGACATCGATGTCCAGGGCCGGGACCAGTACCCGCCCCTCGGTGTCGGAGTCGACGCGCAGGGTGCCCTCGCCGGTGGTGTGGTCGTAGGAGGCGTGCACGAAGAAGTCGGCGACGCTGCCGGCCGGCCGGTGCAGCAGCGTGACGTCACGGAAGATGCCCGGCAGCCACCACTGGTCCTGGTCCTCCAGGTACGACCCCGCCGACCACTGGTGCACGCGCACCGCGAGCACGTTGCTCCCCGGCTTCAGCAGCTCACCGACCGCGAACTCGTGCGCGAGGCGGGAGCCCTTGAACTCGCCGAGCTCGGTGCCGTTCAGCCAGACGCGGGCGCAGGACTCGACCCCGTCGAAGCGCAGCACCGCCCCGCCGTCCGACGGCCAGTCGGACGGCAGGTCGAAGACGCGCAGGTGGTCACCGGTGGGGTTCTCCGTCGGGACGTACGGCGGGTCCACCGGGAAGGGGTAGAGGTGGTTGGTGTAGATCGGGGAGCCGAACGCCCCGTCGCCCTGGAGGACCCAGTGCCCGGGGACCGTGACCTCGGCCCAGTTCCCGGCGTCGTAGCCCTCCTCGGCGAACGAGTCGTCCTCGGCGCCGGCCGTCGCGGACAGCCGGAAGCGCCAGCTGCCGTTCAGCGACAGGGACCGCGCGTCCGAGGACGCGTACCAGGCACGGGGCGGCAGGGCACCGCTGCCCGGGGAGACGTCCTCGACGTAGTCGACGGATGGGGTCGTGCGGAAAGACATCGGTCTCCTAGCTCAGCCCTTGATGCCGGTCTGTGCGATCCCCTGCACCAGCCAGCGCTGGAGGAAGAGGAAGACGAAGATCAGGGGCAGGATGGATACGGCCGTGGCCATGAAGATCATGTGGAAGACGACGGTCTGGTTGGTCATGTAGCTGGAAAGTGCGACCTGGACGGTCCACGAACTCGGATCCTGCCCGATGACCAGCGGCCACAGGAAGGCGTTCCAGCCCGCGATGAAGGTGATGGTCGCCATCGCCGCGAAGAAGTTCAGCGAGTTCGGCACCACGACGCGCCAGTACGCGCCCCAGTAACCCAGCCCGTCCATGCGCGCGGCCTCCTCCAGCTCCTTGGGGAACCCCAGGAAGTACTGCCGGAACAAGAAGCAGGTGAAACCGCTGAACAGCCCCGGGATGATGAGACCCCGGTAAGTGTCCACCCAGCCCAGCGAGGAGACCAGCACGAAGCTGGGGACGAAGGTGACCGCCGTCGGGACCATCAAAGTTCCGAGGACGGCGTAGAAGACCTTGTTGGCGTGCTTGTACGGGATGCGGGCCAGGCCGTAGCCGGCGAGGGAGCACACCAGCAGGACGCCGATGGTGTGCGCGGTGGCCACGACCGCCGAGTTCCACAGAGACTGGGCGAAGGGGACCGTCTCGTCGTTGAAGAGCTCGCTGATGTTGCCCCACTGGATGTCGGTGGGGAAGAGCTTCCAGTTCTCTCCGGTGATCTCGGCGTCGGTGGAGAGGGCGTTGCGGACGAGGATGTAGAACGGGACCAGGAAGAGGAAGGCGGCGACGCCGGTGGCGATGTAGAGGCCGGTGGAGTTCATCACGCCGCCGCCGCGCCTGACCCGGCTGGTGGTGCTCGACGTCAGCGCGGACTTCCGCGTCTTGGGCATGGTCGTGGTCACTTGGACTCGTCCCCCCTTCCGAAGCCCATGAGCTTGCCCTGGAGCAGGGTCACGGCACAGATCAGCACGGTCAGAATGAGTGCGCCCGCGCTGCCGGCGCCATAGTCCTGGCTCTCGCCCAGGGCCTTGTAGTAGAGCTCGACCAGGGGCGGGCGGCCCCAGGTGGTCTTCGACAGCAGGTTGAAGAATTCGTCGAAGGCCTGGTACGCGGCGACGAGCAGCAGCAGGATCACCGCCGTCGACGTGGCCCGCAACTGCGGCAGGGTGATGTACCGGAACGTCTGCCAGCCCGACTTGGCGCCGTCGATGGCGGCGGCCTCGTAGAGCTCGTCCGGGATGTTCTGCAGAGCCGCGATGAACAGGATCATGTAGAAGCCGGACTGCAGCCACAGCCGGGCGGTCACGATGACCAGCCAGTACCAGGGCGGGTTGGGGTCGATCAGCCAGGCGATGTTCTCGACCCCGAACCAGCCGAGAACCGTGTTCATCAGACCGAAGCGGACCCCGCTGAAGATGGACATCTTCCAGATGAGCGCCGCGGCGACGTAGCTGACCGCGGTCGGCAGGAAGAAGACCGAGCGGAAGAACGCCCGCATGAACCGCAGCCGGTTCACCAGCAGGGCGAGCCCCAGCGACAGCGCCCAGGTGGTGGGCACGATGAACGCGGCGAAGACGGTGAAGGTGACGAGCGAGCCGACGAAGTCGTCGTTCGTCAGCATGTACGTGTAGTTGTCGAACCCGACGAACTTGTCCGGCGTGACGGTGAAGCGTGCCTCGAAGAAGCTGAGCCACAGGCTCCAGAGGATCGGCGCGTAGACGAAGATCGCCAGGCCGATCAGGAACGGGCCGGTGAACAGCCAGAAGGTGAAGGTGGGGCTGCCCCGCAGGCTCCGCCGCGGCTTGGCCGGGGAGGCCTTGGCCGGGGCGGAGCCCGCGAGGTCGAGCTTGGTGGTCGTCGACATGTCCTGTTCCGTCCCGCGACCTATCCGAACAGCTTCTTGAGCTCGCGGTTGACGGCCGTGTCGCACCGGTCGAGGGCCTTCTCCGGGTCCATGTTCTTGCGGACGCAGTTGGCGAAGACGTCCTCGAAGGCGGTGCGCATGGCCTGGGTCCAGCCGATGTTGTCGAAGTGGCCGAACTCGTTGAAGAGCTTGACGCCCTCAGCGGCGTTGCCCGACTTGAGCTTGTCGGCCTTCGCGGCGATCGAGGTGCGCGGCGGGATGTGGAAGCCGTAGGAGGTGGCCCAGTCCTCCTGGTACTCCGTCTGGTCGATCCACAGCCACTTCACGTACTCCTTGGCCGCGTCGACGTCCTTGCCCTTGGCGTTGACGAACATCGACCAGCCGCCGTTGTAGACGGACGGCTTGCCGGAGTCCGTGACCTTCGGGAAGGGGAAGACGCCCCAGTCGTCGCCGAGCGCGTCCTGGATCGCCGGCATGGCCCACATGCCGCAGAACTGGATGGCACACAGGCCCTGGTTGAACGAGGAGGGGTCCCAGGACTCGGTCGGGGCGCCGAGGAGAAGGTCGCCGCTGGTGAACAGCTTGCGCATCTTCTTCAGACCCTCGACGACGCCGTCCGTGTGGTAGGCGATCTGGTTCTTGTCGTCGAGGTGCTGGGCACCCGCCGACCAGATCAGGGTGTCGTTGACGCTGTGCAGGTCGTTGCCCATGTACAGGCCCTTGACCTTGCCGGTGGTGAGCTTGGCGGCGGCCTCCATCAGCTCGTCGAGCGTGGTCGGCACCTCGACCTTGGCCTTCTCCAGCATCGACTTGCGGTAGAAGAAGAACTGCGGGTCGTCGATCATGCGGACGCCGTAGATCTTCCCGTCGACCGTGTGCGACTTGATGTCGGCCGGGTTGAAGTCGTCCTTGACCGGGTTGACTATGTCGCTCAGGTCCGCCACCTGGCCGCTCTTGATGAGCTGGATCTGCGGGTGGAACTCGAAGAGATCCGGCGCGTTCTTGGTGAGCAGGGCCGAGAACAGCTTGCTCTCGAAGTCGGAACTGGTGATCCACTGCGTGGTCACATTGGCGTCCTTGTACGCCTTCGCGTACTTCTTGATGGCCTGCTCGGTGCCAGCCTCACCGTACGCGTGGAACATCTGCGTCAGGTTGGTGCCCGAACCGGACCCGCCGCCACGCCCGGTGTTGCTGCCGCACGCGGCGAGTCCGCCCGCGGCGGCCAGGCCCATCGCGGCCCGCAGTACATTCCGGCGGTCCCAGTTCATGTTGCTCGATGCCGACATGCTGACGTCCTTGTCTCGAGTGCGGCTGCGGCTCTGCGGCTCACTGCCTGATGGCTCACGGCCCGGGGGCTCGCGCCAGATGGCTCAAAGAGAGGTGCGGTGCGGGACGCTAGAGCTTCGGCTAAGGCTTCGGCAAGGGGTTGGACGAAGTCTGTACGAAGCGTTGTGTCCGGTTCGCGATTTCGAACACGCGGAGGGTGTGGAGGAGTTGGTTCCGCCGCCGCGAGATCGCTACGACGGCGGAGTGGTGGTGCGGCTCCTCACGGGTGCGGTGCGTTTGCCGTTCTTCTGCCCGACGACCTGGAGCGCGCCCTCCAGTGCGAACGTGGCCGCACCCAGGCACACCGGGTCGGTGGGGATCGGGGAGAGGACGATCTCGGTGGCGGCCAGCGGCCGCGGCAGCGCGTGCCGGGTCACGGCCTCGCGCACGTCGTGCAGCAGCGGTTCGCCCAGGGTGCGGGCGACCCAGCTGCTCAGCACGACGATCTCGGGGTTGAACAGGTTCACCAGGTCCGCGACACCGGCGCCCAGGTAGCGGGCGGTCTCGTGGACGACCCTGCGTGCCACCGGGTCGTCCGCCGCGACCCCGCGGGCCAGGGCGTCGATGGTCGCCGTCTGGTCGTCCCCGTGCAGCAGCGCGCTGTCGGGGCCGATCTCGCGCAGGTTCAGCATGATGCCGCGCGCGCCCACGTACGTCTCCACGCAGCCGTGGTTGCCGCAACGGCACAGCCGCCCGTCCAGCACCATCGTGGTGTGGCCCCACTCGCCGGCGCTGTTGCTGACGCCCCGGTGCAGCCCGCCGCCCAGGACGAGTCCGGCACCCACGCCGGTCCCGAGGTTGACCACCACGGCGTTCCCGCGTCCGCGCGCCGCCCCGAACCACAGCTCGGCGACCGCGCTGGCGCGCAGCGGGTTGTCCAGGTACAGCGGGTAGGCGATGTGCTCGGTGAGCAGGTCGAGGAGCGGTACGTCGTGCCAGTCCCAGTTGGGCGCGTACTCCGAGATGCCGGTCGCGCGGTCCACCTGCCCGGGCACGCTCACGCCGACCCCGAGCACCCGGGCGCCCTCGATGCCGGCCTGCATGACCACCGAGCCGACAGCGGTGGCCACATGGCCCACCACCTGCTCGGGCAGGCTCTCGCCGGGCCGGACGTCCTCCTCGGCCCGGGCCAGCACGTTCAGCCCGAGGTCGAACAACTCGACATGGACGTACGTCTCGGCGATGTCGACGCCGATCAGGGCGCCGCCCGAGGAGTTGACCGCGACCAGGCCCCGGGGGCGCCCGCCCGCCGAGTCCTCGAAGCCGACCTCGGTGATCATGCGGAGGTCGAGCAGCTCGCCGACGAGGGTGGCGACCGTCGCGAGGCTGAGGCCCGTGGCCGCCGCCAGTTCCTGCCGGGAGGTGGGTGACTCCGCGATGATCTGGCGCAGCACCTCGTAGCGGTTCGCGGTGCGGATGTCACGTGATGTGCGCTTCACCGGGGTGCCCCATTCCTTCCCAGACCGGCCGGGCCGGGTCGACGTCGGCACCGGCGCGGCGCAAGGCTATGGGCTGCCGGGACTTTCGACAAGGGGTTTGGAAAGGGGCTTTATAAAGTGCTCGCCGGGGGAGCGGCGCGGGTGGCCGGGCGTGGCCCGCTCATGATGCCTCAGGCCGGGTGCGCCGACCCCACCGGTGTGTCAGTCCGGGTCCCCGACGGGGCCGCCCGTCGGGCAGGTGGCCACCTCGTCCGGGTGGCTCGCGCCGGCGACCGCGGCGGACAGCTGTCGCTGCACCTGCTCCGGCAGGGTGCTGCCGCGTACGGTGCCCACCAGGTCCTGGGCCAGGTGGTGCAGCTTGGTGTTGGTGTTCTGGGAGGTCCTGACCAGCACGCTCCAGGCCGCCTCCGGGGTCAGGTTGAAGGAGGCCATCAGGATGCCGCGGGCCAGGTCGATGGTGGGCCGGGTCTGCATGGCGCGGCGCAGCTGGGCGACTTCGGCGCGGAGTTCGCGGCTGCTCTCCTCCGGGGGGCCGGTGTCGGGCCGGACGGTGGGTGCGGGGCGCTCCGGCCGGGCGGCATCGGTGAACAGCTCCCGCGTACCGGTCAGGTCGAGAAGGCGCTCGACCGCGACGCCGCAGGAGCGGATGGTGACCGTCTTGCCCTCGTCGACCGCGCGGGTGCGCAGATCGAGCAGTGCGTTCAGGCCGGAGCAGTCGCAGAACCCGACGGCGTCCAGGTACAGGTCGACGCCGCCGCCCGACAGGGTGAGCATGTCGTACAGCTCGGGCAGCAAGCGCCTGCTGCCCAGGTCCAGTTCGCCCCACATCGAGACGGTCATGCGGTCGCCGTCCGGGACGACGTCCATGGTCGCCATGCAGGGCGGGATCGCCGCCGGTGCACCGTCGCCCTCGGTGGGTACGGCCCCCTCCTGCGTGTGAGACCGCGCAGAGTACGCAGGCTCCGGCATGGCACTGTTCTCCCTCGCTCTTCCGCCTTGCCTCCGCTTCCAGCGTTGCCTCTCTACCCCACACACGTCAACCGATACATGAAACGAAGTACGTGTTTTTGGGTGCATGAATGTTCGGTCGCTAGAGTTGAGGCATGGATGGAGTGCCCGAGCCACACAGCGGATGGACGTTCCTCACCAACCATGCCCGCGTGCTGGCCGCCATTGCCGACGATCGCAGTGTCCGTATCCGGGACATCGCGGCCCACTGCCGGCTCACCGAGCGAGCCGTGCAGAAGATCATCGCCGACCTGGAGCAGGACGGATACCTCTCCCACACCAGGGAAGGGCGCAGCAACACGTACCGGATCGACCCCGGCAAGGTGCTGCGCCACCCGGCCGAGGCGGGTCTGACCGTGGCGTCACTGCTCTCCCTGCTCGTCCAGGCCGAGGCCGACCGCGCCACGGTCCCGGGCGGCCAGTCGCCCGCCCCGACCTGACCGGCGGCCCGCCTCGGCCTGACCGGCGGCCCGCCCCGACTTGACCGGCG
>NZ_JBEZWN010000102.1:0-18619 GCF_040637495.1 Streptomyces sp. NPDC029044
GACCGGCGCGGGCCGGCGGCACGGGCGGCACCGGCGGCACGGGCGGCACCGGCGGTCAGGCGTACCAGCACGGTGGTGCGGACGACGCCCGCGGTGGACCTTCGCACCCCGGCGGCATGGGCGGCACCGGCGGCACGGGCGGCACCGGCGGTCAGGCGTACCAGCACGGTGGTGCGGGCGACGCCCGCGGTGGACCGGCGCGCCCCGGCGGCACCGGCGGGCCCGCCCCCCACTCCGGCGGCACCCTCGCCCACCCCCGTCCCGAGGGCTCCGACGGCATCGGCGAGACGCGCGAGCTGCCGGTGGTGCCGGAGTCGGACGGCCGGTCCCGGGCCGGGCACCGGGGCCGGCACAAGCCGCCCGTGTGGTGGTCGCGCCGGGTGGCGGTCGCCGCCGGTGCCGTGGGTGTCGTGTCGGCGGCCGTGCTCATCGCCGGGATCTCCCTCTCGGGTGGGTCCTCCGGCGGGACACGGGGTGGCGAGGGCGGCCGTGCCGATCCGACGGCGGGGGAGTCCTCGACGGCGTCACCCACGGGTACCGGCCCGTCGGTGAGCCCCGACGTGCCGCTCACGGGCCGGCCGGGGGATTCCGGAGAGCCGGTCGGCGCCGCGCCCGCGAGTCCGTCCCGCACGGTGAGCCGGACCCCGTCCGCGTCCGCCGCGGAAGGCGGCGCGCGTCCCTCTTCCGGCGCCGACACGACCACGGCCCCGGTGGGTTCCGCTCCCAGTCCCACCGTCACGAATACGGCCCCCCGCAGGCCCGACGGAAAGCCCGGACACGGGCCCGGTGGAACCAAGGGACCCAAGTGACATGCCGGTGAAGGCGGTTGAGTAGGGTCGCTTCGGAACCTGAGGTTCCAGTTGTGGAACAGGTTCTTGTGCCACGCCCCTTTACGCGATCACAATGCACATGACAACTGTGCAGGCGGCCGGAGGATTTCCGGTCGCCTCCGTCGCAAGAGGGGACCCCCCATGAGAAAACCTCTCGCCGCCGCGTTCTGCGCCCTGGCGATAGCCGGGGCCGGCGCGGCTCCCGCGAGCGCTGCCGATGCCGCCCCCACGGGCGTCGGCAAGGCCGCGGACACGGGCTCGGCCACGTCCGCCGTCTCCGGCGTGGTCGCGTCCGTGGAGCAGACGCTGTCCGGCCTCCGCGGCCCTCAGGCCAAGGCCGTGAACTTCGCCGGCACCGTCGCGCTCAGCAACTGCTCCGGCTCGGTCGTCCGCATGCCGGACGCCGAGGACAACGACCCGGCGCTCGTGATGACCAACGGCCACTGCCTGGAGTCCGGGTTCCCCGGCCCCGGCGAGGTCCTGGTCGACAAGGCGTCCAGCCGCACCTTCAGCCTGCTCAACGCCTCCGGCTCGCGCGTCGCCACCCTGCGCGCCGCCAAGCTCGCCTACGGCACGATGACCGACTCGGACGTCGCGCTGTACCAGCTCACCACCACGTACGCGCAGATCAAGAGCTCGTACAACATCAACGCGCTGACGCTGAACGACAGCCGTCCCGTCGCCGGCACCGCCATCGGCATCCCCTCCGGCTACTGGAAGCGGATCTACAGCTGCTCCATCGACGGGTTCGTGCCCACCCTGAAGGAGGGCGACTGGACCTGGAAGGACTCGGTCCGCTACACCTCCGCCTGCAACACCATCGGCGGCACGTCCGGCTCGCCCGTCGTCGACCAGGCCACCAACAAGGTCGTCGCCATCAACAACACCGGCAACATGGACGGTGAGCGCTGCACGGTGAACAACCCCTGTGAGGTCGACGCGAACGGCACCGTGACCGTCCGCAAGGGCATCAACTACGCCCAGCAGACCTACGGGATCCCGGCCTGCTTCGGGATCGACAGCAAGCTCGACCTGAGCGCGAGCGGCTGCACGCTGCCCAAGCCGTAAGGCCTAAAGGCTCAAAGGCCTAAAGGAGAGTGCCGGCCGGGCGGTCACGCGGGGGGAGTCCTGCGGACCGCCCGGCCCGCCAGTACGTCCGTGCGCCGGCCGTCCTCGATCACGAACCGGCCGTCGACCAGGACGTGCGGGATGCCCGCCGGGAGCGTGCGCGGCCGCGCGAAGGTGGAACCCGCCGCGACCGTCACCGGGTCGAAGAGCACCAGGTCGGCCTTGTAGCCCTCGCGCACCAGACCCCGGTCGGGCAGCCGGAGCCGTGCCGCCGGGCGCGACGTGAGGTGCGCGACGCACTCCTCCAGCGACAGCACCCCCAACTCCCTCACGTAGTGTCCGAGGTAGTGCGGGAAGGTGCCGTAGGCGCGCGGGTGGGGTTTCGCGCCCTGGAGGATGCCGTCCGAGCCGCCCGTGTGCACGCGGTGACGCATGATCTCCCGGACGTTCTCCTCGTGGCCCACGTGCTGGAGGATCGTCGGTGCCAGCCGGTCGGCCAGCAGCAGCCCGCGCGCGGTCTCCCAGGGATCCTCGCCCCGCCGGTCCGCCGACTCCTGGACCGTCCGGCCGACGAAATCGGCCAGGGCCGGGTCGCCCACGCCCGAGACCTCGATCGTGTCCCACTCGACGGGCACGCCGTGGCAGCCGTCCGAGCCGGTGACCTCCAGGTCGTGGCGGATGCGGTCCGCTGTGCCGGGGTCCGCCAGCCGCCCGAGGGTCTCCTCCGGGCCGCCCTCGCTCGCCCAGCTCGGCAGCACGGCCGCCAGCGTCGTACAGCCCGGTGTGTACGGGTAGGTGTCGAGGCTGATGTCGGACCCGGCCGCGAGCGCCTCGTCCAGCAGGGCCAGCAGTTCGGGCGCCCGGCCCTTGTTCACGCCGAAGTTCATGGTGGCGTGCGCGAGATGGAGGGAGCAGCCGGCCTCCCGGGTGAGCACGACCATCTCTTCGTACGCCCGGAGGGCCCTGGCGCCGTAGGAGCGGTGGTGCGGGCAGTAGTAGCCGCCGTACGACGCCACCACCCGGCACAGTTCGGTCAGTTCGGCGTCCTGTGCGTACATGCCCGGGGTGTACGTCAGCCCCGACGACATGCCGACGGCGCCCTGCTCCATGCCCTCGGCCACCAACTGCCGCATCCGGTCCAGCTCCTGCGGTGTGGCCGCGCGGTCCTCCCAGCCGACGGCGAGCGCCCGGACCGTGCCCTGCGGGATCAGGTAGGCCGCGTTCACGGCGATCCCGCGGTCCAGCCGGTCCAGGTACTCGCCGACCGTACGCCAGTCGAAGTCGATGTCGTCGCCCGGGCCGTTCCACCCGGCGATCGCCCGCCGCACCTCGCCGAGCGTGCGGTCGTCGACCGGCGCGTACGACAGCCCGTCCTGGCCGATGACCTCCAGGGTCACGCCCTGCGCGGCCTTGGCACTGTGGTCGGGGTCGCGCAGCAGCGCCAGGTCGCTGTGCGCGTGCATGTCGACGAAACCGGGGGAGAGGACCAGGCCCTCGGCGTCCAGCTCCCGGCGCGCCCGCGGCCGCTGGCAGCCGGCCGCCGCGGCCTCCTTGACGATCGACACGATCCGGCCGCCGTCGATGACGACATCGGCCCGGTAGGAGTCCGCGCCGGAGCCGTCGACGACGTCGGCGTCCCGGATGACGAGCTCTTCCATCGCTGACGGCCTCCTAGAAGAACGTGCGGACGTAGTCGACGACCGTGCCGTCCGCCTCGGCGACGGGGATCAGCTGCCACTTGTCGAACGAGGTGCACGGGTGGGACAGCCCGAGCCCGACCCAGTCGCCGACCTCCAGATCCGCCTCCGGCGTGGTCGCGAGCCAGGCGTGCTGGTCCGACAGGGCCGTCACGGACACGCCGGTGGCCGGGCGCTCGGCACCGTCCCGGCGGATCACCTGGGCGAAGGGCAGGTCGAGGTCGTAGGCCGCGTCCCGCTTGCCCGCGTTGACGAAGGCCTGCTCGGCCGACGGCCGTGACACCACCTGCGTCCACAGGCGGAACGCCGGCTCCAGGGCGCCCTCCTCGGGGACCCGGTTGAACGGGGTCAGCTTGCGGTAGTGGCCGTCGTCGTGCGAGACGTACGCGCCCGAGCGCAGCAACTTCAGTACGGGCAGGGACAGTTCGGGGATCTCCGCGAAGACCTCGGCGACCGCGTCGAACCAGGCGCTGCCGCCCGCGCTGACCACGATCTCGTCCAGCCCGGCGAACCGCCCGGCCTGGTCGAAGTCGGCGGCGAGGGCGACCAGCCGCCGCAGCCACGCCGTCACCCGCTCGGTGTCGGCCTTCGGCACCTCGCCCTCGTAGCCCGCGACGCCGACCAGCCGCAGCGTCCGCGTGGCGGCCACGGCGTCCGCGACCGCCGCGCACTCCGCCTCCGTACGGACACCGGTCCGGGCGCCCTCGCCCGCGGCGAGCTCGACCACGACGTCCACGGGACGCGTGGCACCCCGCAGGGCGGTGTCCATCAGCTCCACCCCGCGCACCGAGTCGACGTAACAGACCAGCTCGAAGTCCGGGTCGGCGTCCAGCTCGGCCGAGATCCAGCGCAGGGCCGCCGCGTCGACCAGCTCGTTGGCGAGGAACACGCGCCGGGTCCCGAACGCGCGCGCCACCCGCACCTGGTGCGGCACGGCCAGCGTGATGCCCCACGCGCCGTGCTCGATCTGCCGCTGGAACAGCTGCGGCGCCATCGAGGTCTTGCCGTGCGGCGCGAAGGCCAGGCCGTGCCGGGCCGCGTACGTCTCCATCAGCTTCAGGTTGTGCTCCAGGCGCTCGGCGGACAGCGCGAGCACGGGCGTCGCGAAGCCGCCGGTGAAGAGGTTGCGGCGCTGGCCGGCCAGCTCGGCGACGGTCAGCCCGTCGGCGTCCGGCGGGAGGCCCTTGAAGCGGTGGTCGACGCGCTCGGCGGCGAGCCGGGTAAGGGACTCGGCGGCGGTGTCGGCTGTCATGGAGCCTCCTGATCAGCAATGTTGCAGTGCTTGCAACCTTCATTGCGTATATCGCTCAACGCTGTCTAACATCTCGGCCACCGCCGGTCAATGAAACCGCCACCCACTCACCGAAGCCGCCCACTCACCGAAGCCGCCGAGGAGCTACGAGCATCGTGACCCGCACCGGACCCTGCAACGCCCCCGACGTCGTGGACGTCGTCGCGCTCGGCGAGTCCATGGTCACGTTCCTCCCCTCCCGGCCGGGACGCCTCGCCGACGTGCCGTCGTTCGAGCGGGGGATCGGCGGGGCGGAGTCGAACGTGGCATGCGTGCTGGCGGCGGCGGGGCACTCCGTGCGGTGGGTCAGCGCGGTCGGCGCCGACGGCTTCGGCGACCACCTCGTCGAGGAGATCGGGTCCTACGGCGTCGACGTCGCGTCCGTACGGCGCGATCCGACGCGTCCCACCGGCATCTACTTCCGCACGGCGGGGGACCGGTCCGGCGATGCCCACGAGGTGGCCTACTACCGGGCCGGATCGGCCGCCTCGGCGATGTCCGCCGACACGGTGGACCCGGCGGCGGTCCGCGCCGGACGCGTGCTGCACCTCTCCGGGATCACCGCAGCGCTGTCCCCGGACTGCCTCGGCCTGATGCGCGAACTGACCGCCCGCCGCCCCGGCCGGCCGCTGGTCTCCTTCGACGTCAACCACCGTCCCGGCCTGTGGCGGGACACGGGCGCCCCGGACGTGCTGCGCGACCTCGCCCGGGGCGCGGACCTCGTGTTCGTCGGGCAGGACGAGGCCTGGGGGCTGCACAGCCCCGAGGCCGTCCGCGCCGCCCTCCCCGAACCCGAGGTGCTGGTCGTCAAGCAGGGCGCCGCCGGAGCCACCGTCTTCGAACGCCGGGACGTCACCTTCGTCCCGGCACCCCGGGTCGACGTCGTCGCCGCCGTCGGCGCCGGAGACGCCTTCGCCGCCGGGTTCCTCTCCGCCACCCTGCGCGCACTGCCCGTACGGGACCGGCTGCGGCACGGGCATCTGATGGCCGCCGCCGCGCTCACCGTGCCCGGCGACCTCGCCACGCCGCCCGCCCGGGACCACGCCGACCGGCTCGTCGCCCTGGACGACGCGGCATGGGGGAGACTGCGACTCGGCCCGGGCTGGACCCAGGAGACACAGCGGGCCGACGAGGAGGTACGTACGTCATGAGCCAGACCGTCGACCGCGCGCTCAGCATCCTGCCGCTGCTCGCCGAGGGCCCCGCCGACCTGGGGCAGGTCGCCGACCGCCTCGGCGTCCACAAGTCCACGGCCCTGCGCCTGCTGCGCACCCTGCACGAGCATGGGCTCGTCTACCGCCAGTCCGACCAGCGCTACCGCCTCGGCGCCCGGCTCTTCGCCCTCGCCCAGGAGGCGATGGAGAACCTCGACGTCCGCGAGATCGCCCATCCCCACCTGGTCCGCCTCAACGAGGACTGCGGGCACACCGTGCACCTCGCCGTGTACGAGGAGAACGAGGTCCTCTACATCGACAAGGTCGAGAGCCGCTACCCGGTGCGGATGTACTCCCGGATCGGCAAGCCCGTCGCCATCACCGTCGCCGCGGTCGCCAAGCTGCTGCTGGCCGACCTGCCCGAGCACGAGCGGCGGGCCATCGCGGAGAAGCTCGACTACCCCACGTACACGTCCCGTTCGACACCCGACGCCGGCGCGTTCCTGCGCGAGCTGGAGAAGGTGCGCGAACAGGGCTGGGCCACCGACCTCGGCGGCCACGAGGAGTCCATCAACTGCGTCGCGGCGCCCGTCCGCGGCGCCGACGGCCGGGTCGTCGCCGCGATGTCGGTCTCCGCGCCGAACGTCGTCGTCACGGCCGACGAACTCCTCACCCTCCTGCCGCTGGTGCGCCGCACGGCGGACGCCATCAGCGGGGAGTACTCCGGCAGAACACCAGTGAAGGGCACCACATGACGGACAAGATCGCGCTCACCCCGAAGACCCACACCACCCCGCCGGCGAAGTTCTCCCACGGTGTGAGGAAGGGCAACATCCTCCAGGTCGCCGGCCAGGTCGGCTTCCTGCCCGCCGAGGAGGGCAAGGCGCCCACCCCCGCCGGGCCGACCCTGCGCGAGCAGACCCTCCAGACGCTGGCCAACGTCAAGGCCATCCTCGAAGAGGGCGGCGCCTCCTGGGACGACGTGATGATGATCCGCGTCTACCTGACGGACGTGGCCCACTTCGCCGAGATGAACGAGATCTACAACGCGTACTTCGAGGAGCAGGGCCTGACCCAGCCGCCCGCCGCGCGCACGACCGTCTACGTCGGTCTCCCCGCGGGCCTCCTCGTCGAGATCGACGCCCTGGCCGTCCTCGGCTGACCCACCCCACCCCCGCGTTGTCGAGGCGCGGCGCCGTTCCATGCGCCGCGTCGCGCTCCCCCCTACCCAGAAGCCGCATGCATTTACCCAGAGGACCCCCGAATGTCCCCTTCGCTCGCCGCGTCCGCCCCCGCCGAGACCCCACCCCACACGGGAGGACTGCTCCTCCTCGTCGACGGCACCGCCGGACTCCTGCTCACCGCAGCCCTCGGCATCGCCCTCCTGCTGTTCCTCATCATCAAGATGAGACTCCAGCCGTTCGTCGCCCTGCTCGCGGTCTCCATAGCCGTCGGCCTCGCCGCCGGGCTGTCCGTCACCGAACTCTTCGGCACGGTCCAGAAGTCGGACGCCGTCTCCACCATCGAGTCCGGCATGGGCGGCATCCTCGGCCATGTCGCGATCATCATCGGCCTGGGCACCATGCTCGGCGCGATCCTCGAAGTCAGCGGCGGCGCCGAGGTACTGGCGAGGCGTCTGCTCGGCCTGTTCGGCGAGAAGCGCGCGCCCCTCGCCATGGGCCTCACCGGCCTGATCTTCGGTATCCCGGTCTTCTTCGACGTCGGCATCTTCGTCCTGGCACCGATCGTCTACGCCGCCGCCAAACGCTCGGGCAAGTCGATCCTGTTGTACTGCCTGCCCCTGCTCGCGGGCCTGTCGGTCACCCACGCGTTCCTGCCGCCGCACCCCGGCCCGGTCGCCGCCGCCGGTCTCCTCCACGTCGACCTCGGCTGGGTCATCCTGATGGGCATCGTCTGCGGTCTGCCGGCCGTGGTGGCCGCGTGGGCCTACTCGGCGTGGATCGGCCGCCGCATCTTCGTCGCCGTGCCGCAGGACATGGTCGAGGCGGCCGAGGAGGCCAAGCAGGCGGTCGTCGACGAGCAGCGGGCCGCCGGGGTCGCGCCCAGCGAGCAGCCGGTGTCCCTCGGCACGGTCCTGGCCATCATCGGCACGCCCCTGGTCCTCATCCTCGCGGCGACCTTCTCCTCGATCGCCCTGGACCCCTCCACGCCGCGCTCGGTGATCGAGTTCTTCGGCAACCCGTTCGTGGCGCTGACGATCGCCCTGTTCCTCGCGTACTACCTGCTGGGCATCCGCCGCGGCTGGTCCCGCAAGTCCCTGGAGACGGTGTCGACCGCCTCCCTCAAGCCGGTCGGCAACATCCTGCTGGTGGTCGGCGCGGGCGGGGTCTTCGGCGCGGTCCTCAAGGCCAGCGGCGTCGCCCAGGCCCTGTCGGACACGTTCAACGACGTGGGCCTGCCGGTGCTCGTCCTGTCCTATCTGATCTCCGTGGTCCTGCGCGTGGCCCAGGGCTCGGCGACGGTGGCGATCGTGACGACGGCGGGCATCGTGGCCCCGCTCCTGTCCGAGGGCGACCACTCCCAGGCCTTCGTCGCCCTGGTCATCATGGCCATCTCGGCCGGCTCCATCTTTGCCTCGCACGTCAACGACGGCGGCTTCTGGATGGTCGCCAAGTACTTCGGCATCAGCGAGCGGGACACCCTCAAGACCTGGACGGTGCTGGAGAGTGTGCTGTCGGTGGCGGGGTTCGCGGTGGCGGCGGTATTGAGCCTGTTCGTGTAGGCGTCTGATAACGAAGTCGGGGTCGACTGTGTGCCGCACAGGTTTCTCGACCATACTTCTGCGCTGTGGAGCAGCGCATAGGTTCGAGCAGCCAGCCCCTGGAAGGCGCCGGATTCGACCCGGCCTTCATCCCCGGGCTCACGTCACCCGCGTCCGGACGGACGGAGGAGGACGGGCCGGAGGAGGAGCCTGAGGTCGCGGACGCAGAGGAGGCCGAAGAGGCCGCCGCCGAGTCGGAGGAGACGGCCGAGGCGTCCCCCTCCGAGCCGGAGGAGGACACCGAAGCCGACCCCGACGGACCCGTCTTCGAGGCGTCCGACCGCCGCGCCAGGATGGTCGCCGACCACAGAGGCGTCCGCATGTCGCTGGACGACCAGGAGTGCGAGTTCCGCTGGGACGAGATCGGCGCGGTCGAGACGGAGACCGCCCGCTTCGGCAAGCGGTACACCGTCACCGTCCACACCCCTGACCGGCGCTGGTACCCGATCGAGATCGAGGCACCGGCCAGGAGCCACTTCACGGAGTGGGACGCGCAGCTGGACGCGGTCCTGGACGCCTACTTCGAGGAAGACGAAGAGGAAGCGGAAACCGCGGGCTAACCGCAGTACTGCGCTTCCTTTCCGATGGACCGGTACATACAGTCTGCGTTTTCCAGCAGTTGCAGCACCGCGTCGCGGTTACGGGAGGTCTCCCGCTCGATCACCTCGTCGGGCGGGTAGAACCCACCCCCACCGGAGCGGGGGTACATCTCGAAGGTGTAGCCGAAGATCTTGTGCGCGCCCCAGAGGTAGTCGTCGATCGACCCGTCCGTGATGTACAGGTCGCTGGACTGTTCCGCCGTGTACCCGTTGCTCGCGGCCATCTTCTGGCCGACCGTCCTGAACGCCGCGTGGTCGTCGGCGGTCATCCCGGTCGTCGTGTCGGAGTACGTGTAGCCGAACGGCCACAGCACCAGCTCGCTGTAGGTGTGGAAGTCCACGCCCGCCTTGATCTGCTGCTTGCCGCCCACGACCCGGCTGCGCACGAAGTCGGCCACGACCTTCACCTCGGGCGCCGACTCCGCCGAGGCTCCCCGGTAGGTGTCCGAGGACGTCGACCCGGAGGAGCCGCCGCAGCAGCCCCAGCGGTAGTTCCAGTTGCGGTTCAGATCCGTGCCGACGTACGAGGAACCGGAGTTGGGCTGCCGGTTCTTGCGCCAGGAGCGGTACGAGCCGGTGGCGATGTCGTACTCGCCGCCGTCCGGGTTGATGTCCGGGACGATCCAGATCTCGCGGTTGTTCACCATGCTCGTGACGCGCGAGTCCGAGCCGTAGTCGGAGGTCAGCTCGCGCAGCAGGTAGAGCGCCATCTCCACGGTCAGGTGCTCGCGGGCGTGCTGGTGGTGGGTGAACAGCACCTCCGGCTCGGACTCGTCGGCGCCCACGTTGTCGCTGATCTTGATGGCGACGATGTTCCGGCCCTGGTACGACTTGCCGATCACGCGCTGGCTCGCGATGGACGGGTTGGCCGAGACGATCGAGTTGATCTCGTTCGTCATCTCCGCGTAGTTGTGGTACTTCGAGTCGGCCGACGGGAAGTCGAGGAGCCGGACGTCGTCCTCGCCGGCGGACCGGTCGGGCACCGCGCCGAGCGGGGTGACCTCGTAGCCCAGCGTGCGCAGCTTCCTGATCTGGCCGGCCCGGCCGGAGACCACGACGCCGTGTCCGTGGACCTCGTCCACGGTCACGCCCGCGCGCTGAAGTGCCGTGCGGTCCTTTGCCGTCGAGTGCAGATGGATCTCGTACTGCCGGACGTCGTCGGCCGAAGCGGCCGGCTTGCGGGCGCTGTCGGCGGTGGCGTCGTCCGTCGTCGCGGACAGGGGCGCCGCGAGGGCGAGGGCGAGCACTCCGGCGAGGGCGGCGGTGCGTCTGCCGGTGCGGGCACCGGAGCCTCGTATGCGAAGTCGCATGAAATCTCCTTGTGGGAGGTGGGGTTGTTCCGTGCGACGTACGTGGTGCGGGTGGCGCATATCGTTCTGCTAATGGCATGAGCAGGTCAAGACTGAAAGCAGCCGTGCAGTGTACGCGTGTGGCACTGCGGTCGAGGTGTCCCGACGGAAGTACACCCACAGGTGTGGCCCTGGCGTGCATATATGTACGCACCGGGGGAGAGTGAGGGTCCGCGCGAGGGGAGCCGGAGTGACCGGCCCCCCGGACCCCCACCCCCTGAAGGACTGGCTGATCATGGGCGGATCAGCGCCACGACGGGACCACCACCTGCCGGCCGAGACGACCAGCTTCGTCGACCGGCGTGGCGAACTGACCCAGGGCCGCGAACTGCTGGCCCGGGCACGGCTGGTGACGCTGACCGGACCGGGCGGCGTCGGCAAGACCCGGCTCGCCGCACGCATCGCGGCCCGGGTGCGGCGCGCCTTCCCGGACGGCGTGCGCTTCGTGCACCTGTCCGGAGTGCACGACCCCGCTCTCGTCCCGCTCGCCGCAGCCGACGCGCTGGACCTCCACGACCGCTCCGCCCAGCCGCCCCTGGACGCCCTCGTCGAACAGGTACGGGACCGGCGGCTGCTCCTCGTCGTCGACAACTGCGAGCATCTGGCCGGCGCGTGCGCGCAACTGGCCGCGGCCCTGCTGCACGGCACCGGGGGCGTCCGGATCCTCGCCACCAGCCGGCACCGGCTCGGCCTCACCGAGGAGCACCTCTTGGAGGTCCGGCCGCTGCCGGTGCCCGACCCCGACGGCGACCTGTCCGCCGCCCAGGGCTACCCGGCCCTGACGCTCTTCGCCGACCGGGCCGCCGCCGTCGTCCCCGGCTTCCGCCTCACCCCCGCCAACCGCGCCTCCGTCGCCCGGCTGTGCCACCGCCTGGACGGCCTGCCCCTCGCCATCGAACTCGCCGCCGTCCGGATGCGCGTCCTCGACGTCGACCAGGTCCTGGACCGCCTCGACGACCGCTACCGCTTCCTCACCACCGGCAGCCCCGCCGCCCTGCCCCGCCACCAGACCCTGCGCGCGGCGGTCGCCTGGAGCCACGACCTGTGCACCCTCCCCGAGCGGACCGTGTGGGCCCGGCTTTCGGTCCTGGCGGGCAGCTTCGACCTGGAGACGGCGGAAGCGGTCTGCGCCGACGCCGCCCCCGAGGCCCTCGTCCGGCCTCCGGAAGCCGGTGGCCACCCCGTCACGCTCCGGCCCGCGGCGGCCTGGCCCGCGCTGCCGACCCAGCCCTCGGAGGGGTCCGGCACAAGCACCCGGCCCATGGATGGGTCCCGACCCGGAGTCCGTACCGGGAACGGCTCCGGTGCCGACGGCTGGTTCGGTGACGGGGCCGGTGCCGACGGCTGGTTCGGCGACGGGGCCGGTGCGGACGACGGTCTCCCCGGCGGCCCCGGTACCCGCGTCCGGCCGGCGGACGGCTCCGCGGCACGCGCCCAGCCCGCCCGGCCCGCCGGCGGCCTCGGAACACGCCTCCCGCCCGGGGCGGCTCCCGCCGGGGCCACCATCACCCTGCTCCCACCCCCGGGGCTGCGCAGGGACGACGTCCTCGAAGCCGTCGCCGGGCTCGTGGACAAGTCCGTGCTCTGCCGGGAGACCGGACCCGGCGGCGTGCGGTACCGGCTGCTCGACACCCTGCGGCAGTACGGTCTTGAGCAGTTGCGGCGGGACACCGGGCAGGAGGAGGCCGCCCGGCGACGTCAGCGCGACTGGACGGCGCGGCGGGCCGAGCAGTACGAGCGCGACTGGTTCGGCCCCGGACAGCCGCAGACCGCCGCCTTGCTGCGCGCCGACCAGGACAACCTGCGCGCCGCCCTCGACTTCAGCCTCACCGCCCCCGGCGAGGCCCTCGCCGGCCTGCGCCTGGCCGGCACGCTCTGGTTCCACTGGCACGCCTGCGGAGCCTCCCGCGAAGGCCTGTACTGGCTCGACCGGGCCCTGGCCGCCGCCCCCGGGCCGACCCCGGAACGGGCCCGCGGCCTCTGGGTCGCCGGCCTGCTGGCCGCCGCCACCCGGGACTTCCCGCGGGGCCGCCGCCACGCCACCGACGCCCTCGCTCTCGCCCGTGCCCTCGGCGACCCCGCCGAGGCCGCGCACGCCGAGTACGTCATCGGCGTCATCCGGCTGTTCGGCGACGACCTGCCCGGGGCGCTGCGGCACTTCGAGGCCACCGTCGCCCGCGGCCCCGTGCCCGGCCAGCACCTCAGTCTCGTCGGCCTCGACCAGGTCGAACTCGCCTGCGCGCTCGCCTTCCTGGGCGAGGCCGAGCGGGCCGTCGAAGTCTGCGAGCAGGCCCTGCGGCTGTGCGAACGGCACGGCGAGCAGTGGGTCCGCTCCTACGTCCTGCGCATGCTCGCCCTCGCCCACACCGTGCGCGGCGACCTGCCCCGGGCGCAGCGGCACGCCCGTGAGGCGCTGCGGCTGAAACTCGCCGTCCACGACGTCATCGGCATCGCCCTCACCCTCGATCTGCTCGCGTCGATCGCGGCCCGGCGCGGCGCCCCCGAGGACGCCGGGCTGCTCCTGGGCGGCGCGGACCGCGTCTGGGCCGACATCGACACCGGCCGCTGGGGCTCCCACACCCTCAACTCCGTACGCCGCGACAGCGAGGAGCGGGTGGTCCTGGCCCTCGGGCGCGGGGTGTTCGAACGGGCCCACCGGCGGGGCGGGGCGCTCGCTCTGCGGGAGCTGGCCGGCCACGCGCTCCAGGAGCCGGGCCGCCCGCCCGGCGCGGAGTCCGCCGCCCCGCCGCCGCACCAGGACACCACGGCCCCGCTGACCCGCCGCGAGACCGAGGTCGCCCGGCTCGTCGCCGAAGGGCTCGCCAACCAGCAGATCGCCGACCGCCTGGTGATCTCCCGCCGTACCGCCGAAGGCCATGTCGAACGCATCCTCGGCAAGCTCGGCTTCAACAACCGCAGCCAGATCGCGGCCTGGATGACGGCACGGCGCTGACCGCCCCACCCGCACCCACCCGAGGGGACCACGTGACCACAGGACAACCCAGCCCGTTCGACCACCGCATGGCCGTCTTCGACTCCGACGACGGCTTCGTCGCCGCCGCCCTGCCCTTCCTCGGCGAAGCCCTCGGCGCCTCCGGCGAACCACCGCCGGTGGCCATCGCCGCCCCGCGCAACCTCGACCTCCTGCGGGACGCCCTCGGCTTCGGCGCGAAGGACGTCACCTGCATCCCGCACACCGACTGGTACACCGGCTCCGCCGCCAACGCGGTCGCCCAGGCCGCCGCGTACCTGGGCGCGCACGCCGGACCCGGCGGCCGCATGCACCTCGTCATGGAGCCCGTGTGGAGCGGCCGGGCCGGCCGCTCGGCCCGCGAGACCACCGAGTGGATCCGCTACGAGGCCCTCGCCAACCTCCTCTTCGCCCCCATGGCCACGACCGCCCTGTGCGCGTACGACACCCGCACCGCCGGGCCCGCCGTCATCGCAGCGGCCCGCCGCACCCACCCGGATACCGAGGTGTACGAGGACCCGCTGCGGCTGGCAGCCGAACTCGACGCCGTGCCCCTGCCGTTGCCCCCGGCCGGGGCGCGGCGTCTCGCGGAGCCGCGCGCCGCCGCTGTGCAGACCTGGGCGGAGGGCCGGGGACTGCCGGCCGCCGACGCCGAGCTGTTCGCCGCCGCCGTGGCGGAGACCGCGGCGGCCCTCGCGCCCCTCGGCGGTGCGGCCCTGCTGTGGGGCGAGGCGCCCGCCTGCGTCTGCGAACTGCGCTCGGTCCGGCGCCTCGACGACCCGCTCGCCGGCTTCGTCCCGCCGGCCGCCGACCCCGAACCGGGGCCGGGGCTGTGGTACGCGCGCCAGGTCTGCGCGTACGTCGACATCCGCGACGACGCCGAGGGAGCCACGGTCCGCCTCCAGTACGCCTAGTGCCGCGTGGCTTCCAGAGGGCCTCCACCTGCACAAGCAGGTAGGGGATCGGGTAGTCCTCCCCCTGCGCCGGACCGCCCCCGGGGATCACCCTGGACCCATGCTGCAACTCTCCGGGCGGCACCTCCCCGACCCCGACGCCCGCTACGGCCCGTTTCCGCAACCACCCCTGGGAGCAGGCCACCTGCGGGTCGAGTACGCACCCCGGCCCTCCGCCGTCCGCGAGGCGCGCGCGGAGGTCCGCAGGCAGCTGGAGGGATGGGGGCTCGCAGAGCGCGGTGAGGTCGCGGACGTGGCCGAACTGCTCGTCGGGGAACTGGCCACCAACGCCCTGGTGCACGCCGGGAGCCGCTTCCGGCTCACGCTGTTCGCCGCGCACGGCGTGCTGCGCTGCGAGGTCGCCGACGGCGAGCGCCGCGTGCCGCGGGTGCTGGACGCCGGCACCGGGGAGAGCGGCCGTGGAATGTTCCTGGTGGACGCGCTCGCCCAGCGCTGGGGCTGCCACCGGGACGGGCCGGGCAAGACCGTGTGGTTCGAGCTCGGCACGTGCGGGGCGGACGGCTGTGGTCGGCGACGGCCGTAGTGCTCCGCCGGGCCTGACCGGGCAGGGTGTCCTACGGGCATCGCGTGAAGATCCGGTCAGGCCCTCTTGTCCCGCGGGCGGCTTTGGGCTTTCTTGACCTGCATGGCGGACACCACGGGAAACACCACGGACAACGAGGCCACACACCCCCCACAGCCCCGGAAAGCGAGCTGGAAGTACATCGGCCCGGGCATCGTCGTCGCGGCGACCGGTGTCGGCGCCGGTGACCTGGTCGCCACGCTGATCGCGGGCAGCAACTTCGGCTACACCCTCCTGTGGGCCGCGGTCATCGGCTGCCTGGTGAAGATCTCCCTGGCCGAGGCGGCGGGCCGCTGGCATCTGTCCACGGGCCGCACCCTGTTCGACGGCTGGGCCAGCCTGGGCCGCTGGACGACGTGGTTCTTCGCGGTCTACGTCGTCGTCTGGGGCTTCGTCTACGGCGCGGCGGCGATGTCGTCGAGCGCGCTGCCCCTACAGGCGCTGTTCCCCGACGTGATGGACCTCAAGTGGTGGGGCATCGCCTGCGGTCTGGTCGGGCTGGTCTTCGTCTGGTTCAACAAGTACGCGGTGTTCGAGAAGGTCATGACGGTCCTGGTGGGCGTCATGTTCGTGGTGACGGTGTACCTGGCGATCCGGGTGACGCCGAACCTCCCGGACGCCTTCGCGGGGCTCCTGCCCGTGCTGCCGGACGAGAAGGACTCGATCCTCAACACGCTGGGCCTGATCGGCGGTGTGGGCGGCACGATCACGCTCGCGGCGTACGGCTACTGGGTCAACGCCAAGGGCTGGACCGACACCGGCTGGATGAAGGTCATGCGGCTGGACAACCGCGTCGCCTACGCCACGACCGGCATCTTCGTGATCGCCATGCTCTTCGTCGGCGCGGAGCTGCTGCACTCGGCGAACGTCGCCATCGCCGGCGGTGACAAGGGCCTGATCCAGCTGGGCGACATCCTGGAGGAGGAGTACGGCGCGGCGACGGCGAAGTTCTTCCTCATCGGCTTCTTCGCCACGTCCTTCACCTCGCTGATCGGCGTCTGGCACGGCGTGAGCCTGATGTTCGCGGACTTCGTGACCCGCCTGACGGGCACGGGCCAGGCCAAGGGCGAGGAGGTCGCCTCGGGAACGCGCGAGCGCTCCTGGCCGTTCCGGGCCTACCTGCTCTGGCTGACCTTCCCGCCGATGATCCTGCTCTTCGAGGGCCAGCCCTTCCGCCTGATCATCATCTACGGCGTGCTGGGCGCGGCTTTCCTGCCCTTCCTCGCCGGCACGCTGATCTGGCTCCTGAACTCCCCCCGTACGCCCCGCGAGTGGCGCAACGGCCCGGTGAGCAACGTGATGCTCGCCGTCGCGGGGCTGCTGTTCCTGATCCTGTGCGTCAAGCAGATCTGGGACCAGCCGTGGGGGGAGTTCTTCTAGGGCGAGGGGACGCCGCTACGGCAGCGCGTCCACGTGCGGTCCCACGACGCTGGACCACGCGTTGCCGGAGGTGGCGTCCCAGTTGGTCGACCAGGTCATCGCACCCCGCAGGGCCGGGTACGTCCGCGGCGGCTTGAAGCTGCCGCAGTTGGTCGCCTTGGTCAGGCAGTCCAGGGCGTTGTTGACCACGGTCGGGGACACGTAGCCGCCGCCCGCCGCCCGGGTGGAGGCGGGCAGGCCGAGCCCGACCTGGGACGGGGCGAGGCCGTTCTCCAGCTGGATGCAGGCCAGGGCCGTCAGGAAGTCGACCGTGCCCTGGCTGTAGACCTTGCCGTCGCAGCCGAGCATGGAACCGCTGTTGTAGTACTGCATGTTGACGACGGTGAGGATGTCCTTGATGTTCAGCGCCGTCTGGAAGTAGGAGTTCGACGTCGACTGCATGTCGATGGTCTGCGGCGCCATCGCGATGATCAGCGACGGGCCCGCCTTCGCGGACAGGGCGCGCAGGGCCTGCGTCATGTAGGTCGCGTTGAGGCCGTTCTCCAGGTCGATGTCGACGCCGTCGAAGCCGTACTCCTGCATGACCGACCAGACGCTGTTCGCGAAGTTCGTCGCCGAGGCCGCGTCGTTCACGGTGACCGTGCCGCGCTCGCCGCCGACCGAGATGACGACCTTCTTCCCGGCCGCCTGCTTGGCCTTCACGTCCGCCTTGAACTGGTCGACGGTGTAGCCGTTGAGCCCGGCCGAGTCGAGGGTGAAGGACACCGCGCCCGGTGTGCCCGTGGCGTCCGCGAAGGCCACCGCGATGATGTCGTAGTGGGCCGGCACGTCCGAGATCCTCTGGACCGCCGCCCCGTTGTTGAAGTTCTGCCAGTAGCCGGTCACCGCGTGCTTGGGGAGTGCGGGGCCGGGACCGGACGTGTTGTTCGTGGTCCCCGTGACCGCCGCCGACTTCGGCGACTCACCGGCCGCGTTCGTCGCCGTGACCTGGAAGGAGTACGACGTCGAGGCCGCGAGGCCGGTCACCGTCGCCGAGGTGCCGGAGACCGCCGTGACCTTCGTGCCGTCGCGGTGGACGGTGTAACCCGTGGCGCCGGAGACGGTGTTCCAGGCGAGCGACACCGACGAGGACGTCGTGCCGGTGACGCGCAGTCCGCTCGGCGCGGCCGGGACCGTGGGACCGGGGCCGGTGCCGCCGCCCCCGTCGGGGCCGAACACCGACACGTCGTCGGCGTAGTAGGCGGCCTGGCCGTACCAGCCGTGCGTGTACACCGTCACCGAGGTCGTCGACGCGCCGGTCCTGAACGTCGTCGACAGCTGCTTCCAGGAGGCGGAGTCGGGCGTCCAGGTGGACACGTCCGTCGTGCCCGTGCCCGTCACGCCCAGGTAGGCGTAACCGCCCCGCACCCAGGCGCCCAGGCTGTACGTCGCGTTGGGCTGCACCCGCACGGTCTGGGTACACCGGGCGTTGTCCTGGCCGGCGGGGGTTGCCCGCAGCGCTGCCGTGCCGCTGCGCACCGGCGAGGAGACCGTCGTACCGCTGCCCGCCGAGCAGGTCCAGTCGCTCAGGCCCGCCTCGAAGCCGGCGTTCCTGGCGTTGTTGACGTCGGCGGCGTTCGCCTGGCCGACGGTCGTGAGAGTGAGGGCCAGGGCAGCCGTGACGGCACCCGACCACAGCCGCAGGGATCGTCTGTGTCTGGACATGACAAGAAAATGGTCCAGACCAGAGGTGGTGTCAAGAGGTCCAGACCAAACTGCCTCCAGGGCGCGGGTGCCGGTGCGGGTGCGGGTGCGGGCGCGGGTGCGGGCGCGGGTGCGCGACGCCGCGTCAGTCGTGGGTCTCACGGCCTCGAACGAAGGCCCGCCGTCAATGCCCGGGCTCGCTGGGCTCGTCGCGCGGGGGTCCCCCGGGGGGCCCCCCCCCCGCCCCCCCCCCCCCGCCCCAAACCAGCACAACACAGA
>NZ_JBEZWN010000103.1:0-18334 GCF_040637495.1 Streptomyces sp. NPDC029044
TCCGCCCCCCCCCCCCCACCCCTCGCTGCTACTTCAGCCACCCTGCCTCCGGCGCCCCCCCACACACCCGGGGGGCCCCGGGGCCGGACACTGCCCGCATGCCCTCGCGCGGGGACAGGGACGTTGATGTGGAACTCCCTGCTGGGCCTTGACGCCGTCTGCTGTTCGGAGTGGGCTCCGCCGCGAGGGCCGCCGGGCGTACGCAGGACGGGCCGGGCGACCTTTGCGTCCCACTCGGCGAGGATGTCCTCAGCGCGGTGAACGGTCGCGTGGCAGACCTGAGCCTCCCGGGCGAGGTTCTCCTTGGTCAGGGCACCGTCGGTGTGCAGGGGTTCGCCGGCCAGGAGCCGCGACATCGCCTCCCGGAGCTTGGCGGCACTCGTGGCGGAGACCGGCATCAGGGGGTGACTCCTGCGTGCTGAAGTGCGTGGGTCATGCGCTGGACGCCGGCGAGACGGATCATGACGGCCTCGCGGACCGGTGGTGACAGAGAAGAGTTCTGGACCCTGGCCGTCAGGTCACCTTCCTCAGCGATCCAGATCGGTGCATGACGGCGCGTGATCACGGAGTCGCGGCAGCGGTCGGCCTGGCAGGCGCCGATCAGCGGGGCCGTACCCCGCTGATCGGCGGGCAGCTGTGTCTGGCACTCGGCCCGCGGGCGTCGAACATGCCAGTGGTTCATGGAGCCCAGGTGCATGTGGGGGAACTGCGTGACGAGCAGGGCGGCTTCGGCTCGTTCATCGGCGATCTGCGCCCGCAGCACGGGGTCGTGGTCCATGGCCGTGATGACCTGGTCCAGGCCGGCGTGCAGCCGGTCAGCGCCGGGCCGGACCGCGACCTTCTCGCCTGCTCTGCGGACTTGGAGCGGCGCCATGAGCACCGTCGTCAGCCCGAACGGGGCCACGAGCAGGCCCGCGGCGAGCATCGACTGCCCGAGGCCGTGGCCGGTCGAGGTGGGCAACCGCAGTTCGGGGATTCCGGTACGGCGGCGAGGACGAGGAGGGCGGAGAGGATGCCGAGGACGGCGGCGCTGTGGAAGAGGGCGTGCCGGTCGGCGTGCTGGGCGACCAGGGCCGCGGCGGGCAGGACGAGGCCGCCGCCCACGCCGGGCGAGGAGCTCATCACGGCGATGGCCGACCCGAGCCTCTCGCGGGGCAGCGTGTCGCGCATCAGGCCGATGCCCAGCGGCAGGGCGCCCATCGCGAAGCCCTGGAGCGTGCGGCCGGCGATCATGGTGAGCAGGCGCTGGTGACAGCGCTGATCAGCGCGCCGACGACCATCACCGCGAGGCTGAGGACGAGCACGCGGCGCTTGCCGTACAGGTCGCCGAGACGGCCCATGACCGGTGTGGCTGCGGCGCCGGACAGGAGGGTCGCGGTCAGGACCCAGGTGGCGTCGCCGGGGGCGGCTTCCAGCGGTTGGGGCAGGCCTTGATGACCGGGACCAGCATGGTCTGCATCACCGAGAGCACGGCCCTCGCGAAGGCCAGGACCGGTACGACCGCTCTGGTGGGTGGCCGGGTGGGGGAGGGCCGGTCTGTGGCCGGGTGGGTCATCGCGTGGGGCCTTCAGGCCGGAAGGAACGAAGCAGAGATACGACCGCCTGTCTCTCCTGAGGTGGAGGACGGCGGCAGCGGATGGTGACCGTCGGCCCCTGCGGCCGAGGTCGCCACCCGCGGTGGTGCTACCGGGGCGGCTGCTGCCCCGCGCGGGTCAGAGCAGGAAGTCCAGCAGTGCCTTCGTCAGCGGCCGCGGCACTTCTTCGGCCAGGAAGTGGCCGGAAACGGTGGCGCGGCAGCTGTAGCGGCCCAGGCAGTTCAGATTCGCATGCTTGAGCGGTCGGCCTGCTGCTGGCAGTGCTGGTCACCGGGGCCGGCGTCCAGGACTCCACCGCCGGCCGCACCCTGCTTGGAGCAGGCCGCCACCGACCACCCCACTCTCCGCAAGGTCTGGGTCGACGGCGGCTCCGCAGACACTTCGTCGAGCACGCCGCCGCCCTCGGCATCGACCTCGAAATCGTCCAACGCCCCCCCGGGACCAGGGGATTCACCCCGATCCCGAAACGCTGGGCCGTGGAACGGACCTACGGCTGGCTCATGCTGCACCGGCGCTGGTCCGTGACTATGAAACCCACCCGCACCGCTCCGAAGCCATGATCCACCTGGCCATGACCGACCTGATGGCCCGCCGCCTCACCGGCGAGACGACCGTCTCCCGGCGCGACCCGACATCACCTAATGAAATCCGCATACCGGGATGAAACAACCGGAAAAAGTGACCTCTAAGCGTGCCGAGGGCGATTGGGGCGCACTTCATCGTTGGCCGTCTGTAGCTGCTTCTGCGTCTCGGCCCAGGCCGCCAGCAGGGTGAGACCGTCGGCGCTGGGCGTACCGGGGGCCGCGGTCCAGGTGGTGATGGTGACGTGCGGGTCGCCGGGCAGTGCGAAGTCGTCGTAGACGAGTTCCATCGTGCCCACGGCCCGGTGGTGGACGACCTTGCGTCCGCGTGAGTGGCGGCGCACGTTGTGCTTGGCCCAGAGGGTGCTGAAATCGGTGCTGCGGACGGAGAGCTCGCCGATGAGTTCGCTCACCTGCTTGTCCAGCGGGTCGCGCCCGGCTGTCGCGCGCAGGACCGCGACCAGCAGGTTCTTCGCCTGGTCGATGTCGTCGTAGAAGGCCGCGGCACGCGGGTCGAGGAACACGTACCGGGCGAAGTTCGGCGGCTGCTTGCCCGCGGGGAACAGGTCGGCGTACAGGGCGCGGCCCAGGTCGTTGGCCGCGAGAAGGTCGAGGCGGCCGTTCTGCACCACGGCGGGAACGCTCATGGAGTCGAGGACCTGCTGCACCGACGCGGTGATGGGCGAGGTGGGCCTGGGGCGTCTGCGGGGCGCACCGGGCGCGACGTTGCGGGCCAGGTCGTAGAGGTGGGCGCGCTCGTCGTCGTCGAGTTGCAGCGTCCGGGCGATCGCATCGAGGACACTCTCCGACGCGCCACCGAGCTGGCCGCGCTCCATGCGGGTGTAGTACTCGACGCTGAGGCCGGCGAGCATCGCGACCTCCTCCCGCCGCAGTCCTTTGACGCGGCGGTTGCCCCCGACGTAGGGCAGCCCGGCCTGCTCGGGCGTGATCCTCGCCCGACGGCTCATGAGGAACCCCCGGATCTCCTGCTGAAACTCCATGGCTCCCACGCTAGGACGTCTGCTTCCCATAAGGGGGTCCCTGAGAGTGCCTGGCAGGCGTCCGTGAGGCGAGGGACGGTGGAAGCGCACCCCAGAAATCTGTGTGAAAAGGAATCTGCACATGCGTGGAGCTGTCATTCATGCGCCGGGCGACATCCGGGTCGAAGAGCGCGAGAACCCCACGATCGTCACGCCGACGGATGCGATCATCCGGGTGTCGGCCGCCTGCGTGTGCGGTTCCGATCTGTGGGACTACCGCGGGATCAACGAAGTGGCACAGCCGACCCCGATCGGGCACGAGTACGTCGGCGTGGTCACCGAGATCGGCGACGAGGTGAAGAACATCGGAGTCGGTGACTTCGTCGTCGGTTCGTTCATGGCCTCGGACAACACCTGTGAGATCTGCGAGGCCGGCTACCAGTCACGGTGTGCGCATGTCGAGTTCGTCGGCGCCGGCGGGGCGCAGGCGGAATACCTGCGGGTGCCGCTGGCCGACGGCACCCTCGTCGCCACCCCCGGAATGCCGGACGCCGACCTGATCCCCTCGCTGCTGGCCGCCTCCGACGTGCTGGGGACGGGCTGGTTCGGCGCCGTGGCCGCCGAGGCCGGGCCGGGCAGGACCGTGGCCGTGGTCGGCGACGGAGCCGTGGGCCTGCTCGCCGTTCTGGCCGCGAAGCACCTGGGCGCGGAGCGGATCATCGCCATGTCGCGGCACGCCTCGCGGCAGAAGCTCGCCCGCGAGTTCGGCGCCACCGACATCGTCGAAGAGCGCGGCGACGAGGGCGTGGCCAGGATCAAGGAACTCACCGGTGGATACGGCGCCCACAGCGTGATCGAAGCCGTCGGCACCCAGGAATCGATGATGCAGGCCATCCGCTCCACCCGCCCCGGCGGACACGTCGGATACGTGGGCGTGGCCCACGGGGTGGAGCTGCCGGGCGAGGAACTGTTCTTCTCCGGAGTACACCTGCACGGCGGCCCCGCTCCCGTGCGCCGCTTCCTGCCCGAGCTGATCCAGCTCATCTGGGACCGCGAGATCGACCCGGGCAAGGTCTTCGACCTCACCCTCCCGCTCGATGAGGCCGCCGAGGGCTACAAAGCAATGAACGAGCGCCGAGCCATCAAATCCTTGCTGAAGCCCTGACCCCTGCGCGGTCCAGGCGCCCGAGGCACATCGCCTGCTCGATGCCGGCGGGACGCTCGGACGCATCATCCTCGCATCTCCCGTGCGTGAAAGCCTGTCTGACGAAAGGACACCTGAACAGATGACCGCCTGGCCCTCTGACGACATCACCCGTATCGCGGCCACCGATGACCTCCACATCGCCCCCTTGCGGGCAGACGGGGCCACCCACGGCACCCTGACCTGGATCTGGTCCGTCGTGGTGGACGGACGCCTGTTCGTCCGCGCCTACAACGGCACGAACTCCCGCTGGTACAAGTCCGCGATGGACCAGCGCGCGGGCCGCATCACCGCCGCCGGCTCCACTTTCGATGTCACGTTCGCCGCCGCAGACCCCTCCCTCAGGGAACGGATCGACGCGGCCTACCGCGACAAGTACTCCGGCAGCCCGTACCTGCCCCCCATGGTCGCCGCCGGCCCCCAGGCCGCGACCGTCGAGATCACCCCGGGCCGGCCCGCCTGAAAACGCTCCGCCCTGACGCGGGCGGACACCACGCGCCCCGTCCGGATGCGGTCTCTGCCGACCGCTGAAGCCCTGACACCTCACTCACCGACTCGCCCTCGCCCGGGGCCTTGAGAATCCCGGGCAAGTTGCGGGAATGTTCGATTCGACAGGAGAACCTCCCCCATGACCCCCACCTACGACTTCTCCGGGCAGGTCGCCTTCGTCACCGGCGCCGCCTCCGGCATGGGACTGGCCGCCGCCCGCGCCTTCGCCGACTCCGGCGCGGCCGTGGTGCTGGCCGACCGTGACCCCGATGCCGTCCACAAGGCGGCCGAGGAGATGACCGGCAGCGGCGGGCGGGCGATCGGTGTCGTCTGCGACGTCACCGACGAACAGCAGGTGGAGGCGGCGGTGCGGGCCGCGGTCTCGGAGTACGGTCGCCTGGACATGGCGTTCAACAACGCCGGCATCCAGGTGCCGCCGACCGACGCGGCCGACGAGACGGCCGACGACTTCGACCGGGTCAACGCCGTCAACCTGCGCGGCGTATGGGCGGCGATGAAGCACGAACTGCGGCAGATGCGCGAGCAGGGCAGCGGCGCCGTCGTCAACTGCTCCTCCCTGGGCGGGCTCGTCGGACTTCCCGAGCGCGCGGCCTACCACGCCTCCAAGCACGGCGTCATCGGCCTGACCCGCAGCGCTGCGGTCGAGTACGCGCCCCGGGGTATCCGTATCAACGCCGTGTGCCCCGGTGTCATCAACACCCCGATGGTCGCCGACATGCTCGAAGGCCAGGCCGAGGCCATGGCCGGGATCATCAAGGAACAGCCCATCGGCCGGCTGGGCACAGCGGACGAGGTCGCGGCAGCCGTGCTGTGGCTGTGCAGCCCCGGCGCCAGCTTCGTCATCGGAACCGCTCTCCCCGTCGATGGCGGCTTCACCGTCCACTAAAGGCCGCTCACCGGCACACGCCCAGGCAGTACGCCCGCCCCATTGGCTGAGCAGGCCCTCCACCCCCTGGCAAACCACCGCCTCGTCCGCGCCTACCGGGTCGGGAACTCACAGCCCCGCGGTTCAGGGGACGCGATCACACCTCCGAGCGGTAAGCCAGCCGGCCATGGCCGGCACGGTCCTCGACCACGGAGTACGAGCGGCACCACCAGGTGGCACCGCCCTGTCCCCTGGACAACAGACAGCCCGAGCACCTGTCCAGAACGTCACTCTGCCCTGCCGCAGTTGCGGCTGAATCCGCCCTTTGAAGAAAAGGCGTACCCATGCCCAGTGAATCTGTGTCTGCTGTTCCACCGCCCGCCGGACCGGGACCGTCCCCCTCGAGGCCCACGCGGCGGACCTTCATCGCCACTACCACCGCGGTCGGTGGCGTTGCCGTCGCGGGCGGAGTGGTCGGCGGGTCCCTCCTCGTCGGTTCGCAGGAAGCGGCAGCTGCCGCGCCGCCGGCCAGCCGCGTGTCCCTGACCGTGAACGGCACCCGGCGCACGGTGACGGTCGACAACCGCACCTCGCTGCTGGACCTGCTGCGCGAGCACCTGGGTCTGACCGGTTCCAAGAAGGGCTGCAACGCGGGGGCCTGCGGTGCGTGCACGGTGCTGGTCGACGGGCGGCGGGTCAACGCCTGCCTGACCCTCGCGGTGCGCCTGGAGGGCGCCGAGGTCACCACGATCGAGGGCCTGGCCGACGGCGACGAACTGCACCCGCTGCAGCAGGCGTTCATCGACGAGGACGCCTTCCAGTGCGGGTACTGCACGCCGGGTCAGATCCTGTCGGGTGTGGGCTGCATCGAGGAGGGGCACACCGGCTCGCCGGAGGAGATCCGGGAGTGGATGAGCGGCAACATCTGCCGCTGCGGCTGTTACGTCAAAATCGCGCGCGCGGTCGGGCAGACCGCCGGCCGGAAGTGAGGGCCTGATGTATCCCTTCGCCTTCACCAAAGCCTCCGACACCCATGCGGCCCTCGACGCCGGTCGTCGCGGCGGTCGTTACATCGCCGGCGGCACCACCCTGGTCGACCTGATGCGCGAGACCGTCGAGCGCCCCGAGACGCTGGTGGACATCTCCGGTCTGCCGCTGGACGAGATCACCGTCACCGAGCGCGGGGGATTGCGGATCGGCGCGCTGGTGACCATGTCCGAGGCCGCCGCCGACCGCAAGGTGCGCACCCTGTACCCCGTGATCTCCGAATCGCTGGAACTGAGTGCCTCGGCCCAACTGCGGAACATGGCGACCATCGGCGGCAACATCATGCAGCGCACCCGCTGCACCTACTTCCGTGATGTGACGGCCGACTGCAACAAGCGTGAGCCCGGCTCGGGTTGTGCCGCAGTGCACGGCCACAACCGCTCCCACGCGATCCTCGGCACCTCCGACGCCTGCGTGGCCACCCACCCCTCCGACGTGGCCGTAGCGTTCGCGGCCCTGGAGGCGACCGTGAACCTGCTGGGCCCGGACGGGGAGCGCCGGATCCCCTTCGCAGGCTTTCTGCTGCGCCCCGGCAGAGCGCCTCACCATGAACAGGCCGTCCGCAAAGGCGAGTTGATTACGTCGGTCGAGATACCGGCCCACCCGCGTCCGCTGAAGTCGGGCTATCTGAAGGTGCGCGACCGGCAGTCCTACGAGTTCGCCCTGACGTCGGCGGCCATCGCGCTGCATGTACGCGGCGGGGTGATCCGCGAAGCGCGGGTCGCCGCCGGGGGAGTGGGCACGGTCCCCTGGAAGCTGCCCGCCGTGGAGCGACACCTGGTCGGCGAACGCCCCTCGCCAGCCCTGTGGGCGGCCGCCGCGGAGCAGGCAGCCGACGGAGCACGCCCGCTTCAGTACAACCGGTTCAAGATTGAATTGCTCAAGCGGACGGTCGAGCGTCAGCTGCGCATCGTGGGAGGTACGAAGTGAGCCCCCAGCCCCGGGCCGCCGTCGGTGCCCCGCTGTCCCGGGTGGACGGGCGTCTCAAGGTCACCGGCCAGGCTCTGTACGCCGCCGAACACGAGGTCGACGGCGTCCTGCACGCCGTCATCGTCGACAGCGCTGTCGGCGTCGGCCGCATCACGTCCATCGACACGGACGCCGCTCTGGCCCACCCCGGCGTGCTGCGGGTGATCCACCACCGCAACGCGCCCAAGCTGCCGTACCTCGACAACCCCGGATCCAACAACCCCGAGGGCCGCCGCCTGCGGGTCTTCCAGGACGACAAGGTCCTCTTCCACGGCCAGCCGGTCGCCGTCGTCATCGCCACCACCCTGGAGGCCGCGCAACACGGCGCGAGCCTGGTCGAGGTGCGCTACGACGCGAGGAAGCCGTCGACCGAGATGGCGGAGGCGAAGCCGGACGAGCCGACCGAATACGCACGCGGTGACGCCGCGGCCGGGCTCCGCGACGCCGCGGTGCGGATGGACCTGCACTACCGCATGGCACGCAACCACCAGAACCCGATGGAGCCGCACGCCACCATCGCCCGCTGGAACGGCGACAAGCTGACCGTGTGGGACAAGACCCAGTGGGTGGTGGGCACCCAGACCGAACTCTCCACGGTCTTCGACCTGCCCATGAAGTCCGTGCGCGTCATCTCGCCGTTCGTCGGCGGCGGTTTCGGCAGCGGGCTGCGCTGCTGGCCGCACACCGTGGTCGCCGCCCTCGCCGCCCGAGAGATGAAACGCCCCGTCAAGGTCGTCCTGAGCCGCAGGCAGATGTACTTCGGCACCGGCTTCCGGCCCTCCTACGACTACCGCCTGCGCCTCGGCAGCGACCGGCGGGGCCGACTCGCGGCCATGGTGCACGAGATGGACGCGGAGACCTCGTCGTACGAGAAATTCGACGAGGCCATCATGCGCGCCGGCCAGATGTTCTACAGCACCCCCAACGTCAGCCAGGCTTACCGCAAGGTGCCGCTGGACGTGAACACCCCGCTGTACATGCGGGGCCCCGGCTTCGCGAACGCCTCCTTCGCCATCGAGTCGGCCATGGACGAGCTCGCGAACCGGCTCGGTGTCGACCCGATCGAGCTGCGGCTGCGCAACGAGCCGGCCGAGGACGAGTCGAACGGCCTGCCCTGGTCCACCCGCAAGCTGCGCGAGTGCTACACCGTCGGCGCCCGGGAGTTCGGCTGGGACCGGCGCAACCCCAAGCCCCGCTCGACGCGTGACGGCGACTGGCTGGTCGGGCTCGGCATGGCCGCGGCCGTGTACGACCCCGGCCGCTTCCCCGCGCAGGCCCGGGTCCGCCTGGACGCCGACGGCACCGCGGTGGCCGAGGCCGCCACCATCGACATGGGTCCGGGGACCTACACCTCCCAGACCCAGGTCGGCGCCGACGCGCTCGGGCTGACCATGCGCGCGGTGACCTTCCGGCTCGGCGACTCCCTCTACCCGCCGACCCCGCCGCACGGCGGCTCGATGACCATGACGGTCGTCGGCTCCGCCGTCCTCGACGCCTGCAACACGGTCCGCGGCCAGGCCATCAAGCTGGCCGTCGAGGACGAGGAGTCGCCGCTGCACGGCGTGCGGGCCGAGGACGTCGTCGTGCGCGGCGGCCGGCTGCACGTGCAGGGCAACCCGGCCCGCGGCGAGACCTACCAGCGGCTGCTGAGCCGGAACAAGCTCACGCACATCGAGGCCGAAGGTGCCTACGCCGGGGCGCCGGAGCCCGCGCGCCACGCGTACTTCTCCTACGGCGCGGTCTTCACCGAGGTCGGGGTGGACGCCACGCTCGGCCTGGTGAGGGTGCGTCGGATGCTCGGCGTGTACGACGTGGGCCGCATCGTCAGCCCCAAGCTCGCGGACAGCCAGGCGCTGGGCGGCATGGTCGGTGGCATCGGCCAGGCCCTCCTTGAGCACACGGTCACCGACCACCGCGACGGCCGGATCGTCAACGCCAACCTCGCCGACTACCTCGTCCCCGTCAACGCGGACATCCCCGCCCTCAAGGCCATCTACCTTCAGAGCGAGGATCCGCAGGCCAACCCGCTCGGCGTCAAGGGGATCGGAGAGATCGTCCAGGTCGGCGTGGCGGCGGCCATAGCCAACGCGGTCTACAACGCCACCGGACGCCGCATCCGCGAACTGCCCATCACCGCTGAGGCGTTGATCTGACCCCGGTGGCCCGGTGGCCCGGTGGCCCGGTGGCCCGGTGGCCCGGTGGCCCGGTGCCCCGGTGCCTCCGTGCCCCGGGCCACGGAGGAGAAGCCCACTGCCCGGCATACCTCCTGACCGTCCGGCAGTCGGTCCCCGTCCGGCTGCCGGACCTTCCTGGGCCGGCGTCGCGTTTGCACCCCCGTGGAGCGCGGCGGCGGCCCTACCCCACACCCACGGAGACAGGCACATGTTGAACATCGCGGACACACTCGACCGCTGGTGCCGCGGAACACGCCCCTTCGCCCTGGCCACCGTCATCGATGTCCACGGCAGCGCCCCCCTGCCCGTCGGTACCTCGGCCGCGGTGGACGTGGACGGCAACGCGGTCGGCAGCATGTCCGGCGGCTGCGTCGAGGGCGCCGTCTACGAACTGTGCCAACAGGTACTCACGGACGGCGGCGCACCCCAGCGGGCCTGGTTCGGCCACTCCGACGACGACGCCTTCGCCGTCGGACTCACGTGCGGCGGCGAACTCGACGTCCTCGTCCAGCGCATCGACCCCGCCGCGGAGCCCCACTTGGCCGCAGCTTTGGACGAGGTCATGTCGGGTCGGCCGACGGCCGTGGCACACGTCGTCGACGGTTCCGAAGAACTCCTCGGCCGCACCATGTACGTCCTCGGTGATGTCGACGCGATCCACGGAACCCTGGACGACGGCGAAGTGGACCGAATGGTCACGGCACAGGCCAGCGCCCTGCTGCGAGCGGGACGTACCGCCCGCGTCGAGATCGGCGGCGACACGGACACCTGCCCCGAGAAGTTGTCCGTCCTCGTCCATGTCCACGCCTCCCGGCCCCGCATGCTGATCTTCGGCGCCGTCGACTTCGCCGCCGCCCTCAGCCGGGTCGGACACTTCCTGGGCTACCGGGTCACCGTGTGCGACGCACGCCCGGTGTTCGCCACCGCGTCCCGGTTCCCGGAGGCGGACGACATCGTGGTCGACTGGCCCCACCGGTACCTGGCACGCACCGAGACCGACGCCCGCACCGTGATCTGCGTCCTCACCCACGACGCCAAGTTCGACATCCCCCTGCTACGCCTCGCACTCGACCTGCCCGTCGGCTACGTCGGCGCGATGGGATCCCGGCGCACCCATGACGAGCGCCTGAACCGCCTCCGGGAGTCCGGTGTGTCCGAGGCCCGGCTGGCCCGGCTGCGCTCACCGATCGGGCTCGACCTGGGTGCCCGCACACCCGAGGAGACTGCCGTCTCCATTGCTGCGGAGATCATCTCCTACGCCAACCAGGCCACCGGCCGGCCCCTGTCCGACGGCACGGGGCCGATTCATGGACCGCTCGTCCGACACCAGGCCGACGGTCGGAGCACTCCCTACCTTGCCGCACGCGTCGGCATGGACCGCTGAGTCCAACCGGCCGGCCTGCGCACGGCGGGGCCGAATGCCTTCTCAGGGAGTGGCCCGACCCGCTATGCCATGACTGAAGTCCTCCGGACCTGTGAGCAGATGCAACGGACAAAAGGAGCAACTCACGTGCGCAGCCGCGCATTGTCGCCGTCGAGGAGCTCGTCAGCTGGTAGGGGTTGGCGAGGCGTTGAACGCATGAGGGGGTTGCTTCGCAGGGCAGTGGCCGGGTCCATCGCGTTCATGTCGGTGTGCACCGAGGGTTCCCGAACTGTGGCGGGTGCTCGGGGACGCTCTTGAGCTGGGCAGGCGTCTGCCGCGCGGGGCGGGGGAGGCCGATCTGATGCTGGTGAACGCGCTCCGGCGGCCCCGCGTGCTGGTACTGGACGTGGCACAGCGCCTTCCGGGGCCGGCGCTGGAGGGGCCCGCAGGCCGTGGATCACGTGGTTCACCGACTGCGTGACTAACGTGATCACCGGCGTCGCGGTCACGCCGGGGCATCCGTCGCGGAAGTGGGTGCTGGCCGTGCTGCGCTCTGCGGTCCTGCGCGAGGATCCCTATGGTCCCTTCGGCGGCCTGCCCGAAAAGGTACGGGGTGGACCGTGGCAAGGACTTTTTGTCCCGGACGGTGACCGCAGTGTTCGATCTCCTCGACGTGACGGTTCAGGACCTGCCCGCCTTACGCCCCACCTCATGGGCACCGTGGAGGGTGTCAATCGGGCGGTGGAGAGTATGTTCCTGGCCTCGCTGTCCGGCTCTGCCCGCCAGTCGCACCCCGGCAAACGGGCCTCCCGCCCGAAGGATGAAGTGCTGCTCGGCTTCGAGGACTTCACCGTCCGGCTGCTGGCTTGGACGCTCTGGTGGAACACCGAGCACCGCCCGGCGCCGTTGCGGGGCAAGACTCCGCTTAGGGGCGGCTGGACGATCCCACCTCGCTGCGGGATGTGCCGGCCGCGGATCTGTGGATGTTCCCCCTGGAGGACGCCGGGCCCCGCACGCTGACCACCCGCGGCATCCGCTTCAGGAAAGGCGACTACGTGGGGCCGTGGATGACTGGTCAGGCAGGGATCCAGGTCCGTATCCGCTGCATGCCCCACCACGACCACCGACATCGAGGTCTACCACGCCGTCGCCGGCCTGGCTTCGTAACTGACGTGCGACACCGTTTGTCAACGAGTTTGGATTCTGGTCCAACTTCTGTGGAGCTCTCACGCTCTGTAACCGCCGGGACTGAATGGCCCTTCGTGACTCGTTGACAGACCTGTTTGGGATCATGCCCGCATGGACTTCGACCTCGCCCCACCGACCGGCGTTGGCCCGTTGCGGATCGGTATGACTCGGCACGCGGCTAACACGGCGCTGGACTCGCTCCGCGATCTCTCTGCGGTCTCGGAGTCTGATCGGCCGGGGCAGCACGTCTTCCGTTCCAGTGGACTGATGATCAGCATCCACTGCATGCGAGACATGCTTGAAGCCATCGAGTTGGGAAGGCCGTCGGCCCAGACGGACCGTGTGTTGTTTCAGGGTGTGGACGTGTTCGCGCTTCCGGCCCGCGACGTTGTCCAGCGCATGGGCGAGTTCACCTCGATTGAGGAAACTCCTGACGACGATGCTTCATTCATTGCCCCGGACTTGCTGCTGAGCTTCTGGCGTCCGTTCGCAGCCGACGATGAGCCCGAGGAAGAGCAGGGCTGCTACTACTTCACCTCGGTCCTGCTGGCCCGGCCTGGCTACTATGACACCCGTGCTCAGGCTGCGGAGCGACTCCAGCAGAGCTCGTGACGGGCCCGTCAGGACGCCAGCAGGACTCGTTTCCGCAAGAGGCCGAAGCCGGCCCGGCCGTACATCTGGCGCTGAACAGGTCCCGGCGACCGGACAGAACACCAGGACAGCCCAGCAGGACGTCAGTCACTGCCCGGGGCACGACCACCGGGACCCGAGTATCAACATCAATGTCAGTGCCCGTTGATAGCGTGCTTCGTCCAGTCGTGGAGTTCATGAAGGGGCGGGGTACGTGCGAAATGTGACATGCCATCAGGTCGGCGAGCAGCGGTTGGCTGAGGCGCTCGACGACATCGACGGGCGGGCCTACGCGCGGTGGCACTCGCTGCGGTACGGCAGCATCTCGCCGACGCTGATCCGGGCCATGGCGGACGAACTGCTCGACCATGTCGCCGCGCGAACGGTGACCGAGCCGGGGCTCGACGCTGCGGCCGGCACCGTCGCCGTCACCGCCGCGGAGTGTGTGTGCACGGAGTGCTGAGCATCATGTGCTTCCCGGACGGGGACCAGGAACTCCGGTTCCCCCTCGTCGGGGAGCGGATCAGCACGGACCCGGACGACGACGAGTTCGGGGACGGGCCCATCACCTTCCGGGACGTCGTCCAGGAGGCGCCCACCGCGCGGACCTGGCTCGACATGTTCGAGATGTGTGTCGTCAGCGGGCATGTGTGGGACTGGGAGCGGGTCACCGGGCTGCTGATGCGGGCGACTACGCGCCCGCCATCCGTGACGGCGTGCCCTACAACCGGTACCCCTCCGTCTCCGACCCCGCCGACCTCGCCGCCATGGACGCCCTGTGCCCCTATCTCACCGAGGCGGCCGGGCATCTGCCCCGCGACTGGCCTACGGTTCCGCTGCGCAAGCCGGACGCCGGGGAGCGCGCGGAGGCCGCCCGGCGGCTCGACGAGGTCGGCGACGCGCTGAGCGCGGACCAGCGGCTGCTCCGCGTACTCCTCGACGACGACCAGCACGCCTTCGAGGACGCCCTCGTCGCCCGGCTGGTCGCGTACCGGGAGAGCGTCGAGGCCGATGCCGGTGATCCCGCGCCCCGGTCCCTCCTCCCTCTCGGTACCCTCGCCCTGGCCTGCCTCGCCGTCCAGGTCCATGGGTGGGAACTCGGTGTCCGGTCCGGGTATCTGCCGTACGGTCTGCTGGGATCGCCGGACGCGCCGCGCCGGGCGGCGGAGGGGAACCGGAACAGCTTGGGCTGCTGGACCGCCAAGTAGGCCATCCGGGGTGCGGAGACCGGCACCGACTCCTACCGCCTCGCCTCCACTCGAGCCCGAGCCGAGGAGTCGGCCAAGGCCAGCTGACTACTCCAGGTTCCCGATGGATGGCCCGCCGCCCTCCGGGCTGCCCTCCGGGCGTCGAGCCGCCACCATGCACTGCTGACGGTCATCCGCCCCGGGCGGCTGTCGCAGCCACGAGCTGAGAACTCCATAGTCGCCATCTATTCAGACCAAACCTGGCTTTTGTGGGCGTCGCGACCGAGGCACGACCTGTGTCCGTGCTTCGTCATCGACCCATGCGAACGGCCGCCCTGCCGACAGGATCAGGTCGTTGATGCCCTACTCGATGCGGTCGAAGAAGTCGAGCACCCGATGGTTGACCTGCATCGCCGCCTGTTCGTCGTAGGAGGGCAGACTGCTGTCGGTGAACAGGTGTCTGTCGCCGGGGTAGAGGAACAGCTCGGCATCCGTCACCGTCTCGACGACCGCGCGGGCGGCGTCCGCATCACCGTCCCCGGAGAAGAACGGATCTGCGTCCATGCCGTGAATCTGAACAGGGACGCCTTGAGGCCAGGTGGCGCCGAACTCCGAGACTGGGACGCACGCCTCAAGCAACGAGGCCCCCTTCGCTCCGGGGCGAGTCTGGGCCAGCTTCTGCGCCGGCAGGACGCCGAGCGAGAAGCCAACATAGATGAGCTCCGCAGGCAGCCTCTCGGCGGCGGCGGCTCCGCGCGCGATGATCGTGTCGAACCCGACGCTCTCGGCATAAGCGGCGCCCTCCTCGAGGCTGTCGAATACCTGCCCTTCGTACAGATCTGGAGCGTGGACGGTGTGTCCGGCCCGTCGCAACTGCTCGGCGAAACTGCGAATGCCAGAGGTCAGCCCGTGTCCATGATGGAAGACCAGCACCTCAGCCATGTCGCTCCCCTCGTACTGCGGTGCCGGGGTGGCGCCGCGGCACGAGTATGGACCGCAGCACTGACATCCACGGGCCGCGGCCGGACAGGACCAGCCAGGTGGTCCTGTCCGGCCGAGGCGAACTTCGAGGGCGCCGACTCGCCCGTCGCGGAAGCGCAGGTTCGAGCGGGCGGCCTCCGGATACCACGCGCCCGCTGGGTGAGGATCTCGGCATGGGCGGCCTGCTGGCGCACGAACACCGCTACGCCGCCCGAGCGCTGCGTGCCGGCCTGCCCCGGCTCGACGATGACTTGGGTCAAGCCCTGCTGACTGCGTGTGCCTACTTCGAGGCATCCGCGCCGAACGAGTCAGTCGACGACGTCCGCATCACGCTGGAACACCACTTGGCCGCCGGCCGGGGATTCGACCTGTCAAACCCCACGTTTCTCGACGCGATGTTTCCTCCACTCGATAGCCAAGGCTTTGGAGGAGCTGTATCCACCGACCGACGGTGCGCACCGCAGCCGTTGTGCCGGAAGCGATACGGCAGGCCCAGGACGACCATGCCGGCACCTACCGGCCGGAACTTGGCCCCCTACTCCTGCGTCAGGCACCGGCGCACAGAATGCCCCAGTATGAGGCTCTGAGATCAAGCGCGGATCGGGTCCCTCCCACCTATATCCGGGACAGGCCGCGGGGAGCGCCGGACAGCCCCCAGATTCTTCCACCCGACGCGCCCGGCGCCCCCGACCGGATCCGGCCTCGGGGCACATCGGTACAGCGGTTATCGGTGAGAACGATCATGGTCAGGGCGTGAGGGCGCTGACGCGGCTCCCGTACTCGCGGCGGGACTTGTGTTGTGCCGGGATCGCTGGGGTGTCCGGGGTGCCGTCGAGGGGCTGGCAGCGGTCGAGGAGCTGACGGTGAATGGCGGGGCTGGCGGTGATGCGCAGGGTGCAGCCCTGGTCACGCCGTACGGTGAGGCCCTGGTCGAGCGCGGCGGCCCGCTCGGCGGGCTCCAGGTCGGTGGTGCGGAGGAAATCGGCGACCTTGCCCGGCATGTCGAGCGTGACCGGGCGCTGCGGAGTTGGGATGCCCTCGGGGTGGGCCGCGGTGTGGTCGGGCATGAGGTCGGCGACAGCGGTGCGGATCGCGCCGCGGCTGACGCTGTGCTCCCGGGCGAGGGCGGCGATTGAGCGGCCCTCCAGGTAGGCGGCGCGTACGGCGTCGGTCTTGTCGGTCGCCACGGCGGGACGGCGGCCGCCCTTGTTGCCCTTGGCCTCGGCGGCGCGCAGTCCGTCGTAGGTGAGCTCGCGCTGGAGTTCGCCGGCAGCGGCGAGGTCCATCGTGGAGAACGCGCCGTCGTGGATGTGCAGCGCGACCTGGTCGCGGTACAGGACGTCGAGCACGTCGAGGATGTGTCCGGTGCCGCGGACGAGGCGGAACATCTCGGAGATGTGGGTGTCCCCGGGCCCACCCGGGGCCCCTTCCGTGCGGAGGGTCGGACCCTGTCTGTCGTCAAACCCTGTCAGCGATCACCATCGGATCTGATGGGATTCGCGGCGCCGTGAGCCCCCGGATTGCACGGGTTCACTGGATGCGCCGCGCACCTGTCGCCAAACGATCGTTTAGCGACAGCAATGAAGTAGCAGCGACTGCTCTGCCTGGCAGTGTGGGCGGGCGAGGCGGCTGTCCCCCCGAAGCTACGGCGAGGTGACAAGTAGCTCTCCGTAGCGGATTCCGGTGGGATCGTTGACCGTGGGTGAGGTGCCTGGCCCCCGGGGGGCCAAGGACGCTGGGTGATGCCGAGTGGTCGTTCGTTTTACTGAACGTTATGTTCACCAGCTCTGCACGTTCGTTATAGTGAACATATGGTTCACTCAAGCGAGACGCTTCGGGAAGCTGTCCAGGTCGCTACGTACCTGGATGACACGTATCTGGATCAGGCCGACACGCGGGTGATCGCCGTGGGTGAGCGGGACGGTGCGCCGTGGGCTGCCGTCGAGCGCTGCCTGTTCCATCCGCAGGGCGGCGGTCAGCCCGCCGACCGGGGGTGGCTGGACGATGTGGAGGTCGTCCCGGTCCGGGACCGGGAGTCAGGGCTGGTCGTGGCGGTGGCGCCCGAGGGCGGCAAGCTGCCGGACCTCGCGGTGGGGCAGGAGGTGCGGGCCCGGATCGATGTACAGGCCCGGATGACGCACGCCGCGCTGCACACGGCCGGGCACCTGGTCGAGGCGGTCGGACGACTTCAGGGGTGGGAGATGCTCAGCAATAACCACTTCCCTGGTCAGGCCCGCATCGAGTTCCAGGCGCCGCAGGAAGACGCCCGGCTGGCCGACGCGGAGGGGCGGGAGGCGGCCACCACCGCGCTGCGGGATGCGGTGGCCGCCGCGATCGCCGACGATCTGCCGGTCCTGGCGCGCTATGAGGGCGAGGGGCGGCGGGTGGTGCACCTGGACGCCCTGCACTGCGCGCCGTGCGGCGGCACCCATGTGCGCAGCCTCGGCGATCTGGCCGAGGTGGTTCTGCCGACGCTGAAGGTGAAGAAGGGCCGTATCAAGGTGTCCTACTCCGCCACCCACCGGAGCCACTGATGGCCGCGCCGTCTGGGTCCGGCCGGCAGCCGGTGAGCAGTACCGCGGCCGCGGTCGGCGCGAAGATCCGTCTGCGCCGCCAGCAGCGCGGCATGAGCGCCGCGGAGATGGCCCGGCGCGCCGGGCTGAGCAAGGCCACGCTGTCGCAGTTGGAGGCAGGCAACGGCAATCCGACGATCGACACCCTGGACGCGATCGCCGTCGCGCTGCGCATCCCGATCGCGGACCTGCTGGCGCGCGACGCCGACACCGGGCCGGTCTACCGGCCGGGCACGCCCGCCGAACCCGGCGAGGTCGCCCGGGAACTGCTGCGCCGCATCAGCAGCGGTAACAGCCTGGAGATCTGGCGGCTGCGCATCCCGCCCGAGACGGAGCTGGCTGGCGTCCCCCACGCCACAGGCACGATCGAGCACCTGCTCATCGCCTCCGGACATGGCCTGCTCGACGACTCCTTCCGGGTGTTCGGCCCCGACCAGCGCCGGGTCCACACCGGTGAGGCCACGCACGCGGACGGCCGCTCCGACAC
>NZ_JBEZWN010000104.1:0-18052 GCF_040637495.1 Streptomyces sp. NPDC029044
GACCGGGATCGAGCGGACGAACTGCAGAAAGATGTAGATCGAGACGATGTCGGTGCCCATGTAGAGGGCGATCGGCGCCCAGAGGCTGTCGAACAGGCCGAAGCTGTTGACGATCTGGAAGGTGGCCACCTGCGTGGTCACGCCGGGGACCAGCGCGGCGATCAGGAACAGGGCGAGGACCCACGCGCGCGAACGGAACCGGAAGCGGTCGATGGCGTAGGCCGTCATCGAGCCGATCAGGACCGTGCCGCCGATGGCGACGACCAGGATGACGGCCGTGTTGCCGAAGGCCGAGAGCATCCTGCCGTCCTGGAACGCCGTCACGTAGTTGTCGAGGTGGAACGGGTTCTCCGGGAGGGCGAGCGCGCCGCTGCCGTCCGCCATCTCCTTCTCCGACTTCAGGGACGTCAGGAACACCGCGGCCAGCGGGAGCAGGACCAGCGCGGTCGCGGCGATCAGCGACAGGTACACGAGGAAGCGGCTCACCGCGCGGCGCGTCATACGAGGTCCACCTTGTCGTCGGGGGCGAGACGGCGCTGCACCCAGGTCACCGCCAGGACGATCAGCAGCAGCACGACCGCGGCCGCCGAGGCGAGCCCCGTCTTGTTGAACTGGAACGCCAGCTTCACGGTCTGGATGACGAACGTCTCGGTGCCGGTCGCGCCGCCGGTCATGATGTAGGGGATCTCGAAGACCGAGAGCGAACCGGAGATCGAGAGGATCACCGTCAGGCTCAGGACCGGTTTGATGCCCGGCGCGATGATGTGGCGGAACTGGTGCCAGCGGTTCGCGCCGTCCAGTTCGGCCGCTTCGTACAGCTCCCCGGGGATCGACTGGATCGCGCCGAGGAAGAGCACGAAGTTCAGGCCGAGATAGCGCCAGACGGAAACGGCGGCGAGAGAGGTGTTCGCCGACTCCGGGGTGCCGAGCCAGGCGCGGTCCGTCTCCACGCCGATCAGGCTCAGCACCGAGTCGAGGGTGCCGCCGTCCTGGAAGAAGTAGAGGAAGACGAAGCCGATCGCGACCCCGTTGATCAGGTACGGGAAGAACAGCACGCCCTTGAAGAAGTTCCGGAAGCGGACGTCGAAGCTGAGGACGGTGGCGAAGTAGAGCGCCGCCACGATCTGGATCACGGACGCCGCGAGGTAGTAGCCGCTGACCCAGAAGACCTCGAACAGTTCGGAGCGGGTGAAGAGTTCGGTGTAGTTCCCGGCGCCCGTGTAGTTCAGCTCGGGGCTCACCCCGTCCCAGTCGGTGAAGCTGTACGCGACCATGTTGGCGATCGGCGCGTAGGTGAAGACGATCAGGAGTGTGAGCGGGGCGAGCAGGAAGAGCCAGGGGGTGGCCCCGCGCCACAGGCGTACCGGGCGCGGGGCGGGTGCCGGAACGGGGGCGGGGGCCGCCCCGGCGGCTGCCTTGACGGCGGCCGTCTCGGTGGTGCCCGTCATCACGACCCCAGCGACTTCTGGGTCTCGGTCCACTTCTCACCGAGGCCGTCCAGGTAGTCGTCCGGGTCGCCCTTCCTGGCGCCGCGGGCCATGTCGACGAGTTCCTTGCGGTAATCGGGCTTGTTGATGCCGACCTCGGACCGGTTCTCGATGGTCTTCAGCTCGGCGCCCTTGCTGTCGTCGAGGTCGAGGAGCTTGACGCCCGCCTCCTCGTACGGCTTCAGCATGTCGGGCAGCGGGTCGTCCTTGAGCGGGGACAGCGCCAGGTTGTCCCGCGCGTAGCCGGACTCGTCGGTGAACCAGTCGATCCAGGCGCGGGCGGCCTCCTTGTGCTCGGAGTGGATGTTGACGGCCTGGTTGTAGTCGGGCGACGTCACCGCGCAGAACCTGCCATCCTTCTGGGCGGGGAAGGGCATGAACCCGATGTCGTCCGGGTCACTGCCGGCCTGCTTCGCCGCGCCCTGCATCTGGATGACCGCCCAGGAGCCGAGCCACATGGTGGCGATCTCGCCCTTGGCCAGCTTGGGCTTGGACGCCTCCCAGTTGGTGGTCGTCGGATCCTTCTCGACGAGTCCCTGGTGCACGATGTCGTACAGCAGGCCGTCCGCCACCCGCAGTTCGCCGCCCTCGGCCCAGGGGTTGCCCTCGGCCCACCTGGTGGTGGCCTGCTCGTCGCAGCTGACCGAGCCCCTGACACCCGTCCACTGGCTGAGGGGCCAGCCGTCCTTGAAGTTGGTGTAGTAGGGGACCGCGTCGGTCTTCGCCTTGATGGCCTTGAGACCGGCGAGGAACTCGTCCGGTGTCGTGGGCCAGTCGGTGACCCCGGCCTGCCTCCACACCTTCTTGTTGTAGATGAACCCGGGGACCGCGCCGAGCGGGCTCTGGCCGTAGACCTTGCCGCCGACGGCCGTGTAGTCGGTGAAGCGGTACTTCTCGCTCCGCTCCTTCTTGCTGCCGAGGGAGGCGAAGAACGTGGGGTAGTCCTTCTTCTCGATCACCGCGGGGATCATGAGGACGTCGCCGTAGGTCTCCGTGTTCATACGGATCTTGACTTCGCCCTCGTAGTCGGTGATGCCGTCGAACTCGACCTTCACCTTCGGATACGTCTTGTTGAACTCGGCGGCGTACTTCTTCATCGTCCCGTCCTGCACGAGGTCGGTCCGGTGGGTGAGGACGGTGATGGTCCCCTCGACCTTGGAGGGATCGTCGGGCGCCTTGGCGTCGGCGCCCTCGGCGGAGCCTCCGGAGCCGGTGCAGCCGGAGGCCAGCAGGGCCGCGCCCACGGCGAGGGCGAGAAGGGTACGGCGGTTCATGTGCATCAGCTCCGTTCGCGGAGGGGAACTCGGGACGGACGAGCACGTGCGGTATGGCTGGTTCGGAACTCTGGCAGCGTGTACTCAACCGGTAAAGTCCCATTCCCGCCAACGATGCGAAACTGTCACACGACTCTTCACTGAACCGGTTAAGGGAGTGCGCATGCTGGAGGCGACACCGCTCGGCGAGGGATGGATCCTGCGACACGACTCGGACACGCTGCCCGCCGTGGTGCCGGGGTGCGTGAACACCGACCTGATGGCCGCGGGGGTGATCCCGGACCCGTTCCTCGGCCGCAACGAGACCGAGGTGGCGTGGGTGGGGCGCCGGGACTGGACGTACGAGCGGGAGATCGGCGTCGCGGAGGGGCAGGAGCAGACCGACCTGGTCTTCGACGGGCTCGACACCGTCGCCGAGATCTCCCTGGACGGGCGGCTGCTGGGGAAGGTGCGCAACATGCACCGCTCGTACCGGTTCGACGTGACGGGCCTGTCCGGGCGGCTGTCCGTGCGGTTCGTCTCCGCCTACGCCGAGGCCGAGGCCGTGCGGGGCCGGGTCGGCGAGCGGCCCGCCGCCTACACCGAGCCCTACCAGTACCTGCGCAAGATGGCCTGCTCCTTCGGCTGGGACTGGGGGCCGACCCTGGTGACGGCCGGCATCTGGCGGCCGGTGCGCCTGGAGCACTGGTCGACGGCCCGGATCGCCCGGGTGCGCCCGCTGGTCACCGTCGAGGAGGGCACCGGCGTGGTCGAGCTGGCCGTCGACGTCGAGCGGACCCGGGTCGAGGCACCGCTGGCCGTGGAGGCGACCGTCGCCGGGGTGCGGGCGCGGGCCGAGATCGAGGGGTCCGGCGGGGCCGTACGGCTGCGGGTGCCGGACGCGCGGCTGTGGTGGCCGCGCGGATACGGCGAACAGCCTCTCTACGACGTGGAGTTGAAGCTGCTGCACGGTGAGGAGGCGCTGGACGTGTGGCGGCGGCGGATCGGCTTCCGGACCGTGCAGCTGGACCGGCGGCCCGACGCGCACGGCACCGGCTTCACCCTCGTCGTCAACGGCGAGCGGCTCTTCGCGCGGGGCGTCAACTGGATCCCCGATGACGTCTTCCCCTCCCGGATCACCCGCGAGCGCTACCGGGAGCGGCTGGAGCAGGCGGCCGGCGCGGGCGTGGACCTCGTGCGGGTCTGGGGCGGCGGGATCTACGAGAGCGAGGACTTCTACGACGCCTGCGACGAACTGGGGCTGCTGGTCTGGCAGGACTTCCCGTTCGCGTGCGCGGCCTACCCGGAGGAGCCGCCGCTGCGCGGCGAGGTGGAGGCCGAGGCGCGGGAGAACGTCGTACGGCTGATGCCGCACCCGTCGCTCGTGCTGTGGAACGGCAACAACGAGAACCTGTGGGGCTTCCGGGACTGGGGGTGGGAGCCGCGGCTGGCCGGGGACTCCTGGGGGGAGGGCTACTACCTGGGCGTACTGCCGCGTGTGGTGGCCGAGTCGGACCCGACCCGGCCGTACACCGCGGGCAGCCCCTGGTCCGGGTCCTGGGACCACCACCCGAACGACCCGGCGCACGGCACCCACCACTCGTGGGAGGTGTGGAACCGGCAGGACTACGCGGACTACCGGCTGAGCGTGCCGCGGTTCGTCGCCGAGTTCGGCTGGCAGGCGCCGCCCGCGTACAGCACACTGCGCCGGGCGCTGCCCGGGGAGGAGCTCGCGCCGGACTCCCCCGGCGTGCTGCACCACCAGAAGGCGGACGACGGCAACGGCAAGCTGGAACGGGGGCTCCAGCGGCACTTCGCCGTGCCGGACGGGGACTTCGACCGCTGGCACTACCTCATGCAGCTCAATCAGGCGCGGGCGGTCGCGGCCGGGATCGAGCACTGGCGCTCCCACTGGCCGGTGTGCGCGGGCACGGTCGTCTGGCAGCTCAACGACTGCTGGCCGGTGACCTCCTGGGCGGCCATCGACGGGGACGGCCGCGAGAAGCCGCTCTACCACGAGCTGAAGCGGCTGTACGCGGACCGGTTGCCGACGTTCCAGATGCGGGACGGCGAGCTGGTGCTGGCCGCCTGCAACCAGGGGCCGGCGGAGTGGCGGGGCACGCTGACCCTGCGGCGGTGGTCCGTCGAGGGCGAGGTGCTGGCCCGGAAGGACGTGGAGCTGGCGGCCGGGAGGCGGGCCGTGGCCCGTGTCGGTGTGCCACCGGAGCTGGTGCCCGCCGGGCCCGGGGAGTTCCTGGTGGCGGACGTGTGGGGGTCCCCCGGCTCGGGCGAAGCCGCGAGCGGGGGAGGGCTGCGGGCGCTGTACTTCCCGGTGCCCGACCGCGAAGTGCCCTACCCCGCTCCGGAGTTCGACGTCGGCCTCGTGCCGGGTGGCATCACGGTGACCGCCCGCACCCTCGTCCGGGACCTGCTGCTCCAGGCCGACCGGCTCGATCCCGGGGCGCGGGCCGACCGGGGGCTGGTCACGCTGCTGCCGGGCGAAGAGGTGACCATCGGGGTGCGCGGCTGGAAGACTCCGGACGCGAAGACCGCCCGTTCGGCCCTGTACTGCGTGGAGCCCACCCGATGACGGCAACGCCGACCCCTCGCGTCACCATCAAGGACGTCGCCGCGCGCGCCGGTGTGTCCAAGGGCGCGGTGTCCCTCGCCTTCAACCACAAGCCGGGACTGTCGGAGGCCACCCGGGACCGGATCTTCCTGGCGGCACGGGAGCTGGGCTGGTCGCCGAGCCTCACGGCGCGGACACTGGCCGGATCGCGCGTGGACGTGGTCGGGCTGGCGGTGTGCCGGCCGGCGCGGGTGCTGGGCCTCGAGCCCTGGTACATGGAGTTCGTCTCGGGCGTGCAGAGCGTCCTGGCCGAGCACTCCAGCTCGCTGCTGCTGAGGCTCGTACGGAACATGGACGAGGAGGTGGGCGTCCAGGAGACGTGGTGGCGGGGGCGGCAGATCGGCGGGTCGATCCTCGTCGACTTCCGGGCGGACGATCCGCGGGTGGCCATGACGCAGCGGCTCGGGATGCCGGCGGTCGCCGTCGGGCATCCCTCGCTGACCGGGGGGCTCACGTCGGTGTGGACGGACGACGCCACGGCCGTGACGGAGGCGGTCCGCTACCTGGCCGCGCTGGGGCACCGGCGGATCGCCCGGGTGGGCGGGGCGGCGGATCTCGGGCACACGGCGATCCGCACGGCGGCGTTCGACGAGACGGCGGGGGCGCTGGCGCTGGCCGGGGCCTGGCAGGTGGCGACGGACTTCTCGGGGGACGCGGGGGCCCGGGCGACACGGTCACTGCTGACCGCGGCGCCGGCCGACCGGCCGACCGCGATCGTGTACGACAACGACATCATGGCGGTGGCGGGTCTTTCGGTGGCGGCGGAGATGGGGCTGCGGGTACCGGAGGACGTGTCGCTGCTGGCCTGGGACGACTCGCAGCTGTGCCGGCTGACGCACCCGACGCTTTCGGCGATGAGTCACGACGTGCATGGTTTCGGAGCGGAGGTGGCCAGGACACTGCTCTCGGTGATCACAGAAGGTGAGGCCGGGTCGCATCCTGTGCCCACACCGGTGCTGACGCCTCGGGGATCCACAGCGCCGCCTCGACAGGAGGTGTGACCTTCACCGCTCCACCCGCCAGGACTGTGCAGCTACGTTACTCATAAGTAGCATGGGCCTGAGCGCGCGCTCAGCGCATCGCAGCAGCAATGCAGATCCTGACCCTGGAGGAGAGCCATCGTGCCTCGTACCGTCAGGGACGTCGTCTTCGTCGACGGCGTCCGCACCCCGTTCGGCAAGGCGGGCCCGAAGGGCATCTACCACGAGACCCGTGCCGACGACCTCGTCGTGAAGGCGATCCGGGAGCTGCTGCGCCGCAACCCCGGTCTCGACCCGAAGAAGATCGACGAGGTCGCCATCGCCGCGACCACGCAGATCGGTGACCAGGGCCTGACCATCGGCCGCACCGCCGGGATCCTCGCCGGCCTCCCGCAGTCCGTGCCGGGCTACTCCATCGACCGCATGTGCGCCGGCGCCCTGACCGCCGTCACCTCGGTCGCCGGTTCCGTCGCCTTCGGCGCCTACGACGTCGCCGTCGCGGGCGGTGTCGAGCACATGGGCCGTCACCCCATGGGCGAGGGCGTGGACCCGAACCCGCGGTTCGTCTCCGAGAAGCTGGTCGACGAGTCGGCCCTGTTCATGGGCATGACCGCGGAGAACCTGCACGACCGTTACCCGCAGATCACCAAGCTGCGCGCCGACGAGTACGCCGTGCGCTCCCAGGAGAAGGCCGCCAAGGCGTACGCCGACGGCAAGATCCAGGCCGACCTGGTGCCGGTCTCGGTCCGCCGCACCTCCCCCGAGGCCGGTGAGACGGGCTGGGGCCTGGTCACCGCCGACGAGCCGATGCGCCCGGGCACGACCCTGGAGAACCTCCAGGGCCTGAAGACCCCGTTCCGCGTCCACGGCCGGGTCACCGCCGGTAACGCGGCCGGTCTGAACGACGGCGCCACCGCCTCGCTGATCGCCTCCGAGGAGTTCGCGCGGGAGAACGACCTCCCCGTGAAGATGCGCCTGGTCTCCTACTCCTTCGCGGGCGTGGAGCCGGAGGTCATGGGCTACGGCCCGATCCCGGCCACGGAGAAGGCGCTGGCCCAGGCGGGCCTGTCGATCTCCGACATCGGCCTGTTCGAGATCAACGAGGCCTTCGCCGTCCAGGTCCTGGCCTTCCTGGACCACTACGGCATCGCCGACGACGACGCGCGCGTCAACCAGTACGGCGGCGCTATCGCCTTCGGCCACCCGCTGGCCTCCTCCGGCGTCCGCCTGATGACGCAGCTGGCCCGCCAGTTCGAGGAGCAGCCGCACGTCCGCTACGGCCTGACCACCATGTGCGTCGGCTTCGGCATGGGCGCGACGGTCATCTGGGAGAACCCGCACTTCGAGGGGGACAAGTGAGCACCACCGCCGAGCTTCTCAAGCAGGCTTCCGAGCTGTTCCCGGACGAGGTCGTCACAGTTGCGCACGTACGCCACTTCGACCTCCCCCTGGGTGCGGGCCGCTTCGCCCTGATCACCCTGGACAACGGCCACGACCACACCAAGCCGACCACCTTCGGCCCGGCCTCGCTGGCGAACCTGAACACCGCCATCGACCAGGTCGAGAAGGAGGCGGCGGACGGCGAGATCATCGGCGTCGGCATCACCGGCAAGCCGTTCATCTTCGCCGTCGGCGCCGACCTCAAGGGCGTGGAGATCCTCAAGGAGTACGAGCACGCTCTCGCCATCGGCAAGGGCGGCCACGAGGTCTTCAAGCGGCTGTCGAAGCTGGCCGTGCCGACCTTCGCGTACTACAACGGCGCCGCGATGGGCGGCGGTGTCGAGGTCGGTCTGCACTGCACCTACCGCACCGTCTCCGCGGCCCTCCCGGCGTTCTCCCTGCCCGAGGTCTTCCTCGGCCTCGTCCCGGGCTGGGGCGGCTGCACGCTGCTGCCGAACCTGATCGGCCCCGAGAAGGCCGTCTCGGTGATCATCGAGAACAGCCTCAACCAGAACAAGCAGCTCAAGGGCAAGCAGGTCTACGAGCTCGGGATCGCCGACGCGATCTTCGAGGGCGCGGACTTCCTGGAGCAGTCGCTGATCTGGACCGCCGCCGTCCTCAAGGGCGAGCTGGAGATCGAGCGCCCGGTCATCGACCGCGGCGAGGCCTGGGACCAGGCCGTCGCCAAGGGCCGCTTCATCGCGGACTCCAAGGTGCACGGCGCCGCCCCGGCCGCCTACCGCGCCCTGGACATCATCGCCGCCGCCAAGAACGGCGACCTCCAGCAGGGCTACGACGCCGAGGACAAGGCGCTCGCCGACCTCATCATGGGCGGTGAACTGCGCGCCGGCATCTACGCCTTCAACCTGGTGCAGAAGCGCGGCAAGCGCCCGGCCGGCGCCCCGGACAAGTCCCTGGCCCGCCCGGTCACCAAGGTCGGCGTCGTCGGCGCCGGTCTGATGGCCTCCCAGCTCGCGCTGCTGTTCCTGCGCCGCCTGGAGGTCCCGGTCGTCCTCACGGACATCGACCAGGAGCGCGTCGACAAGGGTGTGGGTTACGTCCACGCCGAGATCGACAAGCTGCTCGGCAAGGGCCGGATCAACCAGGACAAGGCCAACCGCCTCAAGGCGCTGGTGTCCGGTGTGCTGGACAAGGCCGAGGGCTTCGCGGACGCGGACTTCATCATCGAGGCCGTGTTCGAGGAGATCGGCGTCAAGCAGCAGGTGTTCGCGGAGGTCGAGGCGGTCGCCCCGGCGCACGCCATCCTCGCGACGAACACCTCCTCGCTGTCGGTCTCCGAGATGGCGTCGAAGCTCAAGAACCCCGAGCGGGTCGTGGGCTTCCACTTCTTCAACCCGGTCGCGGTCCTGCCGCTGCTGGAGATCGTGCGCGGCGAGAAGACCGACGACGCCGCCCTGGCCACGGCCTTCGCCGTCGCCAAGAAGCTGAAGAAGACCGCGGTCCTCACCAAGGACGCCCCGGCGTTCGTCGTGAACCGCATCCTGACCCGCTTCATGGGCGAGATCCAGAACATCATCGACGAGGGCACCCCCGTCGAGGTCGCCGAGAAGGGCGTCGAGCCGCTCGGTCTGCCGATGTCCCCGCTGGTCCTGCTGGAGCTGGTCGGCCCGGCGATCGGTCTGCACGTCTCGGAGACGCTCAACCGGGCGTTCCCGGACCGCTTCACGGTCTCCCCGAACCTCGCGGCCGTCGTCAAGGCGGGCAAGCGCGGCTTCTACGTCTACGACTCCGGCAAGCCGGAGCTGGACCCCGAGGTCGCCGCGCTGCTGAAGCAGGGCGACACCGTCCTGACGGAGGAGCAGGTGCGCGAGCGCGTGCTCGACGCGGTGGCGCAGGAGATCGGCATCATGCTCGACGAGGGCGTCGTCGCCGAGGCACAGGACATCGACCTGTGCCTCATCACGGGCGCCGGCTGGCCCTTCCACCTGGGCGGCATCACGCCGTACCTGGACCGCGAGGGTGTCTCCGAGCGCGTGAACGGCAAGAGGTTCCTGGCGCAGGGCGTCGCGAGCGTCCCGGCGTAACGCGTTACCCCTGAGGGGGGTGGGGCGTGCGGTAACAATCCGTGCACCCGCCCCCCTTTTCGTATGCCACCACCGATAGGATCCTCACACAATCCGACCATTGTTTACCTGACTCTGACGGTCTCCACCCCAGACCGCCGGGTGTCCTCGAAGGAGTCCTGCGTGGCGTCCCCTCGTCGCCGAACACCCCGACGCCGGGTCTGGCCCAAGATCAGGCTCCTGCTCCTCGTCGCGGTCGTCGCTGCCGGCGGCACGGCGCTCTATCCCGTGTGGAAGGCCGCGAACCCGGATCCGCCCGAGCTGACGATCCGCTACCGCACCGACACGCCGCCGACGGCGACGGCGGCCAAGCCGTCGTTCGAGATCTTCAACGACACGGACAAGGCAGTGCCGTTGAGCGATGTGACGCTCCGGTACTGGTTCACGGCCGACGGCGCGGCGAGCCCGCCCTCGTACGCCTTCAACTGCGTGAACGCCGTCTTCGGCTGCTCCAACGTCGCCGGCCGGATCATCGCGATGGACAAGCCCACGGACACCGCCGACCACTACCTGGAGGTCCGGTTCACGGCCGCCGCCGGCGACCTGAAGCCCGGCGCCAACAGCAAGGGCATCGACCTCCAGCTCTTCCGCACCGACCACAAGAAGCTGAAGCAGTCCGACGACCGCTCCTTCGACGCGGAGATGACCAGCTACAAGGAGGCGGAGAACGTCACCGCCTACAAGCGGGGCGTCCTCGCATGGGGCGAGGAGCCGGACGGCACCAAGGCGAGCGACGAGAAGAAGACGGCGGCGAAGGCCGCACCCGAGGCACTGCCCGCGCCGCCCGCCGGGGTGCTGTTCGACGACTTCACCTACCAGGGCCCCAAGGATCCGGCCCTGTTCAAGCACGGCTGGCTGGTCCGCACCAGCAAGGGCGGCCCGGGCGTCGAGAGCACCTGGTCGGCGAAGGGTGTCAGCTTCCCCACCGCCGAGGGCGCGCACGCCGACGGCCAGGTGCTCAACCTGCGGGCGAGCACGGACGGCACCAAGGCCGGGACGAAGCAGGCGAGTCTCGGCACGGCCGCCAGCAAGTTCCGCGACGGCACGTACGCGGCCCGCATCCACTTCAGCGACAAGCCGACCAGCGGCGACGCCGGCGACCACGTCAACCAGACCTTCTACACCATCGGCGGCACCGGCTCGAAGTACAGCGAGCTGGACAACGAGTACATGCCGAACGGCGGCTGGGGTCGGCCCGGCCCCAAGCTCGACACCGTGACCTGGTACGACCACAAGACGAACGACCGGGTCTACGAGACCACCAACAAGAGCCTCGACACCTGGCACACCGTGCTGATCAGGGTGAAGGACGGCGTCGTCGCCTACTGGCTCGACGGCAAGAAGCTCTTCCTCAGCAACGGCAAGTACGCCCCGCGCGCGGACATGTCCGTGAACTTCAACCACTGGTTCATCGATCTGCCGTTCAAGGGCGAGCGCGCCTGGGACATGAAGGTGGACTGGCTCTACTACAACGCGAACGACACCCTGTCGGCGAAGCAAGTGCAGTCCGCTGTCGAGGACTTCACCGACGAGGGTGTGAACTACTTCGACACGGTTCGGGAGTCCCGGTGAGGAACAGGCGGTCCGGCGCCCACAGGCACGCTGCCGAGGCAACGGAGAACAAGCCCGTGGTGAGCAGGCGCTCCGCTCTGCTGATGGGCGGTACGGGAGGCGTCGCCATGGCCGGCGGCGGCGCGTGGCTGGGCAAGGTGGTGGCACAGCCCGCCGCCGCCCCGGCCGCCGGGGGCGGCATCGGAGGCCTCACCACGCCTCCCCTCTACGCCCCCTCCGGCCGCCGCCCCAAGTACCGCCGGGCCAGCTGGTCCCAGCAGTTCCAGTCGGGGCACGGCTGGACGCCCGGGGGCGCGGGCACCGCGTCGGCCGAGGCGAACGACAAGTCCGCCTTCGTCCGCGGCACCCAGTCGGTCCGGGTGACCACGAACGGCACCGGCAAGCAGAGTTACGTCCGCAAGACGGGCATGCCGGCGATGAGTCTGACGGGCAAGATGATCCGGCTGGTCTTCCGCGTCGACGACGTGACGAACCTGGCCAAGTGCGTCTTCTACCTGGGCAGCGGCTCCCTCGCGAACCACTTCGCCTGGACGCACCACCTCCACTCCAAGACCTCGGCGAACTACGTCCAGTCCGGGGAGTGGGTGACCGTCCACCTCCAGTGGGCGGACGTCAACGCGGCGGCGGGCACGTACTCCATCGGCGCCGGCGGCAAGCCCTCCACGAAGACCGGCTTCACCGACATGTCGTTCGCCGTGTACGACAACGCGGGCGGCCCGGTGACGTACCGGCTCCAGGCCGTCGAGCTGATACCGGACACCGTCTCGGTCTTCCCCAAGGGCGTCGTCTCCATCACCTTCGACGACTCCCACAAGTCGATCCACGACCTGGCCCGGCCGGTCATGGACCGCTTCGGCTTCCCGGGCACGGTCTACAACATCGCCGACGCCATCGGTACCGGCAGTTTCCTGACGCTCGACCAGATGCGGTCGATGCAGGACTTCTCCGGCTGGGAGATGGGCGGCCACTCGTACGCGAACGCCGTCCACACGGCCAGCTATCCCAAGCTCACCGCCGAGCAGGCCGACGACGACTTCCGCAAACTGCGCGAGTGGCTGGTCTCCAACGGCTTCACCAGCGAGCACTTCGCCTACCCGCACGGCGCGTTCCAGAAGACCTCCGACGGGGTCCCGGTCGACCAGATCGCGAGCCGGCACTTCACCACGGCCCGGTCGATCATCTCCGAGACCATCGAGTCGTTCGCCCCGGCGATGCCGTACCGCCTCAAGGCGCTGACGGGCATCAACGACGGCACGGGCATCGGCGGTACGGCCCTGTCGAAGCTGACGGGTGCGGGCGGCAAGCTCGACCGGTGCGTGAACAGCGGCGACTGGCTGATCCTGTGTCTGCACAAGGTCGTGGACGGCGCTCCCAAGACGAGCACCGAGATCGGCACCGCGGGCCTGGAGGCGCTGATGAAGGCGATCGAGGACCGGGACATCCCGGTGCTGACGGTCGAGGAGGCCATGGCCTCGTACACCTGAGGCCCGGTGTACAGGGCCCGCGGGGGCCCGGACGCACAAGAGAGGGGCGGCCCCCCGGCCGCCCCTCTCTCCGTTCCTCCGCGGCTCTACCAGCCGCCCTGCCCGTAGCCGCCCTGGCCGGGTCCCTGGCCCTGGTGCCACGACGGGTCCTGGGGCGGATATCCGCCCTGCTGCGGGATGTGGCCCTGCCCCGGGTACTGCTGCTGGTACGGGTCGTGGTGGCCGGGGTGTCCGCCCTGCCACTGCTGCCGGCCGGCCGGCTCCGGTGACCCCCAGCTGACGCGCTGCTGCGGGACAGCGGCGTGCTGCTCCTCGTCGTACCCGGGGATCGGCTGCGGCTGGGAGGGGATGCCGCCCGCCGGGCGCGGCCGGGTGCGCAGCGCCACGCCCTCCAGACGCATCAACTGGAGCGTCTCGGTGACCTTCTTGTCGGAGTACGGGTCCTCTTCCTCGAAGATCTCCGTCACGTCGTGCTCGTGGTCGCCTGCCACGGACACCTCGACTCCGCCCTGGCGGGTGCCCCAGCTGCCCTTGTGGAGGGTGAACAGGGCGTAGAAGCGCAGCGGCGTCAGCAGGGTCAGCTGGATCACGCCGTAGATCGGCGCCAGCAGGAACATGCCGAAGCGCTTGATGAAGCCCATGCCGCGGCGCGGGAAGTCGAGGTAGCGCACATTGCGCAGGTAACCCATCAGGACCATGAAGACCAGGTAGTCGCCGATGTGGTTGACGAACTGCTGCGGCTTGATGATGGGCAGGATGACCATCGAGTAGAACATCGCCGAGCCGAAGACCAGCCACAGGGCGAGTTCCATGCAGGTCAGCCAGAAGGCCGGCCGGTACTTCTTCTGGTGCCGGAACGCCCACAGCGACTCGCGGAAGAAGGACTTGTTCCAGCGCACCTGCTGGCGCAGGAAGTGCGGCAGCTTCTCGGGGACGGCCGTGTAGCCGACGGCGGTCTCCTGGAAGACGACCTGGCCCTCCATCAGGCAGTAGTTGGTCATGCGGCGGTCGTCGCCGAAGACGGCCGGCTTGCCCAGGAACTGCTGGTTGAGGAAGTCCGGCAGGTACTTGCGCACCAGCGTCCCGCGGTACGCGGAGAGCGCTCCGCAGCAGCACAGGACCGACTTCAGCCGCGAGTAGGCGGCCCGTTCGAACAGGAACGAGTTGCCGTAGCGCAGGTCCTGGAGGCGGGTGAAGATGTTGCTGTCGTGGTTGAGCGCCAGCACCATGCCCGTGGAGGCCATGATCTTCTCGTCGGCCAGCGGCAGCAGCAGCTCGCGCACGGTGTCCCGGGACAGCACGGTGTCCGAGTCGACGCACAGGAAGATGTCGGAGTACGGCGCGGCCTCGAAGCCCAGCGCCAGCGCCTCGCGCTTGCCCTTGTTCTCGGGCTGGACGCTGACGGTGTACTTGACACCCTTGGCCTCGAACTCGCGGCGCAGCTTCTTCGCCGCCCGGATGCCGGAGTCGTTGGCGCTAGCGTCGTCGATGATGTGGATCTCGTTGGGCAGGCGGCTCTGCGCGAGGAGGCTGCGCATGCCCTGCTCGAACATCACCGGGTCCTCGTTGTAGATCGGGATGACCGCGGTGACCCAGGCGTTCTCCAGGTACTCCAGCTCCTCCCGCCCGGCCTTGGCCGGACGGTAGAAGAGGGCGCCGAACATCTTCAGGGCCAGCAGGCCCATGGCGCCCATCGAGTACAGGTGCAGCGAACCGGCGTCGAGCCGCGTGGCGATCAGCGCGGCCAGGCCCAGGAAGACGAAGTACGAGACCTTCAGATGCCGCCGCTTCCGGTGTGCTCGACGCCCACCGGACTCGACGGCACCGGGTATGAACGTATCTTCGGAAGTCACAGCTTGACCACCCGCGGGTGGTCGGCGGATTTGCCCCGGGTGTCGAAGAGCGCCCGGGCGCGGTCGGCCAGCTCGTCGAGGTCTATCTCGCGGTGCGGCTGGAGCAGGATCGTCAGGTCGGCGGCCTCGGCGGCGGCGAGGTAGTCCCCGGCCCGCTCGACGGGGTCACCGCCGACGCGCCAGTCCTCGACGCGCGGGTCGAAGTAGACGAGCTCGGCACCGCGCGCGAGGAGGTTCTCCGCGACGGCCAGGGCCGGGCTCTCCCGCTGGTCGGAGATGTCCGGCTTGTAGGTCACGCCGAGCAGCAGGACCCGGGAGCCGCGCACTGCCTTGCCCTGGTCGTTGAGCAGATCGGCGGCGCGGTTCACCACGTGCACGGGCATGCGCTGGTTGATCTCCTGCGCCAGCTCCACGAACCGGAACGGGATGCCCAGCGAACGCACCTTGTACGACAGGTAGTTGGGGTCGATCGGGATGCAGTGCCCGCCGACGCCCGGGCCGGGGTAGAACGGCGCGAACCCGAACGGCTTCGTGGAAGCACACCGGATCGCGTCCCACAGGTCGACGCCGATCTCACGGCAGAACATCGACATCTCGTTGACGAGGGCGATGTTGACGTGCCGGTAGGTGTTCTCCAGCAGTTTGGCCATCTCGGCCTCGCGGGTGCCCTTGGCCTCGACGACCCGGTTCACGAACCGCTCGTAGAGGGCGCGGGCGGCCTTGGTGCAGTCGGCCGTGATGCCGCCGACGACCTTCGGCGTGTTCTCCAGGCCGAAGGAGGGGTTGCCCGGGTCGATGCGCTCCGGGGAGAAGGCGAGGTGGAAGTCGACGCCGACCCGCAGGCCCCCGGCCTCCAGACGCGGCCGGACCACCTCGTCGGTCGTGCCCGGGTAGGTCGTGGACTCCAGGACCACGAGCGTGCCGGAGGTGAGGTGGTCGGCGATGTCGTCGACGGCGGCGTGCACCGCGCCGAGGTCCGGGGCTCCGTGATCGGTGAGCGGCGTGGGAACACACACCACGACCGCGGCGGCGCCGGCGATCACGTCCGCCCGGTCGACCGCCTCGAAGCCCTGCTCCAGCATGGCGCGCACTTCGGCGTCGGTGATGTCGTCGACGTGTGAACGACCGGCGTTCAGTCCGTCGACCACCCGTCGGCTGCGGTCGAGACCGACCACCTTCAGGCCCGCGGCGGCGGCGGACCTGGCCAACGGCAGCCCCACGTAACCGAGTCCGACAACGACAAGATCCACCGTGGAGGATCTGCTCACGACATCATTCCCCAACCCCGTTGCCAAGGCGTCGGCCAGACGCTGTAGCAACCGGCCCCCCGAGCAAATCGAACAAGTCCGAGGAGGTTAACAATACCTTCACCTTTTGACCATGTTCACCCGAGGTGCGCCTTGTCACGCACACATCTGTACAACCCTTGACACACCTCGTGTGTCTGGTGCGTCAAGGGCCACAAAAGGAAGTGATCCGTTCCGGGTCCGGCGGGGGTCAGATCTCCCGCCATGCCTCCAGTGCGAGCCCCGGCTCGTCCTTGCGCCGGGTGAGCAGCACGGTGCCCTGCGAGGGCGACTGCGAGGCCGCGACGACCTCCCCGTGCTCGTCGAGCGCCACCGACACCGCGGCGTCCTCGGGCAGCCGGGGCCCGGACTCGGTCCACCAGGCACCGGCGGGCTCCTGCTCGGTGGGGTACGCGGCGAAGGCGACCCTGCCGCTCGCCGACCGCTGTGCGAGCACGGTGCAGTCGTGCCCCTCGATCTCACACCGCACGGCGGAGACCGGGCCGGGGCCGGCGGACGTGAGGAGGGTCGCCGGCTTCTCACCGGGGCGCCATGCGCACAGGTCGCCCGAGGTGTCGGTGAAGAAGAGGGTGGTCTGCTCGGCGGACGTGGCGAGCGCGCACAGGGTCCCCGGGCGCACGGGTGCGTCGACGCCCTCGGTCCGCACCGGCCGCTTCCCGTCCCCCTCCTGCCGCCAGTGCAGGATTCCGCCGGGGACGGAGGCGTACAGCTCCACCAGCCCCGACTCCCCCGTCACGGCCGCCAACTCGCCCTCGACGTCCTGCCCTTCGAGGTTCTGCCAGGAGCTCCAGCCGCCCTTGACCTTCTGGTTGCGCAGGCTCACCCCGCCGTTGCCGTTCCGGACGAAGACGTAGCCACGCCCCGCGCCGTCGACGGCGACGGCCGGCGGGCCCGTCCGGTCGCCCTTCTGGTCCGGATGCCCGATCGGGACCCAGTCCAGGGCCGCGAGCCCGGGCCGGAAGTGCGTGGAGTGCACGAGCCCCGACTCCCCCGGCCCGGTGGGCCGCCAGGCGGCCAGATGCGCGTACCCGTCCCGGCCCTGGCCGACCGCCGCGCCCGGGTGCAGCTTCTGGCTGCCGCCGACCGTGCGGGGGGCGTCCTCCCAGGGGCCGGCGGGGCCGCGCTCCGCACGGCACAGGACGGCGTCGCCGGAGGGCAGGTAGACAGTGAGGCGGCCGTCGCGGCCGCGGATGAGCCAGTCGCCGTTCACCTGTTCACTTTATGCGGACGGCGGGGCCCGGCGCGCCGCCCGGCCCCGCCGTGCGGCCGTCTGCCGTGCGACCCTGGCCACATGAACGCCAACACGCCTGCTCTGGTCGTCGTCGACGCGGCGAACGTCGTCGGGTCGGTGCCGGACGGCTGGTGGCGCGACCGCCGGGGTGCGGCGGAGCGGCTGCGGGACCGGTTGGCGTCGGAGGGGGTCCCGGCCGTCTCCGGCCCGGTGGAGATCGTCCTGGTGGTGGAGGGCGCGGCACGGGGAGTGGAGTCCGTGCCGGGGGTGCGGGTGTCCTCCGCGCCCGGCAGTGGAGACGATCACATCGTCGAGGTCGTCGCCTCGTCCGGCGACCGTTCCGTCCTGGTGATCACGGCGGACCGGGAGCTGCGGAGGCGGGTCGGGGAGCTGGGGGCGGAGGTGGCGGGGCCACGGTCCGTTCGTCCGTAGGCGCTGGGCGTCGGGGCTGGGGCGGGGGTGGGTCCGCAACCCGGCGGAGCGGGGTGCCTCCCCCAGCGGCACGCATGCCCGCAGCACGGGCGGCTCGCAGCCAGGCGAAACGAGCGTCCGCAGCCGGGGCCGCAGCCTGCGCCACCACAGCCGGCCCGCACCCGCGTACGGCGAGCAGGGGACGTGTCGGGGGGTGTCCGCCCGCAGCGGTTGTCGCGTCAACGCACAGTCAGTCGGCACGCAACCCCATCGCGACGTTCCGAGGACGGACACCCCCCGGCGCGGCCCCGACCCACCACC
>NZ_JBEZWN010000105.1:0-15424 GCF_040637495.1 Streptomyces sp. NPDC029044
TTTCCCTTTCCGGCGGTTCCGACTCTATCAGATCCTTTCGGGCCTGATCCCCGGTCAGCGGGGTTTGTCTTCGCGGCTGTTGGGCCGTTCCGACGTCCCTAACCTTAGCGCGCCCTCTCGGCGATTCCCAAATCGAAGCCGTTCGGAGTCGATCAGGTCGTCGAGTCCCAATTCGAATTGAATTCGGGCACGCCGAAAACAACCCCGTCGGGATGTCGAGCTGGTGGTTTGGGGTGCCGCTGCTGCGGCGGAAGTGCTGTCGAAGAACCGTTACGGCTCTGCGGCAACCCGAAGAACTTTACGGATGCGGCATGGGGCTGTCAAGCCACCCTGTCAAGATCTTTTCGGCCCGCGCGTCAGTCCAGGTCGGTGAGACGCCCGCCGGCGTCCGGCTGCGCGTGCTCGACCCGGCGCAGCAGGCGCGTGAGCACCTCGCCCAGTGCCGTGCGCTCGTCGGGGGACAGGTCCTGGAGCAGGTCCTCCTCGAAGACCGACGCCAGGCGCATCGCCTCCAGCCACTTCTCTCGCCCCTCGGATGTCAGCTCCACGATGACTCGTACGCGGTTGGACTCGTCTCGCTCACGGGTCACCAGAGATTCGGCGACCATGCGGTCGATCCGGTGGGTCATCGCGGCCGGGGTGAGGCCGAGGCGCTTGGCGAGGTCGCTGGGGCCCAGGCGGTAGGGAGCTCCGGAGAGGACAAGGGCCTTGAGGACCTCCCACTCCGCGTTGCTGATGCCGAGGGCCGAGGTCTGACGGCCGTAGGCGACGTTCATGCGGCGGTTCAGGCGGGAGAGGGCCGAGACGATCTGCTCGACCTGGGGGTCGAGGTCCTGGAACTCGCGCTGGTACGCGGCGATCTGCTCTTCGAGGGTCGGCTCGCTGGGGCCGGCGGTGTCGCCCATGTGCGCAGTATCGCACGGCCACTCTTTGCCTTGAAGTCCTTGGATATGTACTCTTTAGCTTCGAACTTTAGTTTCGAAGTCTTCACTCCTAACTTCTGAGAGAGGTGAACGTGACCAGGGCGATGGGCGCAGCGATGCGCCGGATTCACGTGGGTAACGCACTCAGCGCGTTCGGGCTCGGCTTCACGGTCCCGTACCTGTACGTCTACGTGGCGCAGGTGCGAGGTCTTGGGGCCATGACGGCGGGTCTCGTACTCGCCGTCTTCGCCGTGGCCGCGCTGGTGGTGCTGCCGTTCGCCGGGCGGGCCATCGTCCGGCGGGGCCCGCTGCCGGTGTTGCTCGCCGCCCTGATCACCGCCGCTCTGGGTGCGCTCAGTCTGGGGATCGCGAGCAGCGCGGCGGCCGTGCTGGTGTCCGCCTCCCTGCTGGGGGCGGGGCAGGCCGTGATGCAGCCGGCGCTCGCGACGATGATCGTGGACTGCTCGTCGGCCGAGACGCGGTCGCGTGCCTTCGCCATGCAGTTCTTCCTTCAGAACCTCGGGCTCGGTGTCGGTGGCCTCATCGGTGGTCATCTGGTCGACACGACCAGTGCCGCCTCCTTCACTCTCCTCTTCGCGATCGAGGCGGCGATGTTCCTGCTGCTCGTCGTGGTGATGGTGACCGTGCGGATGCCGCACGCGCCGCAGATCGAGGACGCCCCCAAGGCGTCGGGCCGGGGCAGCTGGAAGCAGCTGCTGGGCAACCGGGCCATGGTGCAGCTGTGCGTGCTGGGCTTCGTGCTCTTCTTCGCCTGCTACGGGCAGTTCGAGTCGGGGCTGAGTGCGTACGGGGTCGAGGCCGCGGGGATATCGACGTCCGCGCTCGGGACCGCGCTCGCCGCCAACACGCTGGTGATCGTCATCGCGCAGTTCGCCGTGCTGCGGTTCGTGGAGCGGCGCCGGCGGTCGCGGGTGATCGCCGCTGTCGGGCTGATCTGGGCCGTGGCGTGGGCCGTCGCCGGGTACGCGGGGCTCGGGCACGGGAGCCAGGAGATGGCGACGGCCGCGTTCGTGTCGACGTACGCGCTGTTCGGGCTGGGTGAGGCGATGCTGTCGCCGACCGTGGCCCCGCTGGTCGCGGATCTCGCGCCGGAGGGCATGGCCGGGCAGTACAACTCGGCGTTCGCCCTGGTCAAGCAGCTCGCGCTGGCCGTCGGGCCGGCGGTGGGCGGGCCGCTGGGGGCCTCGCTGCACGCGCCGTACATCGTCGCGTTCCTGGTGTTCTCCCTGGGGATCTCCGTCCTGGCCGTGCGGTTGGGGCGGCAGCTGACGGAGGTGCAGGATCAGCCGTGGCTCGGCAAGAGCCGGGTCGTGGCGCGGGGTGGGGCGCCCGTTTCCGCGGACGTCTGATCCCGGGTCCCGTCTAGGTGGTCTGGGTGCGGGGCAGGGCGAATTCGCACCAGACCGCCTTGCCGCCGCCCGGTGTGCGGCGGCAGCCCCAGTTCGACGCGATCGTGGCGACGATGGCGATGCCCCGGCCCGATTCGTCGCCCGGTTCCGCGCGGCGGCGTCTGGGGAGGTGGTCGTCGCCGTCGGTGACCTCGATGATCAGGCGTCTGTCCGTGCGGCGCAGACGCAGGCGCATCGGCGGGGTGCCGTGCTGGAGGGAGTTGGCGACGAGTTCGCTGGTGGCCAGGACGCCCAGGTCGTGCAGGTCGGCGGGGAAGCGCCAGCTGGTCAGGACGCCGGACGCGAAGGCACGCGCGCGGGGGGCCGCTTCCACGCCGCCCAGGAGTTCCAGGGCGGCGTTGCGGAAGAGCTCGCCCTCCGCGCCCGCGCGGGCCGGGTGCTGGAGGACCAGGACGGCCACGTCGTCGTCGTGGTCGGGCGTGACACCGGCCGAGCGGACCAGCCGGTCGCAGACGACCTGGGGTGTGCCGGTGGCGCCGGCCAGGGCGCGCTCCAGGGCGGCGATGCCCTCGTCCAGGTCCGCGTCGCGGCGCTCGACCAGGCCGTCCGTGTAGAGGACCGCCGTGGAGCCGGGGGCGAGGGGGATCGAGCCCGAGGTGTGCATCCAGCCGCCGGTGCCGAGCGGGGGGCCGGTGGGTTCGTCGGCGCGCAGGACCGTGCCGTTCTCGTCGCGGACGAGGATCGGGAGGTGGCCCGCCGAGGAGTAGATCAGCTTGCCCTCGTTCGGGTCGTGGATGGCGTACGCGCACGTGGCGATCTGGTTGGCGTCGATCTCGGCGGCCAGGCCGTCCAGGAGCTGGAGGACCTCGTGCGGGGGGAGGTCGAGGCGGGCGTAGGCGCGGACCGCCGTGCGGAGCTGGCCCATGACCGCGGCGGCACGGACGCCACGGCCCATGACGTCGCCGATGACCAGGGCCGTGCGGCCGCCGCCGAGGGTGATGACGTCGTACCAGTCGCCGCCGACCGCGGCTTCCGTGCCGCCGGGGTGGTACGTGGCGGCGATGCGCAGGTCGTCCGGCTGTTCGAGCTCCTGCGGGAGCAGGGAGCGCTGGAGCGTGACCGCCGTTTCACGCTGGCGGCGTTCGCTGGCGCGCAGGCGTTCGGCGGCTTCGGCGTGGTCGGTGACGTCGGTGGCGAAGACGAGGACACCGCGGCCCTCGCTGCCGCCCTCGCCCTGGGCGACCGGGGTGCAGGTGAACGTGTAGGAGCGGCCGTCGGGGGCCTTGCGGGACTTGACCGTGCGCGGTTTGCCGCTGCGCTGGACCTGGTCCAGGAGGGGGAACAGGCCGAGGCCGTCCAGCTCGGGGAGGGCCTCGCGGGCGCGTTCGCCCAGGGGGCGTACGCCGAAGGCGGTCGTGTAGGCGTCGTTGACGTAGGCGATGCGGTGGTCGGGGCCGTGGACCAGGGCGACGAGGGACGGGACGCGGTCGAGGACCTCACGCACCCGCAGTTCGTCGACGGCGGGTACGGACGGCGCATCGTCGGTCAGTCGTTCGGCACGGGCGGCGGGTACGGAGCCTTCCCCCCGCCGGTCCGGGGAGGCCGTCTGCTCGGTCCGCGCTGCGGCGCGGCGCTGCGTTCCGGGGAGCCGGGCGCTCCAGCGCGTGAAGTTCACGAATCCTTGCCTCGTGTAGTGGTCGGCGGCCGGCACCGGAACCGGCCGGGGCCCCGGGGGGCCCGCACCGGGACGTGGGGTGGCACGCCGCGGTGGTGGACCAGTCTGGCAGTGCGCGGACCGGACCGACATCCGTCAGACGCCGGGCCGGCCGGTGGAGTTCCTGGGTCCGGTCAGGACGACCCCTTCGGGTTGTGCGGGGGGTCCTGAGAAGGCTTTCCACCGGCCGCGAGTTCGAACTCCGCCCGGGGGTGTTCGAGTGACCCCAGGGAGACGATCTCCCGCTTGAACAGGCCGGCCAGGGCCCATTCGGCCAGCACGCGCGCCTTGCGGTTGAAGGTGGGCACGCGGCTGAGGTGGTAGGCGCGGTGCATGAACCAGGCGGGGTAACCCTTGAGCTTGCGTCCGTAGACGTGGGCGACGCCCTTGTGCAGGCCCAGGGAGGCGACCGAGCCGGCGTAGGCGTGTTCGTACGTCTCCAGGGGTTCGCCGCGCAGGGAGTGCACGATGTTGTCCGCCAGGACCTTGGCCTGACGGACGGCGTGCTGGGCGTTGGGGGCGCACTCGCGGCCCGGTTCTCCGGCCGTGACGTCGGGAACGGCGGCGGCGTCTCCCGCGGCCCACGCGTGCGTGGTGCCCTCGACCGACAGTTCCGGTGTACAGGTGAGGCGTCCGCGGCCGTTGCGCGGCAGGTCGGTGGCGGCGAGCACCGGGTGGGGTTTCACGCCGGCCGTCCAGACGACCGTACGGGTGGGGAAGCGGGCTCCGTCGCTGAGGGCGGCGACCCGGTCGGCGCAGGATTCGAGGCGGGTCTTCAGGCGGACGTCGATGTTGCGGCGGCGCAGTTCGGTGACGGTGTAGCGGCCCATCTCCTCGCCGACCTCGGGCAGGATGCGGTCCGAGGCCTCGACGAGGATCCACTTCATGTCGTCGGGCTGGACGTTGTGGTAGTAGCGCGCGGCGTAGCGGGCCATGTCCTCCAGTTCGCCGAGCGCCTCCACGCCCGCGAAGCCGCCGCCGACGAAGACGAAGGTGAGGGCCGCGTCGCGGATCGCGGGGTCGCGGGTGGAGGAGGCGATGTCCATCTGCTCGATGACGTGGTTGCGCAGGCCGATGGCCTCCTCGACGGTCTTGAAGCCGATGCCGTGCTCGGCGAGGCCGGGGATCGGCAGGGTGCGCGAGACGGAGCCGGGGGCGAGGACGAGTTCGTCGTAGGGCAGCCGCTGTCCGCCCGTGCCCTCTTCCTCGGTGGCGAGGGTGGTGACGGTGGCGGTGCGTTTGGCGTGGTCGACGGCGGTGGCCTCGCCGATCAGGACCCGGCACCGGTCGAGGACGCGGCGCAGCGGCACGACGACGTGGCGCGGGGAGATGGCGCCCGCCGCGGCCTCGGGGAGGAACGGCTGGTAGGTCATGTACGGGTCGGGGGTGACGACGGTGATCTCCACCTCGCCCCGGTCCAGTTCCCGTTTCAGTCTGCGCTGGAGGCGCAGGGCCGTGTACATCCCGACGTAGCCACCACCGACAACGAGAATGCGCGCACGTTCCTTCACCATCCCATGACGCACCCGACGCTGGAGTTTGTCCACAGCCTCGACGAATTGTGTGACCGGAGCGGGAGAGCGAGCGGAGTTGGCCGGAATCCGGACCTGCTGCTCATATGCGCAGGTCAGAGGGGGTGGTGCGAGGGGCGCACGGGGGCACATTCAGGACGTATACGACCCGTACTCCGATCGGTGGGCGCTCCGTGCGGAACGTGCCCCTTCTGAATTGACTCCCTCTCAACTATGTTCGTGTGTCGACGGGGTGTAGGGGGATGTGCTCACCGGGTCCGCGACGGGCGGACCCGCGGACCCGAGCCGTTCCCTGGCCCCGGCATCGAATGGCGGGGAGTGTCTCCGGGGGGAGACGTCATTACCGGGGGAATGCTTATGCATGTTCAGGACTCTCATTGGTCGCCGGCGTCCGCGGTCGCGGCGGGTGGCATGACGATGAGCGCGGCGGGCAGCGGACGCGACGTATCGCGGACGACGCCGCTGCGCGTGGACGCACAGCGCAATCTGGAGCACGTGCTGCGGGCGGCGCGCGAGGTCTTCGGCGAGCTGGGGTACGGCGCGCCGATGGAGGACGTGGCGCGGCGCGCGCGGGTCGGTGTGGGCACCGTGTACCGGCGGTTCCCGAGCAAGGACGTCCTGGTGCGGCGGATAGCCGAGGAGGAGACCTCCCGGCTGACCGACCAGGCGCGTGCGGCGCTCGGGCAGGAGGACGAGCCGTGGTCGGCGCTGTCGCGCTTCCTGCGGACGTCGGTGGCCTCGGGTGCCGGGCGGCTGCTGCCGCCGCAGGTGCTGCGGGTCTCGGTCGAGGACGGCACCGCAGGCCCGCGGGTGCCGCAGCAGCGGACCCAGCCGGGCGGGACGGAGCTGCGGCTGGTGCCGGACCAGCCGGTCGCGGTCGCCGCGGTGCCGGTGGTCGCGGGCGAGGACGACGCCGGGACGTCGGCGCTGCTGGAGGTCGTGGGCCAGCTCGTGGACCGGGCGCGTGCGGCCGGTGAGCTGCGGGCGGACGTGTCGGTGTCGGACGTGCTGCTGGTGATCGCCACGGCCGCGCCCTCGCTGCCGGACGCCGCGCAGCAGGCGGCCGCGTCGGCCCGGCTGCTGGACATCCTGCTGGAGGGGCTGCGCTCGCGACCGGCGTGAGCCGTCCCCTCCGGGTCCTGAGGGCCGGGACCTGAGGGAAAAGGGAAGCCTTCCCCGAATGAGTGACGGCTAGTACTGCCGTGCGGCGCATGCCCACGGATGAGTGATGGTTCGAACTCCTGGGGTCTGACCAAAAGCCAATATGGCACGCTGACCCGGTGGTCTGGACGGGTTGGGCGGCTGGCGGGGGCTTTCCGCGATGAGCGTTGACGGTCGGGACGAGTCGAGCGGCAGTGGGAGCGGTGACGCCGCGGCCGGCGACCCGTCCCCGCCGCAGGTGCCGAGCCAGGGCGGCCGCGCGAGCGTGCCGCCCGGCGGACACCCTGTGGAGGGCTCGGTCCCGGCCCAGCGCGACCGGCGCGAGGACGGCGTCCTGCCGCCGCCGCGTGCGCTGCCGCCGTCCGACGCCGACCTCATCGACCGGATGCGCTCGGGCGACGACACGGCGTACGAGGAGCTGTACCGGCGCCATGCGCAAGCCGTGCGCCGGTACGCCCGCACCTGCTGCCGTGACGCCCACACCGCGGACGACCTGACCGCCGAGGTCTTCGCCCGCATGCTCCAGGCGGTGCGCGGCGGCGCGGGCCCGGCGCACGCCGTGCGCGCCTACCTGCTCACCTCCGTCCGGCGCGTGGCCGCCTCCTGGACGAGGTCGGCGCGGCGCGAGCAGCTCGTCGACGACTTCGCGGTGTTCGCCGCCCAGTCCGCACGAGGGCCCGACGTGTCCGACGACGCCACGCTCGAACTGGGCGCCGACGTACGGGCGATGCACCAGGCCGAGCAGTCCATGGCCATGCGGGCCTTCCGGTCGCTGCCGGAGCGCTGGCAGGCCGTGCTGTGGCACACCGAGGTCGAGGACGAGTCGCCCAGCGAGGTCGCCACGCTGTTCGGGCTGGACGCTAACGGCACCCGTGTGCTCGCCAGCCGGGCCCGCGAGGGCCTCAAGCAGGCCTACCTCCAAGCACACGTCAGCGCCACGCTCACCGACGACGAGGAGTGCGCGCGCTACGCCGACCAGCTCGGCACCTACGCCCGCGGGCGGCTGCGCACCCGGGCCGAGCGGGGGCTGCGCAAGCACCTGGACGAGTGCGCGAAGTGCCGGCTGGCGGCCCTGCAGATCGAGGAAGTGGCCGGCGGCATCCCGGCCGTCGTGCCGGTCGCGGTCATCGGCTGGTTGGGTGCCGCCGGGTACGCGAAGGCGGCCGGGCTCATCGCCGGGGGCGCGGGGGCGGCCGGTGCGGCGGGGGCGGCGGCGGCCGGTGGCTCCGCCGGCGGGGCGGCTGCGGGAGGCGGGACGGCCGCGGGAGGCGGCGGCTCAGCCGCCGGTTCGGCCGGCGGGGCAGCCACGGGAAGCGGCGGCTCAGCCACCGGTTCGGCCGCGGGGAGCGGCGGTTCAGCCGGCGGGGGTGGTGTGGGGGCCTCCGAGGGGGTCGGTGCGCCGGTGAAGGCCGGTATCGCGGCCGGTGTGGTCGCCGTCGGTGTGGTGGCGGCGGTGGTGATGGCACTGGCCGGCAACGAGAAACCGAAGCCGGAGGCCCAGGGCACCCCCTCAGCCCCTCCGCCGTCGTCGGTGGCGCGCCCGGGTGAGCCCACGCCCTCGCCCCCGCCGTCCTCCTCACGGCCCGGACCGGGGCCGCGACCGCCGGGGATCCTGCCCGCGCGCGCCCAGACGCCCGCGCCGGCACCGAGCTCCAGAACCGGCCCGAGTCCAGAACCGGACCAGGACCCGGACCCGGCCCCCAAGCCGACCCGGACCCCCGCTCCACCGCCCGAGTCCCCGAGGCCGACACCGCCTCCGTCCCCCACACCGACGCCCACTCCCCCGCCGCCCCCGCCCGCCCCGGCCGTCTACCAGTGGAGCGAACTGTCGTACGACATCAACGGCGACGGCACGAAGCCCGAGATGCGGATCGGTTCGAGCAGCTGGGTCTGGAAGCGGTCCGGCCTGTCGGTCGGGGCCCAGCGGTACGCGCACGGCGTCACCGTGCACGGCCGCTCGTCCGTCACCATCGACCTCAACCGCCCCTGTTCGTCGTACGACGCGCTGGTGGGGGTGGACGACATGACGCTGCGGCTCGGCAAGGTGTACTTCTCCGTCTACGCCGACGGGGTGCGGCTGTGGCGGTCGCCGCTGGTCGAGGGCGGTGACCCGGCGGTGCCCGTCCATGTGAACCTAGCCGGCCGCAGCACGGTCCGGCTGGTGGTGGAACCGCGCAGCGCCCTGGACGACCTGATGCCGGTGGACTGGGCGGAGTCCAGGTTCACCTGCGGCTAGCCCGCGGTGGAGCGGCTCACACGTATGCGCTGCACGCCTCGTCCAGCTCGCTCAGGACCTCGTCCGCGGTGAGCTCCGTGCCCCGTGCACGCTCCGCCTCGCACCCGGCACTGCCCAGTGCGGCGCGGACGGCGGCCTCGGCCCGCTCCACGGGGCGCGCTCCGGCAGGGAGCGCGGGCGGCCGGAGCGCCAGCGGTCGGCGGTGCGGCGGGGGTGGGGCTTGGGGGCGGGGTGTTTTCGGTCCGGGGCGTGGCCCCGGGGGCTGCGTGCGGTTCGGGGTTGTCGCTGGCCCGGGTGAACGCACGATCCGGCGGAACGGGGCGCCGACGTTGCTGCTGAGGCCGGGTGGGTCCGCAACCCGGCGGAACGGGGTGCCGCGGCGCCCACCGTGCCGCCCTTAGCGGCACGCATGCCCGCAGCGGGGGCGGCACGCATGCCCTCAGCTGAGCGGATACGCACCCGCCGCCTGCACGAGGGACGTGTCGGGGGGTCCGTCCGCAGCGGTCGGCGCGTCAACGGGGAGTCAGTCGGCGTGAGACCCCATCGCGCCGTTCCGAGGACGGACACCCCCCGGCACGGCCCCGACCCACCGCCCGGCGAGAAGGCGCTACACCCGCCGCCCCCCACCGGCCCCCGCCCCCAACGCCCCCCGCTGCGGCGCGATGCCCGCCGGTACCGCGCGCTGCCTCGCCGGTGTGCCCGTCCAGCACGTGCCGCGCCGCGACAGCAGACGGCGGAGCCAGAGCTCCAGGGCGACCAGGTCCGCGAGGCCGTCCAGGGGCAGCGGCTCACCCGCCGCGGCGCCGCGCAGCGCCTTGCGCACCACACGGGCCTCGACCAGGCCCGCCTCGGCCAGCAGTGGGGTGTCGAACAGGGCGACCAGGGAGTCCGCCGCCACCCGCAGCCCCGTACGCTCCGCGGCCGCCTCCGTCGCCTGGGTCGGGGCACCCCAGCCGGGCGGCAGCTCCCGGACCCCGGCTCCCTCCAGCACCGTCCGCAGGATCGCCGCCCGCGCCCCCGGTCGCACCCGAAGTGCCTCGGGCAGCGCCCGGGCCGCGCGGACGACCTGGTTGTCGAGGAACGGCGCGTGCAGCCGCTGGAAGCGGACCTCCGCGGCCTGCTCCAGCACCCGCAGATCGGCCGCATGACGCGCCAGCGCCGCACGCGCGCGGAAGTCACCCGGCCGCTGCCCCGGCCCCACCAGCTCCGACCGGTGGGTCGACGCCTGAAGGCGAACCGATACTTCAGCGAGCGCCTCACCGGTCAGCCAGCGCGCCGCCGGCCCGGGTCTGCCCCAGGTCAGCGCGGCGAGCGAGGCATCCAGCGCGCCGCCGGGCGCGTCGAGGCCGTCGTCGGAGCGGGGGTCGAGCAGACGCTCGGCGAGGGACTCGACGCCCGACCGGTACGGCGTCCGGGACAACCGCCGGGCCGCCGCGTACACGCGCGCCGGCACCAGCACCGACCCGTCGGCCTTGGTCAGGGCGGCGACCGGCCGCACGAGATGCCGCCGCCGCCGGTCCATCAGCAGGTCGGCGAGGCGCGCGGGATGGGCGTCCAGGACCTGACGGGCGCCGTAGCCGGTGAAGTGGTCCGCGCTGCCCGCCGCAAGCCGGGCCCGGTGACGCGCCGCGGAGACCAGGCACGGCCCGGGCTCGTCGGTCAGCGGCCCGTCCAGGTCGGCGTACGGCAGGGTCTCCTCGCCGCCCGCCACGACGACGTGGTGCAGCCGCGGGTTCGCCGCCAGGGCGCCCGCCCGCTCCAGCTCGGCCTCCCGCCCGCCGACGGCGAGGTCGTTGAACGTCACGGCGAGCAGCCGCTCGCCCGCGCCGGTGCCGTGCCCCAGCACCGTGCCCGGCATCCCGGGCAGGCCCGCGGCCAGCAGTGCCAGCGCGCCGGAGGCCGGCCCGCCGGACAGGTCCGCGCCGATCCCCGGCACCGGCATCCCGCGGGCGGCCCGCCGCTCGGCGGGGCCCATGCCGGGCACCGGTCCCGGGTCTATGTCCGCCCCGGGGACGTGCCGCGGCGCGGACAGCCGCGTCCGTACGGCCTCCACGAGCGCGTCGCGCACCGCGTCGACCGCGCTGTCGGGATCGGCGGGAGGCGCCGCCACGGCCAGCGAGGCGACCGGCTCGTACCCGGCGATCTCGCGCGCCCCGGCGCGCAGGATGAGGGCATGCCCGGGCGGAATGCGCTTCACGCCGTCGTACGGCGTGGAGTCGTGCAGCGCGGCGGGCACGTCCGGGGCGGCCAGCAGCGCGGCGAGGTGCCCGAAGTCCAGGTTGGCCTCGATGAGGTCGGCCAGCGGCAGCGCGGCGGTCGCGTACGCCGTGCCGCCGGCCCAGGGCGTGTGGAACACCGGCCGCGCGCCCGCGAGATCGCCGCAGACGGTGATGCGCCTGCCGACCTGGACGATCGCGGTGTAGCTGCCCGGCCAGGCGGTCAGATGCCGGAGTGCACCACCGCGTGCGGCGAACAGCGCGACGCGCAGCTGCTCGTCGGTGGCGCCGCAGATGCCGAGGACGGCGATCCTGGTCCGGTCGTCGGCCTTCACGACGCGCACCTCGTCGGGGCGCCAGTCGCCGACCGCCCACAGCGGATCGGGGTCGCCCCACAGGAGTTGGGACCCCACCGGGTGCAGCGTCTCGCCCTCGCTGCCGGTGGCCCCCGCCGAGCCGGCAGCGACGGCTCCCGCGGCGGTGCTGCTCCACCCCACCAACCACCGCATCGCCGCCTCCACAGGCTGTGGACAACCAGTGCACCGTACGAACCGGTTCACCATGCTGCCATGAAGGAAGCGTTCCAGAGGGTGCCGACGCCGCTTGCGCTCCGCCGAATGCGCCCCGGCGGAGCCGCCCACCCCTCTGCGGGATCCCGAACACCCGCACGTTCCCGACGAGTCGGGCACGAACGGCAGTCGGAGACGACCGCGGCCGGGCCGCGCAAAGCGAAAGGACGGCCAAGAATCAAGGCGTACCGGCGACATGTCTCCGGTACGACTGCGACGCGAATGCGCCCCCGGAACGCGCCCCAATCACGCCCGGCGCGCCCTCAACTGCCGTGGTAGGAGGCTTGATACCCCACGACCAACGGGGTCGCTTTTCAGCCAAATCGATATCGGGCGGGCAGCCTCGAACACGCTCCGTACAGGCTGTGCGCCCTGCCACCCGGTCGCGCAGTCCGGGAGACGGAGCACGCCTCCCGGACCGTTCCGCCGCCCGCGGGGATGAAGGCGGCGGTGTCCCCCAGCCCACTGGATCCAGTACAGCGGGCCGACCCACGCAATGACCATGGAACCGCTCCCGTGGTGGCCGGAGAAGAGCGCACGGACAGGCGCACGGCCACACAGCGGGAGCACGTCGCAACAGCCCGTATCTGAACCGTACTTCAGTACGGACCACAATCCCGCCAACCGGAACAATGCCCCTTAACGCTTGGGATGCGGCGAACTACGCTGGGTTTACGAATGCCGCATGGTTATGCCAGCGCGGCAGCCGTCTGTGTCGAGGGGTGGCGCATGTCCAGGGAGCAACGCGGGCCGAACGAAAAACTCGGCGCCGTTCTCGCCCTCGCGGGAATCTCCAACGCAGGCCTCGCGCGACGCGTCAACGACCTTGGCGCCCAGCGGGGACTGACACTTCGCTACGACAAGACGTCGGTGGCGCGCTGGGTGTCGAAGGGCATGGTGCCGCAAGGCGCCGCTCCGCACCTGATCGCAGCCGCCATCGGCCAGAAGCTCGGCCGCCCGGTGCCGCTCCACGAGATCGGGCTGGCGGACGCGGACCCCGCACCCGAAGTCGGCCTCGCCTTCCCGCGGGACGTCGGCCAGGCGGTGCGGTCCGCGACCGACCTGTACCGCCTCGACCTCGCAGGCCGCCGGGCCGGGTCCGGCGGCATCTGGCAGTCGCTGGCCGGATCGTTCGCGGTGAGCGCATACGCAACGCCCGCCTCACGATGGCTGATAACCCCGGCCGACAGTTCGGTCGCGCGTGACGTGGGCCCCGGCGAGGGCTCCGGCGCACCGCTCAAAGTCGGCCACAGCGACGTGCAGAAGCTGCGGGAGGCCGCCGAGGACGCGCGGCGCTGGGACTCCAAGTACGGCGGCGGCGACTGGCGTTCGTCCATGGTCCCCGAGTGCTTAAGGGTGGAGGCCGCCCCGCTGCTGCTCGGCTCGTACTCCGACGAGGTCGGCCGGGCCCTCTTCGGCGCCTCCGCCGAACTCACCCGGCTCGCCGGCTGGATGGCCTTCGACACGGGCCAGCAGGAAGCGGCCCAGCGCTACTACATCCAGGCCCTGCGCCTGGCCCGGGCGGCGGCGGACGTCCCCCTCGGGGGCTACGTGCTGGCCACCATGTCCCTCCAGGCCACCTACCGCGGCTTCGGTGACGAGGGTGTGGACCTCGCCCAGGCCGCCCTCGAACGCAACCGCGGCCTGGCCACGGCCCGCACCATGAGCTTCTTCCGCCTCGTGGAGGCACGCGCGCACGCCCGCGCCAACGACGCCCCGGCGGCCGGCGGCGCCCTGAAGGCTGCCGAGAGCTGGCTGGAGCGCGCCCGCCCCGGCGACAACGACCCGAGCTGGCTCGGCTTCTACTCCTACGACCGTTTCGCCGCCGACGCGGCCGAGTGCTACCGCGACCTCAAGGCACCCCGGCAGGTCCGCCGCTTCACCGAGCAGGCCCTGTCGAAGCCGACGGAGGAGTTCGTCCGCTCGCACGGCCTGCGCCTGGTCGTCTCGGCGGTCGCCGAACTGGAGTCGGGCAACCTGGACGCGGCCTGCGAACAGGGGGTGCGGGCGGTGGAGGTCGCCGGGCGGATCTCCTCGGCCCGTACCACCGAGTACGTGAAGGATCTCCTGCACCGGCTGGAGCCGTACGGCGACGAGCCCCGGGTGGTGGAGCTCCGTGAGCGTGCACGGCCGCTGCTGATGGCCCCGGCGTAGAAAGAGCAGGTGTGCCGCCCGTCCCGCGTTTGAAGGCATTGTCAGTGGCGCAGTGCACTATCGAGGCGGGAGGTGGTGCGCGTGCGGATCACGTACGACTGTGACGTGCTGGTGATCGGCGGCGGAATCGTCGGGCTGTCGACGGCGTACGCGATCACCCGCGCGGCACCGGGCACACGTGTCACCGTCCTGGAGAAGGAACCGGGCCCGGCCCGCCACCAGACCGGCCGCAACAGCGGCGTCATCCACAGCGGCATCTACTACCGCCCCGGCTCGCTCAAGGCGCGGTACGCGGTGCGGGGCGCGGCGGAGATGGTCAAGTTCTGCGCCGAGTACGGCATCCCGCACGCGGTCACCGGCAAGCTGATCGTCGCCACCGACCGCGCGGAGCTGCCCCGCCTGCACGCCCTAGTACAGCGCGGCCGGGAGAACGGGATCCCGGTGCGGGAGCTGGGCGCCTCCCAGATCGCGGAGTACGAGCCGGAGGTGCGGGGCCTGGCCGCGATACACGTCGGCACGACGGGCATCTGCGACTTCGTCGCGGTCGCCCGCCGGCTGGCCCACGGCTCGGGCGCGGAGATCCGCTACGGCACCCGGGTCGTGCGCGTCGACCGGCGCCCGGAGCGGGGGGTCGCCGTGCTCACGGCCGCGGGGGACGTCGTACGCGGGCGGGTCCTGGTGAACTGCGCCGGTCTCCAGTGCGACGAGATCGCCCGGCTCACCGGGGACGACCCGGACATGCGGATCGTGCCGTTCCGGGGTGAGTACTACGAGCTGGCGCGGCCCGAGCTGGTGCGCGGCCTGGTCTACCCGGTGCCCGACCCGGCGTTCCCGTTCCTCGGGGTGCATCTCACACGGGGGATCGACGGGGGCGTCCATGTCGGCCCCAACGCGGTGCCGGCGCTGGCCCGCGAGGGCTACGGGTGGGGCACGGTCCGTCCGCGCGAGCTGGGCTCGACCCTGGCCTGGCCCGGCTCCTGGCGGATAGCCCGCCGGCACTGGCGGTACGGGGCGGGTGAGCTGCGGCGCTCCCTGTCCAAGCGGGCCTTCACGGAGGCGGTGGGCAGGCTGCTGCCCGGGGTGTCCGAGGGCGACCTCGTACCGACGGCCGCGGGCGTGCGCGCGCAGGCGGTTCTCCGCGACGGAACCCTGGTCGACGACTTCCTGATCCGCGAGGGCGCCAGAACCGTCCATGTCCTCAACGCACCGTCCCCTGCGGCCACGGCGTCCTTGCCGATCGGCCGGGAGGTGGCACGCAGGGCGTTGAGCGCGCTGTGAGACTCACAGGTGCCGGGCATTGCCGCTGAGGCCGGGTGGATCCGCAGCCCGGCGGAGCGGGGTAGCGCCTGCGCCCACCTGTGCCGCCCCAGGCGGCACGCATGCCCGCAGGAGGCGCGGACCCGCACCCGCGTACGGCGAGCAGGGGACGTGCCGGGGGGTGTCCGCCCGCAGCGGTTGGCGCGTCAACGCCAGTCAGTCGGTATGACGCCCCATCGCGCCGTTCCGAGGACGGACACCCCCCCGCGCGGCCCCCACCCACCACCCCGCG
>NZ_JBEZWN010000106.1:0-15266 GCF_040637495.1 Streptomyces sp. NPDC029044
CAGGACCGCCGCTACTACGCCATCACCGTGCGCCCGCAGGTGTTCATCAACCTGGTCCCCGACCACGTGATCTTCCACCGGATGTACCCGGTCGCCGCGGACCGCACGATCGTCGAGTGCGACTGGCTCTATCTCAAGCACGTCGTCGAGAGCGGGAAGGACGTCAGCCGGTCGGTGGAGCTGTTCGACCGGGTCAACCGGCAGGACTTCGACGCCTGCGAGCGCTGCCAGCCCGCGATGAGCTCGCGGCTGTACGCCAAGGGCGGCGTCCTGGTGCCCAGCGAGCACCACATCGGCGAGTTCCACACCTTCGTCCAGGAGCGCCTGGGCGCGGGGCGGCCGCAGTAGTGGCGGCTCCCGGCGTCCCCCCAGCCAGCTGTCCGGCGCGGCAGGCTCAGCCCAGGTAGCCCATCCGATGGCTGATCTCGTCCGCGCCCTTGACCAGCACCGGCGCGAGGTCGTGCATACGGTCCTCGGTGAGCCGGTACGCCGGCCCTGAGGCGCTGATCGCCGCGATGACCTCTCCGTCCCGGTTGCGGACCGGGGCGGCCATGGCGTGCAGCCCCGCCTCGAACTCCTCCAGCGTCCAGGAGTAGCCGCGCTCCAGCGCCTCGGCGAGGTTCTTCTCCAGCTTCGTCTTCGCGGTCAGGGTGCGGGGCGTCATCTTCTTCAGGCCCGCGTCCGACAGCAGCGCGGCACGCTCCTTGGCCGGCATGTGCGCCAGCAGGATCTTGCCGCTGGACGTGGCGTGCAGCGGCGTCAGCTGGCCGACCCAGTTGAACGCCGTCACGGCGCCCGGACCGCGCACCTGGTACAGGTTGATCGCGTACTTCTCCTGCATCACGGCGAGGTTCACGGTCTCGCCGATCTCCTCGGCGAGACGCTCGCAGACCGGGCGGCTCTGCTGGGTGATGTCGATGCGCCCGGTGACCGCGCCGGCGAGCCGGACGATGCCGAAACCGAGGCGGTACTTGCCGCGCTCACCCGCCTGCTCGACCAGACCGCGCACCTCCAGAGCGCCGAGCAGCCGGAACGCGGTGGACTTGTGGACGTCGATCTCGGCGGCTACCTCGCTGACGCCGGCCTCGCCGCGCCGGGCCAGGATCTCCAGCACGGTGATGGCTCGATCGACGGACTGCACTCCGCCGGTCGGCGCACTTGTCGTTTCGGTATCCGGATGGTAGTTGCTCACAACGCAACTATACGGGCGATTAACATAGCCGACAGCGGTGCAGGTCACGGCCTTCACGAGAAAATCAGAAGTTGCGTTGTCCGCAACCTGGTGCGCATAGAGATACCGGTACTAGCATGCCGCGCATTCTCTACGGCGCGAGCGAGACGAGGCCTCATGGCTGACTTGCAGTACGACTTCGTCATCGTCGGTGGTGGATCGGCCGGCAGTGCACTGGCCAACCGGCTCTCCGCGGACCCCGGCAACCGGGTCCTGGTCCTGGAGGCGGGCAGACCCGACTACCCGTGGGACGTCTTCATTCACATGCCCGCGGCACTGACCTACCCGATCGGCAGCCGCTTCTACGACTGGAAGTACGAGTCCGAACCCGAGCCCCACATGGGCGGCCGGCGCGTCTACCACGCGCGGGGCAAGGTCCTGGGCGGTTCCAGCAGCATCAACGGCATGATCTTCCAGCGCGGCAACCCCATGGACTACGAGCGCTGGGCGGCCGACCCCGGCATGGAGACCTGGGACTACGCCCACTGTCTGCCGTACTTCCGGCGGATGGAGAACTGCCTGGCCGCCGACCCGGACGACGAGTTCCGCGGCCACGACGGCCCCCTCGTCCTCGAACGGGGCCCGGGAACCAACCCGCTCTTCGAGGCCTTCCTCCAGGCCACCGAGGAGGCGGGGCACCCTCCGACCAGCGATGTGAACGGCTATCGGCAGGAAGGTTTCGCCAGGTTCGACCGCAATGTCCACCGCGGGCGCCGGCTGTCGGCCGCGAAGGCGTACCTCAAGCCCGTGCGGAAGCGGCCCAACCTGACCGTCACCACGCGTGCCCTGGTCACCCGCGTCCTCTTCGAGGGCAAGCGTGCCGTCGGCGTCGAGTACCGGCACGGTCGCGGCAGGCCCCGGCGGGTGCGGGCCGGTGAGGTCATCCTCTGCGGAGGCGCGATCAACTCCCCGCAACTCCTCCAGCTCTCCGGCGTCGGCAACGCCGAGGAGCTCGCGGCGCTCGGCGTGGACGTCGTACACGATCTGCCGGGCGTCGGCGAGAACCTCCAGGACCACCTGGAGGTGTACATCCAGTACGGCTGCAAGCAGCCCGTCTCCATGCAGCCGTACCTCGCGAAGTGGCGTGCCCCCTTCATCGGCCTTCAGTGGCTCTTCCGTACGGGGCCGGCCGCGACCAACCACTTCGAGGCGGGTGGTTTCGTCCGCGGCAACGAGGACGTGGACTACCCCAACCTGATGTTCCACTTCCTGCCCATCGCGGTCCGCTACGACGGCTCCGTCCCGGCCGGCGGACACGGCTACCAGGTCCACGTCGGACCCATGTACTCCGACGCCATCGGCTCGGTGAAGATCAAGAGCAAGGATCCCGCCGAGCACCCCGCGCTGCGCTTCAACTACCTCTCCACCGAGCAGGACCGCCGTGAGTGGGTCGAGGCCGTCAGGGTCGCGCGCAGGCTGCTCAACCAGCCCGCCATGGCCCCGTACAACGCCGGGGAGATCTCGCCCGGCCCGTCCGTGGAGAGCGACGAGGAGATCCTCGCCTGGGTCGCCAAGGACGCCGAGACGGCGCTGCATCCGTCCTGCACCTGCAAGATGGGCACCGACGACATGGCCGTCGTGGACCCGGCCGATCTGCGCGTGCACGGCGTGGAGGGACTGCGGGTCGTCGACGCGTCGGTGATGCCCTACATCACCAACGGCAACATCTACGCGCCGGTGATGATGATCGCGGAGAAGGCGGCCGACCTCATCCTCGGCAAGGAGCCGCTTCCGCCGTCCGGCGCCGCGTACTACCGGCACCGCGAAGCCTCCGCGTAACCCACTGTTTTCAGACAGCCGACCGGCCCGGAAATCCGGTGGTCCGGGCTGGTCGGCGTCGGGTTCTATGGGTTGCCTCCTTGGTTAAACCGTCATCGGTCAACCCCTTGACGTGCGATCCCGCCTTCTCCAGAGTGTTCCACCACAAGCAATGCGGTGCGTGATGCGCAACGCGATTCGCTCGAAGGGCCCCGACGTGGCAGACCTGTACGTGGACGGCAAATGGCGGGATCCCGTGGCCGGAGGCCACCGGGACATCCGCTGCCCCGCAGACGGAACACTCTCCGTGACCGTGTCCGAAGGCACCCGCCCCGATACCGAGGCGGCCATCGCCGCGGCCCGGCGGGCCTTCGACGAGGGGCCCTGGCCGCGCACCCCCGAGCGCGAGCGCGGCGCGCTCCTGCTGCGCACCGCCGACCTCCTCGAACGTGACGCCGACGCGTTCGCCCGCGCCGAATCGCTGGACACCGGCAAGCGGCTGGTGGAGAGCGAGTACGACATCGCCGACGTCGTCTCCTGCTTCCGCTACTACGGAGGGCTCGGCGGCACCGACGCCGGCCGGGTGATCGACACCGGCCGCGACGACGCCGTCAGCCGCGTCGTGTACGAGCCGATCGGCGTGTGCGCCCTGATCACCCCCTGGAACTACCCACTGCTCCAGGCGAGCTGGAAGGTCGCCCCGGCCCTCCTCGCCGGCAACACCATCGTCCTCAAGCCCAGCGAACTCACCCCCTCCACCTCGATCCTGCTGATGAAGGCCCTGGCGGAGGCCGGACTTCCGGACGGCGCCGCCAACCTCGTCCTGGGAACCGGGCCCGAGGTGGGAGCACCGCTCGCCGAGGACCCCGCCGTCGACATGGTCTCCTTCACCGGCGGCCTGGACACCGGCAGACGCATCATGGCCACCGCCGCCGCGACCGTGAAGAAGGTCGCGCTGGAGCTCGGCGGCAAGAACCCCAATGTCGTCTTCGCCGACGCCGACTTCGAGACGGCCGTGGACTTCGCGCTCACGGCCGTCTTTCTGCATTCGGGCCAGGTCTGCTCGGCCGGTGCCCGGCTGATCGTCGAGGACGCGCTGCACGACCGGTTCGTCGACGAGGTGGTCCGCCGCGCCCGGAGGATCCGTCTCGGCGGCCCCTTCGACCCGCAGGCCGACACCGGCCCGCTGATCTCCGCCCAGCACCTGGCGAAGGTCGAGGCGTACGTCGCGGCCGGACTCGCGGAGGGTGCCGTCCTGCGCTGCGGCGGCGAACGCCCGGGCGACTCGGCCCTGGCCGGCGGCCACTACTACCCGCCGACCGTGCTCGACGCGTGCGGTCAGGACATGAGCGTGGTGCACGAGGAGTCCTTCGGGCCCGTCCTCACCGTGGAGCGCTTCACCGACGAGGACGACGCCGTACGCATCGCCAACGACACCGCGTACGGACTCGCCGGCGCCGTCTGGACGCAGGACGCAGGCAAAGCCCAGCGGGTCGCCCGCCGGCTGCGCCACGGCACAGTGTGGATCAACGACTACCACCCCTATGTGCCGCAGGCGGAATGGGGTGGGTTCGGGCATTCCGGCGTGGGCCGGGAGCTGGGACCGACGGGCCTGGACGAGTACCGGGAGCCCAAACACATCTGGCAGAACATCCAACCCCGGCCGCAGCACTGGTTCCGCGGCTGAACGCCGAAAGAGGTCGAACATGACCCCAGCAACGACCGAGGCGTCGCGGCGGCGCGACACCCCCCAGGACGCGGCACCCACCCCGGTCATCTCCGTACGCGACCTGTGGAAGGTGTTCGGGCCCAAGGCGGCCCAGGTGCCCGGCTCCGAGGAACTGCGCGGACTCACCCGCCGCGAACTGATGGACCGCACCGGATGCACGGCCGCCGTGCGCGACGTGAACTTCGAGGTCGCGCCCGGCGAGGTGTTCGTCGTGATGGGCCTGTCCGGCTCCGGCAAGTCCACCCTGGTGCGCTGTCTGACCCGCCTCATCGAACCCACTACCGGCGAGATCCTCTTCGAGGGCGAGGACATCCGCGACGCGGACGCGAGCCGTCTGCGCGAGCTGCGCCGCAGCAAGTTCTCCATGGTCTTCCAGCACTTCGGGCTGCTGCCGCACCGCCGGGTCGTCGACAACGTGGCCTTCGGCCTGGAGATCCGCGGTATGAGCAGAGCCGAGCGCACCAGGCGCGCGCTGGAGGTCGTCGAACTCGTCGGCCTCTCGGGCTACGAGAGCTCCTACCCCGACCAGCTGTCCGGTGGCATGCAGCAGCGCGTCGGCCTCGCCCGCGCCCTGGCCGGCGACCCCGACGTCCTCCTCTTCGACGAGCCGTTCTCGGCGCTCGACCCGCTGATCCGCCGCGACATGCAGAACGAGGTCGTCCGCCTGCACCACGAGGTCGGCAAGACCATGGTGTTCATCACCCACGACCTGTCCGAGGCACTGCGCCTGGGCGACCGCATCCTCATCATGCGCGACGGCAGGATGGTCCAGTGCGGCACCGGCGACGAACTGGTCGGTGCCCCCGCGGACGACTACGTACGCGACTTCGTCAGGGACGTGCCCCGCGGTGACGTGCTGACCCTGCGGTGGATCATGCGCCCGGCGGCACCCGACGACCCCCTGGACGGTCCCGAGCTGGGCCCGGACGTCGTGGTGAAGGAGGCCACGCGGGCGGTGCTCGCGGCCGAGAAGCCCGTCAAGGTCGTCGAGAACGGCGAACTGCTCGGCATCGTCGGCGACGAGGAGATCCTCGCGGTGGTCGCCGGGCAGGAAGGCGACGCCTGATGACCGTCGCCGTAGAGAAGACGCAGAGACCGCAGAGAACCGGGAACGAGGAGCCGCCCGCTCCCGCCCGGCGCGCGCCCACGGTCAGCCGCTCGATGATCGTCGGCGCGATCCTGGTCGTCTGGCTCGTCCTCTTCGCCGTGCTGCGCGGCAAGCAGACCCTGTCGCTCGCCGCGGCCGATCTGACCGACCTGCACCGGTGGTTCAACGACGTCAACGACTCCATCGGCGCGAACCGCAACTCCAACCCGCTCTTCCTCTACTTCTTCAACGAGATCCGCCTGGTCATCGACACCCTGGTGACCTTCGTGCAGGAGCTGATCTCGCAGCCGACCGCGGGCCGCCCGGTCCCGCAGATCGGCTGGCTCGGTGTCGTGGGCATCGCCGGCTACGTCTCCTGGGCCCTGGGCAACTGGCGGGTCGCGCTGCTCGCCGTCGCCGGCTTCACCTTCCTCGGCCTCCAGGGCCTCTGGCAGGAGAGCATGGACACGCTGGCGCTGACCCTCTCGGCGGTCTTCGTGGCGCTGCTGTTCGCACTGCCCCTGGGCGTGTGGGCCGGACTGTCCGACCGGTTCAACCGTATCGTGACGCCGTTCCTGGACTTCATGCAGACGATGCCCACCTTCGTCTACCTGGCGCCCCTGACCCTGTTCTTCCTCATCGGCCCGGCCTCCGCCACCATCGCGACGGCCATCTACGCGGCGCCGCCCGCGATCCGCATCACCGCCCACGCCATCCGCTCGGTTCCCGAGACCACGGTCGAGGCGGCGGACTCGATGGGCGCGACACGGCGCCAGGCGCTGCTGAAGGTCCTGCTGCCGATGTCCAAGCGGACCGTGGTGATGGGCGTCAACCAGACCATCATGGCCGCTCTGGCCATGGTGACCATCGCGGCCCTGATCAACGCACCCGGCCTCGGGGCGACGGTCGTCCAGGCCCTTCAGTCGCTGGACGTCGGCACGGCGTTCAACGCCGGACTGGCCATCGTCGTCATGGCCATCGTGCTCGACCGGGTCACCACCGCCGCGAGCGGACGGGCCGACACGGCCCGGGGCTCGGACAGTCCCTTCCTCAAGTGGCGGCAGCAGCTGGTGGTGGCCGGGGGAGTGGTGGCCGCGGTCCTGGTGTACCTGTCGCACACGTACCTGTGGGCAGCCGAGTTCCCCGGCGAGGGCAGCACCGGCAGCACCATCGCCAAGGCGGCCACCGACGTGACCACCTGGGCCCAGGACAACCTGTCGGGTCTGACCAACGCCTTCCGCGACGCCCTCACCAACGGCCTGTTGAACCCCTTCCAGACCCTGCTGACCGACTCGCCGTGGTGGCTCGTGGGCGCAGCCCTCGTCGCGCTCGGCACGGTGCTCGGCGGATGGCGTGCCGGGGCCACCTCCGCCGTGTGCGTGGGTCTGCTCATCGCCACCGGCGTGTGGTCGGACGCCATGACGACCCTGGCCTCCACCGCGGTGGCGACCGTGCTCGTGATGCTGCTCGGCGTCGTCCTCGGGGTGTGGATGGGGCGCAGCGCGCTCGTCGACCGGCTGCTCAGGCCGTCCCTGGACGCGGCCCAGGTCATGCCGCCGTTCGTCTATCTCGTGCCGTTCCTCGCGCTGTTCGGCGCGACGCGGTTCACGGCGATCGTCGCCGCGATCGTCTACGCGGCACCCGTCGCCATCAAGATCATCGCCGATGGGGTGCGGGCCGTGCCCGGGACCACCGTGGAAGCGGCGATGTCCACCGGATGCAACACCTGGCAGATCATCACCAAGGTCCAGCTGCCGATGTCACGCGGAGCCCTGACCCTCGCGACCAACCAGGGCCTGATCTACGTGCTGTCGATGGTCGTGGTGGGCGGCCTGGTGGGAGCGGGCGCCCTCGGCTACGACGTCGTGGCCGGGTTCTCGCAGGGCCAGTTGTACGGCAAGGGACTGGCGGCCGGACTCGCCATCGTCCTGCTCGGAGTCATGTTCGACCGGATCACTCAGGCAGCGGCTCGCCGCGCCGGAGCATAAGGAGCACCTCACCATGGCACGACACTTCAGAGCCGGCGCGGCCGGCCTGGCCGTCCTCGGCCTCACCCTCACGGCCTGCGGGGGCGCGAAGGTCGGCGACGACAACGCGGCCGGCTCGGGCAGCTCGGGCAAGTGCGGCACCTTCAACCTCGCGATCAACCCGTGGGTGGGCTACGAGGCGAACGCGGCGGTCCTCGCGTACGTCGCCGAGCACGACCTCGGCTGCAAGGTCGAGCAGAAGGACCTCAAGGAGGAGATCGCCTGGCAGGGCTTCGGCACGGGCGAGGTCGACGCCGTCGTGGAGAACTGGGGCCACGACGACCTGAAGAAGAAGTACATCACCGACCAGAAGACGGCCGTCGACGCCGGCCCGACCGGCAACAAGGGCCTCATCGGCTGGTACGTGCCGCCGTGGCTGGCGAAGGCGCACCCGGACATCACCGACTGGAAGAACCTCGACAAGTACGCCTCGAAGTTCAAGACCTCGGAGTCGGGCGGCAAGGGGCAGCTCCTCGACGGCGACCCGTCGTTCGTCACCAACGACGAGGCGCTGGTGAAGAACCTCAAGCTGGACTTCAAGGTGGTGTACGCGGGCAGCGAGACCGCGCTCATCCAGGCCTACCGCAACGCCGAGAAGAACAAGGAATGGGTGATCGGCTACTTCTACGAGCCGCAGTGGTTCATGTCCGAGGTACCGCTGAAGAAGGTCAGCCTGCCCGCATACAAGGAGGGCTGCGACGCCGACGCGGAGAAGGTCGCCTGTGACTACCCCGTGTACGAGCTCGACAAGATCGTCAGTGCGAAGTTCGCCAAGTCGGGCAGTCCGGCCTACGACCTGGTGAAGAACTTCACCTGGACGAACGAGGACCAGAACACCGTGGCCAAGTACATCGCGGTGGACAAGATGGCACCCGAGGCCGCCGCGAAGAAGTGGGTCGAGGCCAACCGCGGCAAGGTCGACGCCTGGATCAAGTAGGGCGCGGGAACACCCGTGTGAGTCCGGCCCGGGAGGCCCGGCAGGCTGTGTCGTCAGCCTGCCGGGCTTCGTCGTTTTGCGCTGTTTCCTCCCCGCCGCCCCCGGGTGTTTTTCCGGCGTCGCGGACCTCTTGACACGCCGATGCGCGGCGGGCACATTGAGTTGCGCAACCTGAACCCTGTTGCGTAGACAGCAACTGGATCGCTTTCAACGTCGGAGGTGCGGCGATGGCGGGACCCCGGGTGGTCATCATCGGAGCGGGCGTCGTGGGGGCGGCGCTCGCCGACGAGATCTCCGCGCGCGGCTGGACCGAAGTGACCGTGGTCGACCAGGGCCCACTGCCCGCCACCGGGGGCTCCTCGTCACACGCCCCGGGCCTGGTCTTCCAGACCAACCCCTCCAAGACCATGACGGAGATGGCCCGTTACACCGTCGAGAAGTTCTGCTCCCTCGACGTCGACGGGCAGCCCTGCTTCCTCCAGGTCGGCGGCCTGGAGGTGGCCACCAGCCCGGAGCGCGTCACCGAACTCCAGCGGCGCCACGGCTGGCTCGCCTCCTGGGGCATCGAGTCCCGGCTGCTCACCAGCGAGGAGTGCGTCGCACAGCACCCCCTCGTCAACCCGGACAAGGTCCTCGCCGGCCTCCACGTGCCGACCGACGGCCTCGCCAAGGCGGTCCTCGCCGTCGAGGCGCAGATCCGCCGGGCCACCGAGCGCGGAGTCAGCTTCCTCGCCCGCCACGAGGTCCTCGACATCCGGCAGGCCGAGGGGGAGGTGACCGGCGTCCTGACCGACCAGGGCGAGATCCCGGCCGACATCGTCGTGTGCTGCGCCGGCATCTGGGGCCCGAAGATCGCCCGCATGGCCGGCATGAACCTCCCGCTGACCCCGCTCGCCCACCAGCTCGCCTGGACGGGCCCGGTCCCGGCCCTGGCCGGACAGACGCAGGAAGCGGTCCGCCCGATCCTGCGCCACCAGGACGCCGACCTCTACTACCGCGACCGCTTCGACGGCCTGGGCATCGGCTACTACGGCCACCGCCCGATGCCGATCTCCGCAGACGACATCCTCTCCGTGGACGAGTCCGACGAGATGCCCTCCGTCCTGAAGTTCACCGAGGAGGACTTCGAGGAGGCCTGGGCCGAGACGCAGTCACTGCTCCCCGCGGCGAAGGACGCCAAGGTCGAGGAAGGCATCAACGGCCTGTTCTCCTTCACCACCGACGGTCTGCCCCTGCTCGGCGAATCCCCGGACGTCAAGGGCTTCTGGGTCGCCGAGGCCGTCTGGGTCACGCACTCCGCCGGCGTCGGGCGGGCCATGGCCGAGTGGCTGGTCGACGGCTACTGCTCCTCGTTCGACCTGCACGAGTGCGACGTCAACCGCTTCGAGCCGCACCAGCTCTCTCCGGAGTACGTGCTGGCCCGCGACTGCCAGAACTTCGTGGAGGTCTACGACATCCTCCACCCCCTCCAGCCGTCGGGGGACCCGCGCCCGATCCGTACCAGCCCGTTCCACACCCGCCAGCAGGAGCTGGGCGCCTTCTTCCTGGAGGCGAACGGCTGGGAGCGGCCCCAGTGGTACGAGGCCAACGCCGGCCTGGTCGAAGGCCGCTCCATCGTCACCCCCAACGACTGGGCCGCACGCTACTGGTCGCCCATCGTCGCCGCCGAGGCCCAGACCACGCGAGAGACCGTCGCCCTGTACGACATGACGGCCCTCAAGCGGCTGGAGGTCAGCGGGCGCGGCGCCGGCGAGTTCCTGGAGCGGCTGTGCACCGGCAAGGTCGCCAAGTCCGTCGGCTCGGTGACGTACACGCTGCTCCTCGACCACGACGGCGGCATCCGCAGCGACGTGACCGTCGCCCGGCTCGCCCCCGACCTCTTCCAGGTCGGCGCCAACGGCAACCTGGACCTCGACTGGTTCACCCGGCACCTCCCCGCCGACGGCACGGTCCAGGTCCGTGACATCACCCCCGGCACCTGCTGCATCGGCCTGTGGGGGCCGCGTGCCCGCGACGTCCTCCAGCCGCTCACCGACGCCGACTTCTCGGCGACCGGCCTGAAGTACTTCCGCGCCAAGCGCGCGCACATCGGCTCCGTGCCGGTCACCGCGATGCGGCTGTCGTACGTCGGTGAGCTGGGCTGGGAGCTGTACACCACCGCCGACCTGGGACAGAAGCTGTGGGACACGCTGTGGCGCGCGGCCGAGCCGCTGGGCGGGATCGTGGCCGGGCGGGGCGCGTTCAACAGTCTCCGCCTGGAGAAGGGCTACCGGTCCTTCGGCACGGACATGACGTACGAACACGACCCGTACGAGGCCGGTGTCGGCTTCGCCGTGAAGCTCGACAAGGACGACTTCGTCGGGAAGGCGGCGCTGGAGCGGCGCAAGGCCGATGTCCGGCGGAAGCTGACCTGTCTCACGATCGACGACCCCGAGGCCGTCGTCATGGGCAAGGAGCCGGTGTACGACGGGGACTGTGCGGTGGGGTACGTCACCAGTGCGGCTTATGGCTACACGATCGGCAAGGGCATTGCCTATGCGTGGTTGCCGGTGGAGCTGGCCGCTCCGGGGACCGTCGTTCACATCGGGTACTTCGATCAGTCCGTCGAGGCCGTGGTCGCCGAGGAGCCTCTGTTCGATCCGGCCATGTCCCGGCTTCGTGGCTGAGTTTTCGTCTGCGGCTGCGTTGTGGCTGGTCGCGCAGTTCCCCGCGCCCCTTAAGTCTGTTCCACCACAGCCTCCTTGGAAGGAACTCTCCAGGTGACCGCACAACTGCTCGACGGCAAGGCCACCGCCGCTGTCCTTCGTCGGGAACTCGCCGAACGCGTCGCAAAGCTGAGCGCGATCACCGGCCGGGTGCCCGGTCTGGGTACCGTCCTGGTCGGTGACGACCCCGGCAGTCGTGCCTACGTCGGTGGCAAGCACCGGGACTGCGCCCAGGTGGGGATCGCCTCGATTCGGCGGGAGCTGCCCGCCGACGCCTCGCAGCAGCAGGTCGTGGAGACGATCGACGAACTCAACGCCGACCCCGCCTGCACGGGCTACATCGTCCAGCTCCCGCTGCCCCGCCACCTGGACGCGGGCGCCGTACTGGAGCGCATGGACCCGGCCAAGGACGCCGACGGACTGCACCCCGTCAACCTCGGCCGGCTCGTCCTCGGCGTCGAGGCGCCGCTGCCGTGCACCCCGCGCGGCATCGTCGAACTGCTCCGCCGCCACGACGTGCCGCTCGCCGGAGCGCGGGTGTGTGTGATCGGGCGGGGCATCACGGTCGGACGGCCGATCGGGCTCCTGCTCACCCGCCGCTCCGAGAACGCAACCGTCACCCTCTGCCACACCGGAACGAAGGGCCTGGCCTGGCACGTGCGCGAGGCGGACATCGTCGTCGCGGCCGCCGGCTCGCCCGGCCTGATCACCAAGGACATGCTGCGCCCCGGCGCGGCCGTCCTGGACGTCGGCATCACCCGCACCGACCAGGGCCTGGTGGGGGACATCCACCCGGACGCCGCCCAGGTCGCCGGATGGCTCGCGCCGATGCCCGGAGGCGTGGGCCCCATGACCCGCGCCATGTTGCTCGCCAATGTCGTCGAGGCCGCCGAGAGGAACGCGAACGCCGTATGAACGCGCTGAACACCCCCCTGGCGGAGCTGGACCCCGAGGTCCACGCCGCGCTCCGCGCCGAGCTGCACCGCCAGCAGTCCACCCTGGAGATGATCGCCTCCGAGAATTTCGCGCCCTCCGCTGTGATGGAGGCCCAGGGTTCGGTCGCGACCAACAAGTACGCCGAGGGCTACCCCGGCCGCCGCTACTACGGCGGCTGCGAACACGTCGACGTCACCGAGCGGCTGGCCATCGAGCGCATCAAGTCCCTCTTCGGCGCCGGCTTCGCCAACGTCCAGCCGCACTCGGGCGCCCAGGCCAACACCGCCGTCTTCTTCGCCCTGCTCCGGCCCGGCGACACCGTCCTCGGCCTCGACCTCGCGCACGGCGGGCACCTCACGCACGGCATGCGCATCAACTACAGCGGCAAGATGCTCAACGTCGTGCCGTACCACGTCTCGGAGACGGACAACCTCGTCGACATGGACGAGGTGGAGCGGCTCGCCAAGGAACACCGCCCCAAGATGATCATCGCGGGCTGGTCGGCGTACCCCAGGCAGCTGGACTTCGCCGCCTTCCGCAGGATCGCCGACGAGGTGGGCGCCCTGCTGATGGTCGACATGGCGCACTTCGCCGGACTGGTGGCGGCAGGACTGCACCCGAGCCCCGTACCGCACGCCCACGTCACGACCACGACGACGCACAAGACCCTCGGCGGTCCGCGCGGCGGCGTCATCCTCACTAACGAGCCCGACCTGGCCAAGAAGATCAACTCGGCTGTCTTCCCCGGCATGCAGGGCGGCCCCCTGGAGCACGTCATCGCGGCGAAAGCGGTGTCGTTCAAGGTCGCCGCGACACCGGAGTTCGCCGAACGCCAGGCCCGCACGCTCGCCGGCTCGCGCATCCTCGCCGAGCGTCTCACCCAGGCGGACGCGGCGGCGGCCGGAGTGAAGGTGCTGACCGGTGGCACGGACGTCCACCTGGTCCTGGTCGACCTGCGCGACTCCGAACTGGACGGCCGCCAGGCCGAGGACCTGCTCCACGAGATCGGCATCACCGTCAACCGCAACGCCGTGCCCTTCGACCCGCGCCCGCCCATGGTCACCTCGGGCCTGCGCATCGGCACCCCCGCCCTGGCCACCCGCGGCTTCACCGAGGAGGACTTCGCCGAGGTCGCGGACGTCATCACCCTCGCCCTCCAGCCGGAACCCGACGTGGCCGCCCTGCGTGCCCGCACGGAGGCCCTGGCCGCCAAGCACCCGCTCTACCCGCACCTGTCGGACAACGGAGACGCCCGATGAGCCCCCGCACCCCCGGCGCCGAGCTCCCCGAACACCCCGACTGGCTCTGGCGCAACCCCGAGCCCAAGTGCTCCTACGACGTCGTCGTCGTGGGGGGCGGCGGCCACGGCCTGGCCACCGCCCACTACCTGGCGAAGAACCACGGCATCACCAACGTGGCGGTGCTGGAGAAGGGCTGGCTGGCGGGCGGCAACATGGCCCGCAACACCACGATCATCCGCTCCAACTACCTCTGGGACGAGAGCGCCGGCATCTACGAGCACGCCCTCAAGCTGTGGGAGGGCCTGGCGGACGAGCTCGACTACCCGATCCTCTTCTCCCAGCGCGGCGTGCTGAACCTCGCCCACAGCCTCCAGGACGTCCGCGACAGCGTGCGCCGCGTCGAGGCCAACCGCCTCAACGGCGTGGACGCCGAGTGGCTCGACGCGGACGGCGTCAAGGACGTCTGCCCGATCGTCAACATCTCCCCGGACGTGCGCTACCCCGTCCTGGGCGCCACCTACCAGCCCCGCGCGGGCATCGCCAAGCACGACCACGTCGCGTGGGGCCTGGCCCGCTCGGCCGACGCCGCCGGCATCGACATCATCCAGAACTGCGAGGTCACCGGCCTCGACGTGGTCGACAACCGGGTGGTCGGGGTCCGTACCACCCGGGGCCCGATCGCCGCGGGCAAGGTCGCGCTCTGCTCGGCGGGCCACACCTCGGTCCTCGCGGCCATGGCGGGCATCGAACTCCCCGTCCAGAGCCACCCCTTGCAGGCCCTCGTGTCGGAGCTGCTGGAACCGGTCCACCCGACGGTGGTCATGTCCAACGCCGTGCACGTGTACGTCAGCCAGGCCCACAAGGGCGAGCTGGTCATGGGTGCGGGCATCGACGCGTACAACTCCTACACCCAGCGCGGCGCCTTCCACATCATCGAGGAGCAGATGGCGGCCGCCCTGGAACTCTTCCCGGTCTTCGCCCGCGCCCACGTCCTGCGCACCTGGGGCGGCATCGTCGACGTCAGCCCCGACGCCTCACCGATCATCGGCCTCAGCCCGGTGGACAACCTCTACCTCAACTGCGGCTGGGGAACCGGCGGTTTCAAGGCCACCCCCGGCGTCGGCTGGGTCTACGCCCACACCATCGCCCACGACGCACCGCACCCGCTGAACGCCCCCTTCTCGCTCGACCGTTTCACCACCGGCGCGCTCGTCGACGAGCACGGCGCGGCCGCGGTGGCCCACTAGGACCACTGGAAGCTTTGGGAGCCGATCCATGCTGCTGATCCCCTGCCCGTGGTGCGGACCTCGCGACGAGGCCGAGTTCCACTACGGCGGCCAGGCCCATGTGCCGTACCCGGAGGCCCCGGCGTCCCTCACCGACGAGGAGTGGGCCCGCTACCTCTTCTTCCGCGACAACCCCAGGGGCCCCTTCGCCGAGCGCTGGAGCCATGCCGCGGGCTGCCGCCGCTGGTTCAACGCCGTCCGGGACACGTCGACGAACGAGATCCTGACGGTGTACCGCGCGGGCGAGGAGTGCCCGGCCGTTCTCGAGGCACGTGCGGCGCAGGCAGCCTGTCCGGCGCTTGAGGACGAGGCCGTCCAGGCCGAAACGG
>NZ_JBEZWN010000107.1:0-15220 GCF_040637495.1 Streptomyces sp. NPDC029044
GGGCCTGCTCCGACTTGGTGCCCTTGGGAATGTTGACGATGATGTTTTCCCGGCCCTGCGTCTGGACCTCGGACTCGGAGAGGTCCGCGCCTTCGAACGCGGTCCGCGCTACGCCTGGGACGTCGTCGGCGACGAGCGGACGCTGCAACTCCTCGCCCGCAGCCTCTCCCTGACGGCCGTCGTCGTGGCAGCGTGCCTGGTGCTCGGCGTCTCCCTGGCCTGGCTGACCGTACGCACGGCCCTGCCCGGGGCACGCGCCTGGTCGGTGCTGGTCACCCTGCCGCTCGCCGTGCCCAGCTACGTCGCCGCCTTCGCATGGCTGGCCGGCGCACCCCGGACCGCCGGGTTCGCCGGGGCCGCGCTCGCCCTCACCCTCGTGAGCTTCCCCTACGTCCACCTTCCCGTCGCCGCCGCGCTGCGCGGGATCGACCCGGCTCAGGAGGAGGCCGCCCGCTCCCTGGGTCACGGACCGGTGCGCACCTTCCTGAGGGTCACGCTGCCCCAGCTGCGCCCGGCCGCCGCGGGCGGAGCGCTGCTCGTCGCCCTGTACGTGCTCTCCGACTTCGGCGCCGTCTCGCTGATGCGCTACGACACCTTCACCCGCGCCATCCACACGTCCTACCGCGCCTCCTTCGACCGCACCCCGGCCGCCGCGCTCAGCGTCGTGCTGGTGGTGTTGACGGTGGCGCTGGTCGCCGCCGAGACCCGCACCCGGGGACGCGCCGGCCATGCCCGGACCGGCGCCGGCACCGCCCGCCCGGCCGTCCCGGTGCCCCTGGGCCGCTGGCGGATCCCCGCCCTGGCCTGGTGCACCACGCTGGTGGCCGCGGCGGTGGCGTTCCCGCTCGGCACCCTCGGCTACTGGCTGGCCGTGGGCAACTCGGCGACTTGGGACCTGGGCGCGCTCGGGGAAGCAGCCTGGACCACCCTCGGTGTCGCCGCGGCCGGAGCCGCCCTGACCACCCTGCTGGCACTGCCCGTCGGGGTGATCGCCGCACGCCACCGGGGACGCGGAGCCCGGCTGCTGGAACAGGCCGCCTACGCCGGCCACGCACTGCCCGGCATCACCGTCGCGCTCTCCCTGGTCTTCTTCGCGGTGCGCTACGCCTACCCGCTCTATCAGCAACTGCCCCTGCTGATCGGCGCCTACGCCGTGCTGTTCCTGCCGGTCGCGGTCGCCGCCACCCGCGCCGCCGTACTCCAGGCGCCGCCCCTGCTGGAGGACGTGGCCCGCTCCCTGGGCCGTTCGCCCCTGCGGGTGCTGCGAGAGGTGACTGTCCCGCTGGCCGCACCGGGTGTCGCGGCCGGCGCCGCGCTCACCTTCGTGGTCTGCATGAAGGAACTGCCCGCCACGCTGCTGCTGCGCCCCACCGGCGTGGACACGCTGGCCACCCGGCTGTGGACCGAGACCGGATCCGGCTCCTTCGCGGCCGCCGCACCCTACGCCGCGGCCCTCATCCTCCTGGCCGCCGTCCCCTCCTACCTCCTGGGCAGGCACCGCACATGACCGACCACGGCAACGAGCTCCGCATCGAGCAGCTCACCAAGTCCTACCGCTCCGGCGCCCCCGTCCTCCGGGGCCTGGACCTCACCGTGCCGGGCGGGACGCTGGCCGCCGTGCTCGGCCCCTCCGGCTGCGGAAAGACCACCCTGCTCCGCGTCATCGCCGGGTTCCTGCGCGCCGACACGGGTACGGTCGCGCTCGACGGACGCACCCTCGCCGGGCCCGGCGTGCACCTGCCGCCGGAACGGCGCCGCATCGGCATCGTGCCGCAGGAAGGCGCCCTCTTCCCGCACATGACCGTGGCCCGCAACGTGGCGTTCGGACTGACCGGCCTCGACCGCAGCGAGCGCCGCCGCAGGACGGCGGACATGCTCGACCTCGTCGGACTGGCCGGGTACGGCGACCGCATGCCGCACGAACTGTCCGGCGGACAGCAACAGCGCATCGCCCTGGCCCGGGCACTGGCTCCGCGCCCCGCACTCGTCCTGCTCGACGAACCGTTCAACGCCCTCGACAGCGCGCTGCGCACGGGAGTCCGGGCGGATGTGCGATCCGCCCTGCGCGCGACCGGTGCCACGGCCCTGCTGGTCACCCACGACCAGCAGGAAGCCCTGTCCACGGCCGACCTCGTCGCCGTCGTACGGCAGGGGCGCGTCGCCCAGTGCGACACGCCCCAGGACCTCTACCGGCGCCCGGCCGACCCTTGGGTCGCCGGTTTCGTCGGCGACGCCGTCCTGGTCCCCGCGACCGTGCACGGGAGCGGCACAACGGCCACCACACCGCTGGGGACCGTGACCCTGACCACCCCACCCCAAGGCCGCAGCACGGGCACCGTCGTCCTGCGTCCCGAGCAGCTGCAACTGACGGACGCGGACACGGAGGAGGCCGTGCGGGGCACCGTCAGGGACGTCTTCTACTACGGCCACGACGCCAAGGTGACCCTGAGCGTTCAGGGCGTCGACGACCCCGTCGACGTCCGCGTCGCGGGGCCGCTGTCGGTCGGCCCCGGCCAGGAGGCGGCCATCCGCGTCACCGGCGAGGCGACGCTGCATCCGTAGCCGGCCCCGCCGCTACCGCTCGCGCAGTTCATCGACCTCGGCGGCCAGCAAGGACGCCTTGTGCAGGTGCGAGTAGTACCTGCTCGCGTACGCGTCGTCGATCGCCGGGAGGACCCGGTCGAACGCCGCCAACACCCGTGTGAGGGCTGCGCGCTGCCGATCGGCGAGGGGCCCCTTGAGAGCACTCGCCGCGCAGCCGTAGGCGTCCGCGTCGAGCATCACCATGTCCTGAGCCTCGATGTCCACGCCACGGAAGCCGGGTGGGAACGGCATGGCCATGTGCTCGACCGTCATGCGTGAGAGCGCGTCCAACTTGTCGGCCAACATGTCGGCGATCATGTCAGGCGCCCGGGGCAGCGAGCGCGATGATCGGTTAAGAGGCCACTCAGGGGGCTGAACCCGATGCGTTGGCGCGTCCGCTCCGTCCCGGGTGCTCCTGCCGCCGCCCGGTGCGTCCTTGGCGTGCCCCCTGTCTCCGTGACGCAATGGATGACGCCTCGTACGACCGATCCGACGGCGAGGCGGAGAGCGGACCGGAAACAGGTCGCCTCCCGGGCAACGCGCAAGGACGGTCTGCCTGTGCATGCTCAATCCCGTGTCGAGGAGCCCGGTGCGGCTCAGGACGAGCCCGTCGCGATCGTCGGAGCCGCCTGCCGGTTCCCCGGCGAGGTGCGTTCCCTCACCTCGCTGTGGCGGCTGCTGATGGCCCGTCGGGAGACGGCACGGGAGGTGCCCCCCGAACGGTGGCAGCAGGCGGAGTTGGCCGGCCTTCCGGCCCAGGTCGCGGCCCGGCTGCGCTACGGCTGCTTCCTGGACGACGACGTCTACGCCTACGAGCCGGAGTTCTTCGGCATCAACGCCCAGGAAGCACCCTGGGTGGACCCCGAGCACCGGCTGCTGTCCGAAGTGGCGTGGGAGGCCGTCGAACACTCCGGGATCCCGGCTCAGCGCCTGTCCGGCACACCGACCGGCATGTTCTTCGGGATCTACCAGAAGGACTACATGCTGCGCGTGCAGCGTCCCCTGGAGGAGGTCGACGCCTACGCGATGTACACCGGCTTCGACAGCATCGGCCCCGGACGCGTCGGATTCATGCTGAACCTGCGGGGCCCGCAAGTCGTGGTGGAAAGTGCCTGCGCGTCCGGACTGGTCGCCGTGCACACGGCCTGTCAGAGCCTGCGGACCGGCGAGTCGGACGTCGCGCTGGCCGGGGCCGCCATGCTGACCCTGGGACCCGAGGGAGTCATCGCCCCCGCCTTGTGGGGTGTGTTCTCGCCCACCGGCCGCTGCCACGCCTTCGACGCCGCCGCCGACGGCTATGTCCGGGGAGAGGGTTGCGGCGTCGTCGTCCTCAAGCGGCTGTCGGACGCGGTGCGCGACGGGGACCGGGTGCTCGCGGTGCTGCGCGGCACGGCCGTCAACCAGAACGGCCGCGGCACCCGGCTCAGCGCGCCCTCCGAGCCCGCGCAGATCGACCTCTACCGTCTCGCGCTGGAGCGCGCGGGCGTCGAGGCCGGCGACGTCGGGATGGTGGAGGCGCACGGGCCGGGCACAGCGGTGGGCGACCCCATCGAGTTCGCCGCGGTGGCCGCGGTCTACGGCAAGGGCCGTGACCGGTGCGCGCTCGGCTCGGTGAAGACGAACATCGGCCACACGGAGCCCGTGTCCGGAGTGGCGGGTCTCCTGAAGGCCATCGCGTCCCTGCGGCACGGCATGATCCCGGCCAGCCTGCACTTCAACAACTGGAACCCGCAGATCGACCCCAGCGGGACCCGGCTGTTCGTGCCCACCGACACCACCGAATGGCCCGTGCGCGGCGGGGCACGGCTGGCCGCCGTGTCCTCCTTCGGCATCAGCGGCACCAACGCCCACGTCGTGCTGGAACAGCCCCCAGCCCTCCCCTCCGCACGGCGAGCGCCCCGCCCGGCCCCGCCCGGCGATACCGGAACCGGGCGGGGTGACCGGGCGCCCCGCCTGTTCGCGCTCTCCGCCGGGACGCCGGTGGCTCTGCGGTCCGCAGCCGAACGGCTGGCCCAGTGGCTCAGGGGTGAGGGCGCCCGGGTCCCACTCGAAGACGTGGCGCACTCGCTGGCCGTGCGCCGGTCGCCCGCCAGGGAACGGGCCGTCGTCGTCGCCGCCGACCGGGCCGAACTGCTGGCACGCCTGGAGGAACTGGCGGCCGGGACCGCGTCCGTCGCGGGAGTGGCGACCGGCAGGACGATCTCGAACCCGGCGGAGGGTGTGGTCTGGGTCTTCTCCGGGCACGGCTCGCAATGGGCGGGCATGTGCAGCCGACTGCTGGATCGTGAACCGGAGTTCACCCGGGTCATCGACGAACTCGAACCGCTGGTGGCAGAGGAGTCCGGCGTCTCCCTGAGGGAGATCCTGCGCGGGCCGGAGGTGGTGACCGGGTTCGACCGGGTGCAGCCGGTGATCTTCGCCATCCAGCTGGGTCTGGCGGCGATGTGGCGCTCCCACGGGGTGGAACCGGCGGCGGTGATCGGCCACTCGATGGGAGAGGTCGCCGCCGCGGTGGCCTCGGGGGCCCTGAGCGTCCGGGACGGGGTCCGGGTCATCTGCCGCCGCTCCCGGCTGATCCTGCGGACCGCGGGACAGGGCCTGATGGCCTCCGTCGCCCTCGGCCGCGCCGAGGTCGAACGGCTGCTGGCGCAACAGGACGTGCGCGGGGTGACCGTCGCGGTCGTGGCGTCACCCGACAACACCGTCATCGGCGGAGACGCCGACCGCATCCGCAGCCTCGCCCGGGAGTGGGAGGCACGCGGCGTGGGCATTCGCGTGATCGAGGTGGACGTCGCCTCGCACACCGCCCACATGGACCCCGTCCTGCCGGATCTCGTGGAGGCACTCGCCGACGTCACCGGCAGGACGCCGAGCGCGGCGTTCTACAGCACCGTCACCGCAGATCCGCGCGAGCACCCCGCCTTCGACGCCGCCTACTGGTCCGACAACCTGCGCCGCGTGGTGCGCTTCGCCGACGCGGTGCGGGCCGCGGCCGAGGACGGGCACCACCTGTTCGTCGAGATCGGCCCGCACCCGGTGCTGTCCCACCCCGTCCAGGCCACGCTCACCGCACACGGACACCACAACACCGCCGTCGTGGCGTCCCTGTTGCGCGACACCGACGACGTGCTGGCCTTCCACACCCATGTGGCGGCGCTGCACTGCGCCGGACACCCGCTGGACTGGGCCGACCGCTACGGCCACGGAAACCTGGCCGACGTACCGCCGACCACCTGGGAACGCACGCGGTACGTCGTCGATCCCTCCCCGATGCGGCAGTCGGCCGGAGCCGCACCCCTTGCGACCGCACATCCGCTCACCGGACCGCACACCACGGACCCCGACGGCGACGGCCGTCACCTGTGGCAGACGCGCATCACCCCGACGACCCTGCCCTGGCTGGACACGCACTGCGTCGACGATGTCGCCGTGGTGCCCGGTGCGGCCCTGTGTGAGATGGCCGTCGCCGCCGCGACCGCGCTGTACGCCGTGGCTCCGCACCGGGTACGCGTCAGCGGCATCGAACTGCAACGCCTGCTGCTGCCGACGGCCGACGGCACACCCGTCACCGCCACCGCGGAATCGGCCGGCCCGGACACCGCCCGCTGGCGGCTGGTCAGTACGGCGTCCGACGGCACCTCAGTGCAGCACGCCCGGGCGACCCTGCACGCGGAACCCGAAGGCGGAGCACCGCACGGCCCCGACCCGCGGCAGCTTCTCAAGGAGTTCCCGCACCCCGTGGATCCGGCGGACGTCTACCAGCAGATGCGCGAGGAACGCGGAGTGCACCACGGCCCGCCGTTCCTCGGCCTCCAGGCCCTGTACACGGACGGGGCACCGGCCGACCGCCGGGGTGCCCGCCTCCTGGCCCGCCTGTCCGTCCCCGACGGGGGGCGGGCCGGTGCTCAGGCGCTGCACTGCCATCCCGTCGCGCTGGACACCTGCCTCCAGGCCGTCGCAGCCGCCGTCCTGCGGACCGGCGCCGTACCCGCCGGCGGCATCCTGCCCCGGCGCATCGAAGCATTGCGGCTGTACGGGACGGTTCCGCTCAGCGGCCACTGCCTGGTCACCCTCACGGGCCTGGAGGACGGCCGGTTCACGGCCGACTTCCGGCTGTGGGCGGACGACGGGTCCGTGATCGCCGATGCGACCGGAGTCGAGTTCCGCCACGTACCGGCGGAAAGCCCCGAGGAGCGCTTCGCGAACCGCCTGCTCCAGACGTCCTGGGCGCCCGGCGAGCGTCCGGCGGCACGAACGGCGACCGGGGGCTGGTCCCTGCTGGCGGAACCCGGACGCGAATCGTACGCGACCGCCCTCGGCAGAGCCCTGAGCGAGCTCGGGGCAGTGGTGGACGTCCGGACGCTCGACCCGCTCGGCACTCCACCGGACGGGTACTCCGGGGCCGTGCCGCAGTCGGGTGGTGTACCTGCCGGCGCCCTGTGCCACCTCACCCGACCGGCACGCCCGTGACCAAGTGGCTCGCCTGGTGGAGACGGCCCGCGCCCTTACGCGGGACACGGGCGAGGGCGCGGCCCCGCGACTGTGGACGGTCACCGCCACCGCACAACAGGTCATCCCCGACGACGAGCCGGAGCTGGGCCAGGCCGGGTTGCGCGGGCTCGTACGGGTCCTGAGCTACGAGCACCCCGAACTGCGCCCCGCCGTCCTGGACATCGACGCGCACACGCCGGTCGCGGAGGTCGCCGCGGAGCTGCTGTCCTGCCCCGACGAGCAGGACGAGATCGCCTACCGCCGCGGGACCCGTCACCTGGCCCGGCTGCGCAACGTCCCCCTGGGCGCGGGGGAGCGGCGCCGGAAGCCGGTCGACCGTGCCTGCGACCGGGTGGCTCTGCATCTCGCCCGCCCCGGAGACCTGGACTCCTTCGAGTTCGTCGCCCAGTCCCGCCGCAGGCCCGGCCCGGGCGAGGTGGAGGTCCGGCTCGCCGCCACCAGCGTCAACTTCATCAACGTGCTCCAAGCCCTCGGCGTCTACCAGGACTTCAGTACCGGCGAGGAGCAGGCGGACGTCTGCGCGTTCGACGGCGCGGGCACCGTCACCGCGGTCGGGGACGGCGTACGGGAGGTGCGGGAGGGCGACCGCGTAGCCGCCATGTTCGTGGACGGGTCCCGGTCCGCCGTGATGTCCTCCTTCGCGACCGTCGGCGCCGACTGCCTCCTGCCGGTGCCGGACGGCGTGAGCACGCGGGACGCCGCCGCCCTGCCGTGCGCCTATCTCACCGCCTGGTACGCCCTGCGGCACCTGGCCCGGCTCCGGCCCGGCGAGAAGGTGCTCATCCACGCGGCGAGCGGCGGCACCGGTCTGGCCGCGCTCCATCTCGCCCGGGCCTGCGGTGCGCAGGTGTGGGCCACCGCGGGCAGCGAAGCGAAGCGGGAGTACCTGCGCGGTCTGGGGGTGGAGCACGTCATGGACTCCCGCACCCTCGGCTTCGCCGACCGTGTACGCGAACTCACCGGGGGAGAGGGCGTCGACGTCGTCCTCAACTCCCTGACCGGGCCGGCGCAGTCCGCCGGTCTCGAACTGCTCGCGCACCGGGGCCGGTTCATCGAACTCGGCAAGCGGGACATCTATGCCAACACCCGCCTGGGGCTGCTGCCCTTCCGGCGCAACGTCACCTTCGCCGGCGTCGACGTGCTGATGATGATGCAACGGGACCCCGCGCTGCTCGCCGAGGGCTACCGCGAACTGTCCGGCATGCTCGCGGACGGCACCCTCGCGCTGCTGCCCGTCACCGAACACCCCGTCACCGAGGCGTCGACGGCCTTCCACACCATGGCCTCCGCCCGTCACACCGGCAAGCTCGTCCTCACCTGGCCCACCGAGGGCACCGACCTCCTGCACGTGCTCCCCGACGACGTCCCCGTCGTCCGGCGCGACGGCACCTACCTGGTCACGGGCGGGCTCGGCGGACTGGGACTGCTGATCGCCCGCTGGCTGGCCGAACGCGGCGCGGCCGCCGTGGTGCTCACCTCCCGAAGCGCTCCCACCGGGGCGACCCGTGCCGTCCTCGACTCCCTCACCGAAGACTTCGGCACTCGCGTCGACGTCGTGTGCGGGGACCTCGCCCAACCGGGCGTCGCCGACTCGCTCGTACGGGCCGCCCTGGACACGGGCCACGCCCTGCGCGGAGTCGTCCATGCCGCGGCCGTCGTCGAGGACGCCACCGTCACCCGTCTCTCCACCGCCCTCCTGGAAAAGGTCTGGCGTCCCAAGGCCACGGGCGCCTGGCTGCTGCACCGGGCCACGGCCGGCCAGGACCTGGACTGGTGGGTCACCTTCTCCTCCGCCGCCTCCTTGCTGGGCAATCCCGGGCAGGCCGCCTACGCGGCCGCCAACGCCTGGCTGGACGAGTTCACTTCCTGGCGGCGGGCGCAGGGCCTGCCGGCGACCTGCGTCAACTGGGGGCCCTGGGCACAGTTCGGCCGAGGAGCGGGGATGGAGGAACGGGGCTACGCCATGATCGCCCCCGCGGAAGGTGTCGCCGCCCTGGAACGCCTCCTGGCCCACGACCGGCCCCGCACCGCCTACACCCCCATCGACCTGGCCCGGTGGCTCGATTCCTATCCCGCCACCGGCCGCCTCGCGTTCTTCGCAGAACTGGCCGCACCCACGCCGGACTCCCGCTCCACGAGTGGCCGCAGCGCCCTCCTGCAATCCCTGCGCGACACGGACGAACCCCAGCAGCGGCAGCAGATCCTCCAGCCTCAGGTCGTCGACCACATCGCCGCGGTCCTGCGTCTGGGAACCGACCGGTTCGACGCCGACACATCTCTGGTCACCCTCGGCCTGGACTCCCTCATGGCCATCGCACTGCGCAACCGCCTCCAACGCGAACTGGCCCTGGACATCCCCACCACGGTGATGTGGACCCACCCGACGGCCGCCGCCCTCACCCGCTACCTCCTGGCCCGCCTCCACCCCGAGCAGGAACAGGACGACGCCGGATCCGAGACGGAGCGATCCGACACCGACTGACAACCACCGTTCGCTCCGTCCCCCCGATCGCTAGGTGACCATCGCATGCCCGCTTCCTCCGCCCCCTCCCGCGCGTCCGGCACCTGGGACGTGATCGTCGTAGGTGCCGGCCCGGCCGGCGCCACCGCCGCCCGGGTCGCCGCCGAGAAGGGCTGCACGACCCTGCTCCTGGAACGCGCCACCATCCCCCGCTACAAGACCTGCGGGGGCGGCCTCATCGGAGCGTCCCTGGCCGCCCTTCCGCCCGGCCTGCCCCTGAAGGTGTACGACACGGCAAGGCACTTCACCTTCGCCCACGACGGACGCAAGGAGCGCACCCTGGCCTGCGAGACCCCGACCTGCGCCCTGGTCTACCGCAGCGAACTCGACGCGGCACTGACCGAAGCCGCTGCCGCCGCGGGCGCGCAGGTCCGGGACGGCACCGCACTGATCGCCCTGGAGCAGGAAGGCGACACCGTCACGGTGCGGACCAGCCGTCGCGACACACTGCGCGCCAGGGCGGTCGTCGGCGCCGACGGCAGCGCCGGCAGAGTCGCCCGGTACGTAGGAGTGCGGTGCGCGCAGGTCGACCTCGCCCTGGAGGTCGAGGTGCCGGTCGACGAGCGGACAGCCGACCGATGGCGCGGGCGTGTCCTGATGGAGTGGGGCCCGCTGCCCGGTTCGTTCGGCTGGGTCTTCCCCAAGGGAGAGGTGTGCACGGCCGGAGTGGTCTCGGCCCGCGGCAACCCCGTCGCGCTGCGCGCCTACAAAGAGGACTTCCTCCGACGGCACGAGCTCTCGGCTCCCCGGCCCCTTCACGACACCGGCCACCTGACCCGGTGCCGCCGCTCCGACTCCCCCCTGGCCCGCGGACGCGTGCTGGTCGCCGGCGACGCCGCGGCCCTCGTCGACCACTGGTCACGGGAAGGCATCTCCTACGCCCTGCGCTCGGGAGCCGGCGCAGGGCACACCGCCGCCCGTCTGGTCCGCGCCGCCGACGAGACGGAGGCACGCACCGCGGCCGACGACTACGAACGGCACATCGACGACGTGCTCGGCACCGAGATGCGCGCCAGCCGCTCACTGATGGATCTCTTCACCCGCAACCCCGGCCTGGCCCACACGGCCCTCACCCGTCTGCCACCGGCGTGGCGACGTCTCGACGCCTATATCGCCGGCCGCACCAGCGTCGCCGGGATCATGGCCACACCGGTGGGACGTGCGACCGCCGTGCTGGCCGCCCGGCTGCCGCGGCAGGGCCCCACCCGGTCCACTGCGTGACTGGCAGGCCTCGCCGAGACAGTGCTCCGAGCGGCCCTTATGGCGCAGGGGTGTACGTGACCGTCGCGTCAGGGCAGGCCTCGGCGAGCCGAGTGAGGGACTGGCGCTCCTCGACGTCCGCGGTGAGCGCCCAGCGCAGCTTCACCGCGGTCCACTCGATGACGTAGCGGCAGGTGGCCTTGGTGTTGGACGGCAGCCACTGCGCGGGGTCCTGGTCGGCCTTGTCGCGGTGGGCCGTCGCCGAGACGGCCACCAGGCTGCGCGGGTCGTCGAGGTCGTTGGCGTAGGCCTCACGGCGGGCGGCGGTCCACTGGGAGGCGCCGGAGTCCCAGGCCTCGGGCAGCGGCACCATGTGGTCGACGTCCATGGCGGCGGCGGAGGTCACCTGGCGGGCGTCGTAATAGGACGTCCAGGTGCCGCCCTTCAAGCGGCAGTCCGGGCCGACTGACGGGGGTTCGGTCGCTTCGGCGATCAGCACCTCGTTGCGGGTGTCGCACCCGTCGTCGGGCTGAGCCCCGGAGTTCCAGTGCAGGAACTCGGTGCGCTCGTAGCCGTCCCGGGATTCGGCGGCTTGGGGGAGGGCGGCGACGGCCCGGTCCAGCGGCAGGGACGTCGCCGCGTGGGCGGGGCAGTACAGGACGAAGGTGCAGGCCGTGCCCACCAAAGCGGCGGTACAGGCGCGTGCCAGAGAAGCGATCACGCGCAGCAGAATGAGCGGCCGGGTGTCGGCCCGGCAGGCGTACGCGCGCGGAGATCACCCGGAAAGTCGTATGCAGAAACGATGCCGCGCACCTCGGGCGTCAGCGGGGGGTTGACGCTGGGCGCGGGGTCCCGGGGGAGTCCTCGATCCTCGCGTCGCGATGAGCGCGACCGCGTCGGCACGCCGTCCAACTCGTCCCCCTCGTCATTCGATTGTCGGGTAGGTGCACGGTATGAGGGCTGGTCCGGCCAAGTGATCTTTGGCAAGGACGTGCGGCGCGGCCCCGCAGGTCCGGGGGCCACCGCTTGACTGAGGCGGGTGCGTGACCGGCAGCCGGTGCCTCACGCGGTTCCCGTTCGCAGTCCTTGAGGAGCAGTTTCATGGCGCAGATCACTCACCCGCTCCCGGCCGGCACCTTTCCTCGCCTCAGCTGGGTCGACGACCTGCTGGGCCCCGCCCTCCGGTCGGCCGTCGCCGCCCTGCCGGCCGCTGAGAGCCGGGTGGCGGGCTATCACCGAGGCTGGTGCGAAGCCGACGGATCCACGACGACAACGGTGTCCAGTGCGGGCAAGTCGGTCCGCCCCGCCCTGGCGCTGCTGTCCGCCGCCGCGGTCGGCGGCAGCGCGGAACTCGCCGTCCCCGGCGCCGTGGCGGTGGAGTTGGTGCACGACTTCACCCTGCTGCACGACGACGTGATCGACGGCGATGCTCTGCGTCGGCACCGACCGGCCGCCTGGTCGGTGTTCGGCACCCCCGCGGCCGTGCTGACCGGTGACGCGCTGCTCGTGTCGGCGATGCGGGCCCTCGCGGACACCCCGCAGGGGCCGGCGGTGGAGGCCGTGCAGGAACTGGTCCGGACCCTGCTGGAGTTGGTCGAGGGGCAGAGCCACGACGTGGCGTTCGAGAAGGCGCCGGAGGTGTCCGTGGCTCAGTACCTCGCCATGGCGGAGGGCAAGACCGGCTCCCTGATCGGGTGCTCGTGCGCACTGGGCGGCATCCTGGCCGGAGCGGACCGCGAACGGGTGCGAGGGCTGAGGGAGTTCGGACGGCGGCTGGGTGTGGCCTTCCAGTGCGCCGACGACGTCCTCGGCATCTGGGGCCGCACGGCGCGCAGCGGCAAGCCCGTGGGAGCCGACCTCGCGGCGCGGAAGAAGTCGCTGCCCGTCGTGGCGGCCCTGAGCGGAGAGGGCGCGGCGGCCGAGCGGCTCCGGGAGCTGTACGCCGCCACTCACCCTCTGGACGAGCGAGACATCGCCCTCGCGCGTGGACTGGTCGAGGAGGCCGGGGGCCGCGAAGCCGCCCAGCAGGAGGCACGCCGCCAGGTGTCCGCCGCGTTGCGGGCCCTGGCCTGGGCGCAGCCCACTCCCGACGCGTACCGGCAACTCCAGGAGATCGCCTGGGCGATGACTCACCGTGATTCCTGAGCCAGGGGTGTACGCGGCCCCGCGTGAAAGGACAAAAGCCGTGACTTCGGACGGAGTGGACCGTTGTCTGTGCGGCGGCCCACAGCCGTGGACCTGACCTGGCCGATTGCCGAACCGCACCGCTCGGTCCCAGCCGCCGACCCTGGCTGTTCCGAGCGGAACCGATCATGACGAAATGCAGTGGAGCCGTGCAGCAGACCGAGACAAGCGCAGCGCTTCCGAGAGACCTGCCCGCCGTGGCCGCCTATGGGCTGCGGGTGGTCCGCGGCCGCCACACGGTCCTGCAGGACGTCAGTTTCACCGTCCCCCGCGGCTGCATCGTCGGTCTGCTCGGCCCGAGCGGCTGCGGCAAGACGACACTGCTGCGGTCCGTGGTCGGCGTCCAGCACGCGTCAGCGGGCCATGTCCAGGTCCTCGGGTACGCGGCCGGAGCCCTACAGCTGCGAACCCGCGTCGGCTACGTCACCCAGGCGCCGTCGGTCTACGCGGATCTGACGGTGCTGGAGAACCTGCGCTACTTCGCCGCCGCCCTCGGCATGCGGGGCTGGCGCAGGGAGGACGCGGTGGTCCGGGTCGTGAAGGAGGTCGACCTGGCCTCGTACGCGGACAAGCCGGTCGCGCGGCTGTCGGGCGGTCAGTACTCGCGGGTGTCGCTTGCCGTGGCCCTCCTGAACAGACCCGACCTGCTGGTCATGGACGAACCGACCGTCGGCCTGGACCCCATGGTGCGCCGGGAGTTGTGGCTGGTGTTCCAGCGGCTGGCAGAGGAAGGCACCACCCTGCTGGTCTCCAGCCACGTCATGGATGAGGCCGACCGGTGCGACCGGCTGCTGCTGATGCGCTCCGGCCGCCTGCTGGCCGGAGCCGACCGGGAGACACTGCTGGAGCACACCGGCTGCGACGACGTGGAAGAGGCGTTCATGCACCTGGTGCAGGCCGCGACCGAGGCGGAGGAACGCGCGCGGCGCCGGTCCGCCGCACAGACCCTGCTGCCCGCCCTGCCGGGTCTCCTCAACCAGACCGGAGCTCCCGAGGCGGAACGCGCCTACTTCGCCACGGACTTGACGCGGTGAGCGGCGTCCGGCTGGCGGAGCGACTGCCGTTCTCACCGAGCATCACCGGCGCGACCGCGGTCCGGGTGCTCCAGCAGATCTCCCGCGACAAGGGCAGCACCGCACTGCTGCTGGGCATCCCCTGCATGCTCATGGTGCTGCTGAAGCTGATGTTCCATGATGCGGAGGCCACGTTCGAGCGGGTCGGACCGCAGGTCTTCGGCATCTTCCCGGTGATCGTCATGTATCTCGTGGCGTCCGTGTCCACGCTGCGGGAACGCACCACCGGCACCGCCGAGCGGCTGTTGACCATGCCCGTGCGGCGCCTCGACATCGTGCTCGGCTACAGCCTCGCCTTCGCCTTCCTGGCCCTGTTGCAGGCGGTCCTCTCCACGCTGCTGTCCATCGGCCCGCTCGGCCTGGACATCAAGGGCCCCGCGTATCTGCTGATGGTCATCGCCATGCTCGGGGCGCTGCTCGGGCTGGCGCTGGGACTGCTGGTGAGCGCCTTCGCGCGCAACGAGTTCCAGGCGGTGCAGTTCCTGCCCGCCGGGGTGCTGCCCCAGTTCCTGGTCTGCGGCATGTTCGTGCCGCGCGAGGAGATGCACGGCGCCCTGTCGGCCGTCGCCAGGATCATGCCGATGACGTACGCCGTCCAGGCCGCCGGCGAGGCCGCCACACACACCGGCATCACCGGAGTGTTCGTCCGCGACGCGCTGCTCATCCTGGTGTGCGTGATCCTCGTCCTGGTCGCCAGTGCGACGACGCTCAAGCGCTGACACCCGCCGCGTACACACGGGAGCAGGCGTCCTTGTTCCCGGCGCTTCCAGCAGCTCGTCGCTTCGCCCGCGATGTGTCGGAGGCGGGCCGACGTCCGCGTCTGCGCCGCCTCTTCGTCGTCGGTGAAGACGCCGGACGCCGTCGCCCCGCCCAGGAGCGCGGTGACGAGCGCCGCCGCGCCGACGCGTGTGCGACGAACTGGTGCGGCAGGCGCTGGCAGCGGAGCCGTGGTCAGCGGGGAAGGAGTTCCACTACTCGAACACCGGGTACAGCCTGCTCACTGTGATCGTTGAGGAGGCGTCCGGGGAGAGGACATCGAGCTGACACAGGGCATCGCCGACCGCGTCCGCGCCGAGGACCGCTGACGGCTGGGGACGAACACACGTCGAGGGCCGCCCCTGAGGGCGGCCCTCGACGTGATTGGAGT
>NZ_JBEZWN010000108.1:0-15144 GCF_040637495.1 Streptomyces sp. NPDC029044
CGGGTCGGGACGTACGCCCACGCACCACACCAGCGTCCGGGTCTCGACGGACTCGCCGTCGGTCAGCACGACCCCCTCGTGCGTGGCCTCCTTCAGCCCGCCGCAGGCTCCGAGCCGGCACCTTCCCTCCTCGCAGCCGCCCACGGACCGGGAGCAGGGGCGCGCACCCCCGGTGTCCTCCGGCACCTGACGCCCCGTCCCGTTCACATCCCGACTCGCCCCGCCGCGGCCCGCGCCGGCCGCTGCCGAGGTGTGCCTGCCGGAGGTTCCCGTTGAACCGTTCCCTGCGTGTGAGGGCGCTGCTCGCCCTCGCCGTGCTCGCCCTGTCCCTGTACGTCGCCGCCACGGTGCCGGTCCGCCTCGGACTCGACCTGCGCGGCGGGACACAGATCGTGCTGGAGACCCGCTCCACCCCCACGGCCGACGCCGACAGCGCGGCCACCGACCGCACCCTGGAGGTGCTGCGCGGCCGCATCGACGCGCTCGGCGTCGCCGAACCCACCCTGGTGCGCTCCGGCGATCACCGGATCATCGTCGAACTGCCCGGCGTGCAGGACCCGAAGAAGGCCGCCGAGGTCCTGGGCCGAACCGCGCAGCTCACCTTCCACCCCGTGCTCGGCGCCCCGCACGACGGCGACGACCCGTCCCGGCCGCTGCCGAAGCGGCCCGGGCAGCGCGTCCTGCCCGACGAGTCCGGAACTCCGCTGCGCCTCGGGCCCGCGTCCCTGACCGGCGAGGACGTCAAGGAGGCCGCCGCCCGGTTCGACCAGCAGGGCGGCGCCGGATGGCACGTCACCGTCGGCTTCGAGGGCGACGGCCGGGCCGGCTGGGCGCGCCTGACCGGCGAGGCCGCCTGCAAGGCGCCGGGCGATGCGGCGCGCCGGGTCGCCATCGTGCTCGACGACAAGGTCATCTCCTCCCCGCAGATCGACCCCTCCATCGCCTGCGGGACGGGCATCCGGGACGGCGCCACCCGGATCACGGGATCGTTCAGCCCCGAGGAGGCCCGCGAACTGTCCCTGCTCATCAACGGCGGGGCGCTGCCCGTGCCCGTCGAGACCGTCGAGCAGCGCACCGTCGGCCCCACCCTCGGGGCGCAGGCCATCACGGCCAGTGCCTGGGCGGCGGTCATCGGCACGGCGCTGACCTCGCTGTTCATCATCGTGGTCTACCGGCTGCTGGGCGCCCTCGCCGCCCTCTCACTGGCCTGCTACGGCCTGGTCTCCTACGCCGCCCTCGCCGCCCTCGGGGCCACGCTGACCCTGCCGGGCCTGGCCGGTTTCGTCCTGGCCGTCGGCATGGCCGTGGACGCCAACGTGCTGGTCTTCGAGCGGGCCCGCGAGGAGTACGCGGCACGCCGCCGTCCCGGCATCCGCTCGGCGCTCACGGCCGGCTTCCGCAACGCCTTCAGCGCGATCGCCGACTCCAACATCACCACGCTGATCGCGGCCGCCCTGCTGTTCTTCCTGGCCTCCGGGCCCGTGCGCGGCTTCGGCGTCACCCTCGGCATCGGTGTGCTCGCCTCCATGTTCAGCGCCCTGGTCATCAGCCGGGTGCTCGCCGAGTTCGCGGCGAGCCGGCCGGGCGTACGCCGCCGCCCCCGACTCACCGGCATCGCCACCACCGGCGCGGTCCGCGACCGCCTCACCCGCCGCAACCCGCTCCTGATGCGCCGGCCCCGGCGCTGGCTGGCCACCTCGGCGGCCGTGCTCGTGCTGGCCGGCTCGGGGCTCGCGGTGCGCGGCGTCGACCTCGGTGTGGAGTTCACCGGAGGCCGCCTCATCGAGTACTCCACCAGCGGCTCCGTCGATCCCGGCCGGGTCCGGACCGCCCTCGCCGACGCCGGGTTCCCCCGCGCGGTGGTGCAGTCGTCCGGCGACACGGGTCTGACGGTGCGTACCGACCCGCTGACCGGCGCCGAAGAGGAAGAGGTCACGAGCGCCCTGCGCGAGGTCGCCGGCCCGGCGGACAAGGTCCGCGACGAGCTGATCGGCCCCAGCCTCGGCAAGGAGTTGCGTCAGGGCGCGCTGATCGCGCTCGCCGTCGCCCTGGGGGCGCAGTTCGTCTACCTCGCGGCGCGCTTCCGCTGGGTGCTGGGCTCCGCCGCGGTCGTCGCCCTCGTCCACGACGTGGTCGTTCTGCTCGGGGTCTTCGCCTGGCTGGGCAAGCCCGTCGACGGGGTGTTCCTGGCGGCCCTGCTCACCGTCATCGGCTACTCCGTCAACGACTCCGTCGTCCTCTTCGACCGTGTCCGGGAACTGGACCGGCGCGGCCCCGGATCGCCGTTCTCCGGCGTCGTGAACCGGGCGATCCTGCAGACCCTGCCCCGCACGGTGAACACCGGCATGGGCGCGGCGTTCATACTCACCGCACTCGCCGTGCTGGGCGGTTCCTCGCTCACGGACTTCGCCCTGGCGCTGCTCATCGGCCTCGCCGTCGGGACGTACTCGTCGGTGTTCACCGCGGCTCCCGTGGCGATCGGGCTGCACGCCCGCTCGCGCCGCGGGATGCCGTCTCCCGAAGGTGCGGTGGTCACGACCTGAGCCGGTCCAGTGCGGCCAGGACGGGTGCCACGCCGTCCTCCCCGGCCAGGCCGCGGGCCAGCTCACGGGCGCGGGCGCGGTGCCGGGGCTCGCCCGTGGCACGGCGCAGCGCGGGGGTGAGCGTGCCGGCGGTGAGGCGTCTGAGGGGGACGGCGCACGGGGCCGTCCCCAGGGCGACCAGGCGCGCCGCCCAGAAGCCGCCGTCGAACTGCACCGGCACCGGGATCGTGGGGACGCCCGCGCGCAGGACGGCGGCGGTGGTGCCGGCTCCGGCATGGTGGACGACGGCGGCCGTGCGGGGGAACAGCAGGGCGTGCGGCACGTCGCCCACCGTGATCACGTCATCGTCGCCGCGGTGGGCGGTGAGGCCCGCCCAGCCCTGCTGGACGATGCCGCGCAGTCCCGCCGTCCGCAGCGCGCGCACGATCTCGGCGCTGAGGTGAGCGGGGTCAGGCACCGTCGCGCTGCCCAGTCCGATGAAGACCGGAGGAGGTCCGGCGGCCAGGAACTCCTCCAGTTCGCCGGGCAGCGTGCGGGTGTCGTGCGGCCACCAGTACCCGGCGATGTCCAGCCCGGGGCGCCAGTCCCCGGGGCGGGGCACCACCCGTTCGCTGAATCCGTGCAGCACGGGCCAGTGGGCCCGTTCGTGGGCCCGGCGGCTCGCGGAGGGACTGCCCAGGGCCATGCCGTGCCGGGTGCGCAGCCGGTGCATGGCCTGCGTGAAGACCCGGTCGACGGCGGAGATGACAGCCCGTCCGCCCAGGTGGTTGCCCAGCGTGCCGAGCGAGCGTCCGCCGAGCATGGGCGCGCCGAACTCGCGTGTCGGATGCTGGGGTTGGAGGAACAGGCCCAGGCTGGGCAGGCTCAGCCCCTCGGCGATGGCGCGGCCCAGCGGTGCCACGGCTCCGGCGGCCAGGACGACGTCGGCACCGCGGGCCGCCTGGACGAGGGAGTCGGTCATCTCCTCGGCCGCGGAGCGGGCCATCGACGCCGCCCGCAGCAGTTTGCCCAGGCCCGTGGTGCTGGCGTGCAGGCCGCGGCCTCGGTCGGAGTGGGACACCGCGTGCGGGTCGACCGGGGTCGGGTGGAAGCGCACCCCCGATCCGGCGGCCAGGGGCTCGAAGAGGCCGTGGGTGGCGAGCGTGACCTCGTGCCCGCTCCGCGCCAGCCCCGCGCCGAGCCCGGTGTACGGCGCGACGTCGCCGCGCGATCCAGCCGTCATGATCACCACGCGCATGGGTCCAGTGTGGACCGGCCGGGCGGGCGACACGCGGCACATGACCGCAGGTGGACGAAAATCGCCGGTGCGGGTGCTTTCCGGTCGGCTCCGCTCACGGTGGGCCGGTCTCCAGTGCGCCCAGGAGCCGGGCGGCGGCCTGGCGCAGGCGTGGGGAGGCGTCCTCGGTGAGAGCCTCCAGCCGGCCGCGGGCCGTCCCGCTGCCGGGCGGCAGCGAACCGCCGGCCTCCGTCCAGCGTTCGAGACCGAGGACGGCTTCGTAGCGGACCGGTTCGTGCGGGTCGTCCAGGCGGCGCAGGAAGCGCCGTACGTCGTGGCGGGTGTGCTCGTCGGCCGGGTCGTCGCCGTCGAGCAGGGACAGCGCGGCGGCCAGGACCTCGCCGGACGGAGCGTTGTCCGCGAGGCGCCGTACGTCGGGCAGGGCCTGGGTGAGGCCGTCGAGCGCGTTGCGTGTGCGCCAGGTGTGCCGGTCGTCGGTGGCCAGACGGTCGGTCAGGGCCCAGGCGACGGGGTGGCGCTCCCAGGGGCGGAGGCCGTTGTCGACGAGCGTCTCCAGGCCGTCGAGTACGCCCGCGCGCAGCACGTCGTCGGGGTCGTCCAGGAGGGACAGCAGGAGCCACACCGCGTCCCAGCGGCCGGCGGCCCCTACGGCGGCGGCCGCGGCGGCGCGGGTGCGGGGGGAGAGCGTCTCGTCGGTCAGGGCCGCGCGCAGATGCGGGGCGGCCGTGCCGGGGTCCACGGTGCCCAGGGCACGCGCCGCCGAGGGCCCGGCGACGGGATCACGCAGCCAGCGCACGGCGGGGTCGGTCACGCGGTCGTCGCCCAGCCCGCCCAGTCCCCGCAGCAGTCCCGCGGCGGCCTCGGGGTGCTCCTCGGTGCGCAGGGCTGTGGCCAGCTTGTCCTGTACCTGCTGTTGTTCCACGTGGAACAAGCGCCGGGCGGCCTGGATCCGTACCGCGGGCGACGGATCGTGCAGCCCGGTGAGCAGTGAGTCGAGGAGGTGCCCGGTGCAGCGTTCCGGCAGCCATTCCAGGGCACGCGCGCGGGCCGCACCCGTGCCCCGGCGGGCCGTGCGCATCACTTCCGCACGTACGGCCGGGTCTTCTCCGCACCGGTACAGCAGGGTTCGGGCCCGTCCCCATACGGCGGGGTCCGGGTCACCGAGCAGGGCGGCCAGGGCGGTGACGTCCCCGGGCTCGCCCAGGGCCGACAGTCCGTCCAGGGCGTTGATCCGGACGTGGTGGTCCGGATCGTTCAACAGGCCGGCGAAGGCCCGGGTGACCGCGGGGCCGCCGAGTCCGAGCCGGGTGGCGGCGACCGAGGCCCTGCGCCGTACGCCCGGATCCGCGTCGCTCATCAGGAGCGGCAGCACTTCCTGGCCGGCCTCCGGGACTCCGAGCCGGCCCAGGCCCAGGGCGGCGGCCGCGCGCACGGCCGCCTCGGGGTCGTCGGCCGCTTCGGCGAGCACGCGGGCGTGCTGGGCCCGGCCGATCCTCCCCAGTCCCTTCAACGCCGCCGCGCGCCGCTCCGGGTCCGGCTGCGCCGACTCCCGCAGGAGAAAGGCGATCTGATGGTCCTCTCCCATGAACACCCCCGTGAAGACAGACTGTCGGGGGACGCGAAGGTTGCCCGCGTACCGGGCGCCGTCTCCGGGGCGGCCCCGGGATCAACCGGTGGACGGTGAGGGCCTGGTACCGGGACCGGGCTCCTGGTCCGCCGCGATGCCGGCCGGTTCGTCGCCCGTCCGGCGGTCCGGGGCCGGCTGCCGGTGGAATTCCATGGTCATGCGGTCCGGTTTGACCGTGACCACGGCCTGGGGGCGCGGTACCCGGGAGGTGAGCCGGAAGGACGGCCAGGTCCGCAGGATGGTCGCGAGGATGATCTGCAGTTCGGCCCAGGCGAAGTTCTCCCCGATGCATTTGCGGCGGCCGTCGCCGAAGGCGAGGAACGAGCCGCGGGTGGCCGGCCCGTTGCCGTTGGTCCAGCGGTCCGGGTCGAAGGAGTCGGGGTCGGTGAACACATCGGGGTCGTGCTGGTGCAGGTACGGACTCCAGACCACGTCGGCGCCCTCGGGTACGAGGTGGCCGCCCAGGTCGAGGTCGCGGGTGGCGGTCCGGGTCACCAGCCAGGCGGGGCCGTACTTGCGGATGGCCTCCTGCAACACCCGGCGGGCGTAGGGGAGATGCTCCAGGTCGTCGTAGGCCAGGGGGCGGTCCGCGCAGACCGTGGCGAGTTCCTCGCGCAGCCGCTGTTCGACCGGCGGGTGACGGGTGATCTCGTACAGGGTCCAGGCCAGCGTGGTCCCGGTGGTCTCGATCGCGCCGGTCAGCAGCGTGATGGCCTCGTCCTGGAGCTGCTGGCGGGTCAGCGGGTCCTCGGCGGTCAGCAGGGTGTCGAAGAGGCCGGTCTGCTGCTGCCGGGCGGCCGCGGCGTGCGGGCATCCCGCTTCGGCCGCCGCGGCGGCCCCACCGGCGTCCGCGTCGGCGGAGGGGGCGGCCGCCCGGCCCGCCCGGTGGTCGATGGCCTGGTCGATGAGGGCGCGCAGGCGGGCGACCCGCTGGGCGTGCGCCCGGTTGGCGGGGAGCGGCAGCCGGGTCGCCCAGGGCGGCAGGATGGTCTGCCGAATCGTTCCTTTCATGATCTCCGGCATGAGCGCGGTGAACTCACCCGCCAGATGCTGGGGCAGGTCCGCCCCGAACAGGGCGACGAGGAAGGCCGCGAGGGTGACCTCGTTCATGTCCTGGTACACATCGCGCGGCCGTGCCTCGGGCCACGCGCCGACCGTCGCGGCCACCTGCTCGATCATGGCGTCACCGCGGTCGGCGATGTGGGCCTTGTTGAACATGGGCTGCATCAGACGCCGGTTGCGCAGGTGGGCGTCGCCGTCCGCGATCGTGGCGAGGCCGTCTCCGAAGAACACGCGCAGGGCGTCGATGATCTTGCCGCCCTTGGCGTAGTGCGCGGCGTCGGTCACCAGGACCTTCCGGGTCAGGGCGGGGTCGGTGACGACGTAGGCGGGGGTGGGGCCGATGCGTATGCGGACGACGGGGCCGTGGTCGCGCAGGGACTTGATGAAGGGCAGCGGGTTGCGGGCGAGCTGGAGGCCGTGGCCGATCAGGGGGAGTCCTCCGGGGGCGGTGCGGGTGGGCGGCGTCGCGGGCGCGTTCATGGCCGGTTTCACTCCTTGTGGGGGCGTCGGCAAACGATCGATGCATGCCCAACGCATCCCCGCGGGATTCCGGTCGTTCCTGCTCTCTGCGTCACACCGGGTCGGCGCGTCCCGCCGGGGAAGAGCTGCTCGACCTGTCGCGCGACGGCCCGGAGCCGGGTGCTCCACCACGGTGCGGCGGAGCACCCGGCTCCCAGTGGATCAGGACGACTGGGCGCTCTGGTAGAGGTTCTGGGCGTCCGCGCCGAAGTACGGGCCGTACATGGAGTTCGGGAAGAAGTTGTACTTGAAGCTGTTCACCGAGGACTGCAGGCCGGTCCCGGTGGCCTCGCTGAACTGGGTGAACCAGGGGCCTCCGCTGGAGCCGCCGGTCATGTTGCAGCTCAGACCGTGGTCATTGGACAGCAGGAAGTCGCGGGTCGTGGTGCCGCTGCAATAGATGAACTTCTCGCCGTCGTAGGGCGCCGCGGCCGGGAAGCCGAAGGAGTACATGGCCTTGTTGTAGCCGGTGTTGAAGGCCAGGCCCTGTCCGCCGACCACGTCGGTCAGCTTCTTCCCGTCCAGCGGGGCGACCACGGCCGCGCCGATGTCGTAGTTGATGTCCTCACTGGCCGTCCACTGCGGCGTGGACAGGGTCTTGGACGCGGCCCAGGTGCCGTACGGGCGCTGCCCGTCGTGGTAGCCGGGTACGAAGACCCAGTTGGTGTGCCAGGCGCCCTCCATCTTCACGCAGTGGCCCGCCGTGATCACCGTGCTCTTGTTGGCGCTGGTGACGGCGTTGCCGGAGCAGGACGCGGTGCGGCCCTGGTAGCTGAAGAACACCCGCCCCGCGGTCTTGGTCACCGCTCCCCCGCCGGACCAGGGTCCGCCGCCGTGCGGGAAGGCCAGGGGACCCGCGGCGGAGGCGGGCGCACTGGGGGCGACGACCGTCGCCTTGCCCGTGCGCAGCGCCGGTGCCCGTACGTCGGAGCGGTCGACGGAGAGGAGGTCGAGCGGGGTGGCCTCGCGCATCCGCTGCGGGGTCCAGAAGGCCAGGGCGCGTTCCCGCGCCGAGAGGGTCGTCACGCCGGGGTCCGGCGCGGCGCTCGCCGGTGCGGCGGTGACGCCGGTCGCCAGGAGTGCGGCGATGCCGGCGAGCGCGCCGAGGACGGAGCGGCGGACGGGGGCGCCGCCGGACGGGCGGGGGCTGCGGGATCGGCCTATCACGCGGTCTCCTTCTGCTGTGGGGGCCGGGCGGCGGGAAGCCTCCACCCGGTCAGGCAGGGGTGTCACTGCGGACGGTCAGGGGGCAGCGTGCCACCGGGAGGCCGATATGGACAGGTGCATGTCATGATGTTGGCCGAAACCGCACGCCTTCTTGAACGGAACGGGTCATGCGGGCACAGAAGAACCCGGCCTCACCGTGGAGACCGGGTTCCGGGAGTACGCGGCTGGTGTCAGAGGATGGGGCCGGAGCCGCTGGGGCCGCCCGGCTCGACGCGTCCGCGCCAGGCGCCGGATTCGACTCCGCGCTCCTCGATGTACTGCTTGAAGCGCTTCATGTCGCCCTTCACCCGGCGGTCGATCGTGCCCATCATGTCGCCGGCCTTCTCCACGGCACCGGTGGGCTCGACGTCCAGCACGAGCTCCACCTTGGTGTGGGTGTCGTCGATGCGCTCGAAGCGGACGGAACCCCTCTGGTGCGTGTCTCCGCTGGTCGTGCGCCACGTGACCCGCTCGTCGGCCAGCTGGTCGACGATCTCGGTGTCGAATTCGCGCCGTACTCCACCGATCTTGGTCGTCCAGTGGTTGTGGCGGTCGTCCAGCTGCCTGACCTCCTCGACGCCCTCCATGAAGTTCGGGAACTCCTCGAACTGCGTCCACTGGTTGTAGGCGGTGTGGACGGGGACGCCGACTTCCACGGTTTCCTTGATGGTGCTCATCTGAATGCCTCCGTCTTCACTGATCGACTGCGGGAGGCCCATCGGCCCACACAGGTCCGGGCCCGTGGAGGCCGAGTACCCGGGATACGTCCGTTGCCACATCGCGTGTGATCAGTGAGCCGGAAGCGGTCCGGCCCGTGGGATCAGAACCGGTCGTGCTGCTGCGGCTGCCCGTACGCCTGGCCGCTCGGGCCGTTCGTGCCCTGGCCCTGGAGCTGCTCCGCCTGCTCCTTGGTCACCTTCTGCTCCGCTCCGCAGAAGGTGCACTGCGTCAGGTACTTCGTGGAGATCGGGAACAGCGGGACGAAGAACAGGGTGAACTTCGTGATGCGCTTCCTGAGCGTGTGAGCGGCGGGGTTCCCGCACTGGCCGCACACGAGCGTCAGTATCGCCAGCTGGTACAGGTAGCCCTTGGTGCCGAAGATGATCACGTGTCGGTCCTTCCCGGTCGGATCTTCACCCAGTGTCCTGCATCGCGGGCACGCCGGGGGTTCGGGCCCCTCGTTCGTGTGGAGAGCCCGGCGTGGGCTGGTCCAGTCGGGTGACGGCGGGGCGGGTGCCTCAATGTACGCCGATACGGTGCCGCGGTGACCTCGATCTCACCCGAAACGCAGTCCGTGCCCGCCGACGACCTGGGCTCCCTGGTCGTCCAGTCCTGGCGCGGCACGACCCCCGACGGGGCCGACGTCCCCTACCTCCTGGCCTGCTCCCTCGGAGACGGCGCGAACGGCCCGGAGGGCACCTCGAAGGCCATCGAGCAGCTGCTGCAGAGCGCCGGGCTCCCCCTGGGCGAGGGCCTCGTCCACGCGGTCCAGCGGCCCAGCCTGCCGGTGAGCCTGCTCGTCGTGCCCGGGTCGGCCGTCCTCACCGTGCAGCACCTGAAGTCGCAGTTCGTCCCGCCGGAGACCTGGCTGGAGACGGTGGGCGAACTCGGCTACGCCTACCTCATCTTCGCCACCCGGCCGTGGCCGCAGGGTGCCGAGCCCGGTGACGTCGAGACGCTCGCCGCCTTCACCTCCGACGAGGACGCGATGGCCTCGGCGGCACACGTCGTCCTGCCCGCTCGCAGCCTGCGCAGCTGAAGCGCGTTCAGCCCGGGCCACGTGAGGGCGGCCCGGGCTGTGCTGTGCCCGGGGTCAGGCGGAGAGTGCCGCCAGCACGACGGACTTGGCCTCTTCCTGGACCCGGCCGAGGTGGTCGGTGCCGAGGAACGACTCGGCGTAGATCTTGTAGACGTCCTCGGTGCCCGACGGGCGGGCCGCGAACCAGGCGTTGTCCGTGGTCACCTTGATGCCGCCGATGGCCGCGCCGTTGCCGGGGGCCTCGGTGAGCACCGCCGTGACCGCGTCCCCGGCCAGGGTGTCGGCGCTGACCTGGGCCGGGGAGAGCTTGGCGAGCAGGGCCTTCTCCTCGCGGGAGGCGGGAGCGTCGATGCGCGCGTACGCCGGCTCGCCGAAGCGGGCGGTGAGGGCCGCGTAGTGCTCGGAAGGTGTCTTCCCGGTGACCGCCGTGATCTCGGAGGCGAGCAGGGCGAGCAGGATGCCGTCCTTGTCGGTGGTCCACACGGAGCCGTCCCGGCGCAGGAAGGACGCCCCGGCCGACTCCTCCCCGCCGAAGCCGATGGTGCCGCCCGCCAGCCCGTCCACGAACCACTTGAAACCGACGGGCACCTCGACCAGCTCGCGGCCCAGGTCGGCGGCGACCCGGTCGATCATGGCGGAGGAGACCAGGGTCTTGCCGATGCCGGTGGTGGCCGGCCAACGGTCCCGGTGGGCGTAGAGGTAGGAGATGGCGACGGCCAGGTAGTGGTTGGGGTTCATCAGGCCGGCGTCCGGGGTGACGATGCCGTGCCGGTCGGCGTCGGCGTCGTTGCCGGTGGAGATCTGGAAGCGGTCGCGCTGCTCGATGAGCGAGGCCATCGCGTACGGCGACGAGCAGTCCATACGGATCTTGCCGTCCCAGTCCAGCGTCATGAACCGCCAGGTGGGGTCGGTGTACGGATTGACCACGGTGAGGTCGAGGCGGTGCTGTTCGGCGATGCGGCCCCAGTAGGCGACCGACGCACCGCCGAGCGGGTCGGCGCCGATGCGGACACCGGCCGCGCGGATCGCATCCAGGTCGAGCACGCCGGGCAGGTCGGCGACGTAGGTGCCGAGGAAGTCGTAGCGGCCGGTGGTGGGGGCCGCGAGGGCGCGGGCGTAGGGGACGCGCCGTACGTCCTTCAGGCCACCCCGGATGATCTCGTTGGCCCGGTCCTGGATCCAGGAGGTCGCGTCGGACGCGGCGGGGCCGCCGCTGGGCGGGTTGTACTTGAATCCGCCGTCGGCGGGCGGGTTGTGGGAGGGCGTGACGACGACGCCGTCCGCGCGGCCGGTGGTGCGGCTCCGGTTGTGGGTGAGGATGGCGTGCGAGACGGCCGGGGTGGGCGTGTAGCCGTCCGCGTCGTCGATCAGCACGGTCACCTCGTTGGCGGCGAACACCTCCAGGGCGGTCACGCGTGCGGGCTCCGACAGGGCGTGGGTGTCCGCGCCCAGGAAGAGCGGGCCGTCGATGCCCTGCCCGGCGCGGTACTCGCAGATGGCCTGGCTGGTCGCGGCGATGTGGTCGTCGTTGAAGGCGGCTGCCAGAGACGATCCGCGGTGTCCGGAGGTCCCGAACGTGACGCGCTGGCCCGGATCGTCCAGGTCGGGGCGGCGCGCGTAGTACGCGGTGACCAGCCGAGCCACATCGACGAGATCTTCGGGTCCGGCCGGACTTCCCGCTCGCTCGTGCTGCATGGGCCCGCTCCTCCGTAGGGTTGATCGTTCGCTTGCGGTCTCATCCTTCCTCGTCACCGTGGTGCCGCGCGAGAGGGGCACCCCGGTACGGGACGGATGTGCGCCCGCGCAGGCGGGAGGGGGTGGTCCGGAGCACGAGGAGGCGGCGCCACGGACCACCGGGGCTCCCGGTGGCGCGCCGCGCCGCCTGCTTCCCTCGTGCCGGCACGTGCATCGCGCCGGCCGTGCTCAGATCCGCCCGCCGGTGAGCCGGGTGAGGGGGCCGTGCGCGCCGCGTTCCGCGCGGCGGCCGACGGCGTAGGACGCCGCGCTCAGGGCGGTCAGGCCCGCTCCGACCCCGGCGGCCACGAGCTTGCGGTGGGCGATGACCGTCCAGGCCGTCTTCGCCGTGGTGGCGACGTGTCCGGAGGCCGTGACGACCGCCTGCCGGCCCGCCTCGACGCCCTTGGCCGCGGTCTGCGCGGCCGCCTTCGCCGTCTCGGTGGAGCGCTCAGCGCCGGACTTGGCGGCTGACGCCGCCTCACCGGCCTTGTCCGCGGCGCCCTTCGCCGCCTGGGACGCCGACGCGGTGGCCTTGTCCGCCGTGCCGCGGGCCTTGGACTCGGCGGTCCGTACGGTGGTCGCCTTCTGATTCGTGCGCTTGTTCTGTTCAGTCATGGACACCGACTTGCCTCTGACTCCGGCGGCAAACACATTCGGCCGCGCACCGACCGGGCGGGGGTGTGCCTGAGCACGGCGCCGCAGGGGTAGGCGCACTACAGACAAGCGACACCGCCACAGGAAGGAAGTGCGTCATGGCCGGAATGCTGAATCGCATCAAGGAGTTCGCCCGGAGCCCGCAGGGCCGGCGGGCCGCGGAGCAGGCACGACGGGCAGCGGCCGACCCCCGCAAGCGGGCCCAGGCCCAGCGCCTCCTCGGCAAGCTCAGGGGCCGCGGCCACTGACCGGGGCGCCTGTTCCTCCTGGTTTCCAACTCTTCGGGCCCACAGGTGTGTTCCTGCCCGGCTTGGGCACTTGAGCCGCATCACACACACCTGAGAGGAGCTGGTTCGATGGGCAGGGCGGGAAACGGCAGGCGGGTCTGTGCCTTAGGCGTCGCGGGAGCCCTGGCGGGGACGGTGCTCGTCGGCTGCGGCGACGACGGTGACTCGGGCGACGGCGCGCAGGGCACCTCGGCGTCATCGAGCGCCGCCGCCCGGGAGCAGGGCACGCACGCGGTGCGGTCGGCCTACGACAGGACGGCCGAGGAGGACACCGCCAAGGTGAAGCTGCGGGTGCAGACCTCGGCCCGGGGCGCCTCGCAGACCGCGAACGGGCAGGGCGCGGTGGACCTGGACGACGGCGACAGCGTCATGACGCTCACGGTGCAGGGACAGCAGATCGAGCAACGGGTGGTCGACGAGGTCCTCTACCAGAAGATGCCCAAGGGCCAAGCGCCCGGCGGCAAGCCCTGGATCAAGATCGACCTGAGGAAGGTCGCCGCCCAGCAGGGCACCGGCGACCAGTCCATGAGCGATCCGGCCCAGTCCGCGGCGTACGCCAAGGCGATCACCGACAAGGACGTGACCAAGAAGGGCACGGCCACGCTCAACGGTGTGGAGACGACGCACTACCGCGTCTCCGTCGACGTCGCCGAACTGCCGAACGGAGACACCCTGCGCAAGCAGGTCGGCCCGACCCTGCCGATGGATGTCTGGCTGGACGACGAGGGGCGGATGCGCCGCCAGCAGATCGACATGACCGTCAAGGCCCCGGAGGCGACGCAGCGGTCCTCCGCCGACGCCTCGTCCGCGCCCGAGAAGGTCACGGTGCGCACGGTCATGGACTTCACCGACTTCGGTACCGAGGTGGAGGCGGACGAGCCGCCGGCCGGGCAGGTCACCGACATGACCGGCAAGGCCCTGGAGCAGGGCAAGCGGCAGAGCTGACCGGGTCACCCCGCCGCACGGCCGCGGAGACGTCGTACGAGGTCGTCCGCGGCCGGCGGCCACTCGGGGTGCTCGAAGGCGAAGCCCGCTTCGAGCAGGCGGCCGGGGACGACACGGCGGCTCTTCAGCAGCAGTTCGGTGTCCGAGCGCAGGACGAACGCGCCCAGCTCCGCCATCCAGCGCGTCGCGGGCAGGCCCACGGGGATGCCCGACGCGGCCCGCAGGGCGCGCATGAAGGCGCGCTGCGGCACGGGGCCCGGCGCGGCGAGGTTGACCGGGCCCTCGATGTCGTCCCGGGCGACGAGGAACTCCACCGCCCGGACGAAGTCCCGGTCGTGGATCCAGGACACGTACTGGGCGCCACCGGCGACCGGGCCGCCGAGACCCAGCCGGGCCAGGCGCAGCAGGACGTCGAAGACGCCACCGCGGTCCGGGCTCATCACCATGGCGGCGCGCAGGGCCACCTTCCGGGTGTGCGGCGTGTCCGCGCTCTCCAGCTCGCGTTCCCAGGCCTTGGCGATGTCGACGCTGTACCCCCAGTAGCCGGGGACATCGGGTTCGGTGCCGCCGATCACGCCGGTGGCCTCGTCGTGGGCCGCGTCGAAGCGGTGCGCGTAGACGGTCGCGGTGCTCATCTGCAGCCAGAGCCGGGGCGGTTTGCGCGCCGCGGCGACGGCTTCGCCCACGGCCCGGGCGGAGTGGACCCGCGAGTCCATCATCTGCCGGAGGTTGGCGGGCGTGTAGCGGCAGTTCACGCTCCGGCCGGCCAGGTTGACCACGACGTCACAGCCGTCGATCTCGGCCACCCAGGGCCCCGTGGTCGCGCCGTCCCACTGCACTTCGCCGGGTCCGGCGGGGTGCCTGGTGAGCACCACGACGTCGTGTCCGGCAGCGCTCAGCGCGCGCTTCAGGACGGTGCCGACCTGTCCGGTGCCACCGGGCATCACGAACTTCATGAAGGTCTCCCCCTCGCTGTGTGAGAACGACCCTAACCCATATTTGAACGCGTTCAAAACATTGGAGAGGCGGGGGCTCAACCTGCGCAGATCCGCCATCGGGCAAGATGGGGCCCATGAGCGTAGTCAAGATCAACGTGCTGACCGTGCCCGCCGAGCAGCGGGAGACGCTGGAGAAGCGGTTCGCCTCCCGTGCGCACGCCGTGGAGAACTCCGACGGGTTCGAGTGGTTCGAGCTGCTGCGCCCGGTGGAGGGCACCGACACCTACCTCGTCTACACCCGGTGGCGTGACGAGGAGTCGTTCCAGGCCTGGATGGAGGGGCCCATGAAGTCCGCCCACCAGGGCGGCGGCGAGGGCGGCGAGCGGCCGAAGCCGGCGGCGAGCGGCTCGACGCTGTGGTCCTTCGAGGTGGTGCAGCAGGCCGGGCCGAAGGACGCCTGACCCACGGTGCGACGTGAGAGGTCCCCCATGCCGTGCGCATGGGGGACCTCGGCGTCTCGTGGGTGTCGGTGCGGCGGCGCTCAGCTCCGGCGGGAACGCGCGGGCACGGCTCTCCGTGTTCGTAGCCCGCGAAGGTGAAGCCCGGGGCCATCGTGCAGCCGAACAGGGT
>NZ_JBEZWN010000109.1:0-13948 GCF_040637495.1 Streptomyces sp. NPDC029044
TCGACGGGTCCGGCGTTGGTCCTGGCGCGGGCCGGGACGCGCTGGCGGGCGGTGACGCCCTGGTCCGGGGGGGGGCGGTGCTGTTCCGGGGTTGTTGTGGGGGGCCGGGGGCCCCGCCCCCGGCCCCGCCCGGCGTCCGGTCCGCCGTCCGCCTCGGCGGGGGGCGCGTGGGGCGTTTCGCTCCGCTCGGTGCGGGCCGCGTCGGGCCACGCCGTGCCGGCCGGCTCGGTCGGCCGGGCACCCGGCCAGGGACGCACCGGGCGCGGTGCGCGGGTGCCGGGCGCCAGGACCGGGCCCCCGGGGGTGCCGCCCTCGCGGAGCAGTGTGAACAGTTCGTCCGCGGCGGGGCGGTCCTTCGGGTGCTTCTCCAGGCAGAGGCGGATGAAGGGGAGCAGTTCGGCGGGGACGCCGGTGAGGTCCGGTTCGCCCTCGACGACCCGCAGGGCCGTTGCGTAGGGGCTCGGGCTGTCGAACGGCCCGCGGCAGGTGGCGGCGTGGGTGAGGACCGAGCCGAGGGAGAACATGTCGGCGGCCGGGCCGACGTCCTGCGGGGAGGCGAACTGCTCCGGGGACATGAAGGGCGGGGTGCCCTCCCCCACTCTCGACTTCGCTCGAGCGGGCGGTACCCCCACCGCGGCCGGTCTGGGTGAGGACGTCGGAGGCGGCGAACTCGGCGGCGCGGGAGATGCCGAAGTCGATGACGCGGGGGCCGTCCTCGGCGAGCATCACGTTGGCCGGCTTCAGGTCCCGGTGGACGACTCCGGCGCGGTGGATGTCGCGCAGGGCCTCGGCGAGGCCGGCGGCCAGGCCCCGCAGGCGGGGCAGCGGGAGCGGGCCGTGCTCACGGACGTGCGTGCCGAGGTCGGCGCCCGGGATGTAGAGCGTGGCCATCCAGGGGTGCGGGGCGTCGGCGTCCACGACGGGGGCGGTGAAGGCGCCGCTGACCCGGCGGGCGGCGGCGACCTCGCGGCGGAAACGGGTGCGGAACTCGTCGTCGTCGGCGTACTGGCTGTGCACGACCTTGATCGCGAGGCGCCGGCCGGAGGCGGAGCGGGCCAGGTAGACCACGCCCATGCCGCCGGATCCGAGGCGGTCCTCGGTGCGGTAGCCGCCCACCTCCGCCGGGTCGGAATCGCGCAGCGCCATCCCTGTACGTTCCCCCCGTCACGCACCGTCCTGTGGTCGGGGCGAGCGTAACCGCCCCTGCGCCGGGCCCTCGGCGCGGGGCACGGGGGGAGGCGTCGGCGGCCCGGTCAGAAGCTGATGGAGTTGATGGTCTCCGCTATCGAGTTGAGGAACCGGTTGATGGACGGGGCCATGCCCGTCGAGGCGAGGAAGAAGCCGAAGAGGATCGCCACGATCGCCGGCCCTGCCTTGATGGATCCCCCTCTCAGCAACACCACAAGGATGATCGCCAACAGCAGCACCACAGACAGTGAAATGGCCACAACTGATCACACACCCTCGGTCGGTCCGCTCTCCCGGCCCGGGGACGCGACCCCGCGCACCCCCGCCAGAACCATCGTGCCACCAACACGGCCGGGCTATGCGGCCGGTGACGCATCGACCACACACGTGTCGCATCCACCCGCTCGGGGACGTTTGTGTGCAAGGTCTCAACGCCGAGGAGTCGCACGACAATTCGACCAGCCACCCGCACAGGGAATTCGACCGTATCGTTTCCGTCTCCACACAACGCGTTCGCAGCTAATTCGAATTGCTGCCACAAGCCTCTCAACAGCCGTTCGAACCGGGGCCGGAAGACGACTGAAGCGGACATTCCGCTGGAGTCGCCTGCTGGTCTTATGCGTCACTTAGTCCGGAAGTGTCATGACAATCAGGGCCTAGGCGGTGCACGCGATCCGCCATCGGCGGATGTGTCGGCCATCACTCCGACAGTGACGTCAACTACCCGTAATCCGGGGTACCCGCAGCGAATAGCCAGGAATCACTTCCGGCGTTTTACGAATAGCTGTTGGGAACGCTAGGGTGCCTCAGATGTTCCACGCTGCCTCGTCCCCCGCACGCGCAGCGAGGTCCCGGATCGTCTCCCCGAGCTCCTGGTGGGAGGGTCTGTGACGAACTCGCTGCGACCGAACGGCGACCGCAGGGCGCCACTTCCCCCGGCACAGTCACCGGCCGACGGAGTGCCGAGCCCGCGCTCGCCGCACAGCACGCAGAAGAAGCAGAACGGCAAGCAGCGCGACGCGTTCTTCGACAACGCGAAGTACCTCGCGATCGTGCTGGTGGCCATGGGCCACGCCTGGGAGCCGCTCAAGGGTGACAGCCGGATACTGGAGGCGGCGTACCAGGTCGTCTACGCGTTCCACATGCCGGCGTTCATCCTCATCTCCGGCTACTTCTCCCGCAGTTTCGACATGCGGCCCGACCGGCTGAAGCGCCTGATCACCGGCGTGGCCGTGCCGTACATCATCTTCGAGACGGCCTATCCGCTCTTCAAGCGGGTCATCGACAACGACCCGCACCAGGAGATCAGCCTCCTCGATCCCTGGTACCTGACCTGGTTCCTGGTCGCGCTGTTCATCTGGCGTCTGACCACCCCCATCTGGAATCTGGTGCGCTGGCCGCTACCGCTCGCGCTGGGTCTCGCCATGCTGGCGACCGTCACCCCGGAGATCGGTGACGACCTGGATCTGCAGCGCGTCCTGCAGTTCCTGCCGTTCTTCGTGCTGGGCCTGGTCATGAAGCCCGAGCACTTCCACATGGTGCGCCGCCGTTCGGTGCGGATCGCCTCGGTGCCGGTGTTCGCCGTCGCCCTGGCCTTCAGCTGGTGGGCGGTGCCGCGCATGAACACCGCGTGGTTCTACCACCGTGACGCCGCTCAGGAGCTGGGCGCCCCGTGGTGGACCGGCCCGGTCATGGTCCTCGCGATGTTCGGCTGCTCCCTGGTGCTGACCGCCTGCTTCTTCGCCTGGGTGCCCCGCCGCCACATGTGGTTCACCGCCCTCGGCGCCGGCACGCTCTACGGCTACCTGCTGCACGGCTTCCTGGTGAAGGCCGGCGACTACCAGGGCTGGTTCGAGGCGTCCTGGCTGCACCGGCCGGCCGGTGAGATTTTCGTGACCGTCCTCGCGGCCGCCGTCGTGACCGTGCTGTGCACCAAGCCGGTGCAGCGCACGTTCCGGTTCGCGATGGAGCCGAAGATGGACTGGGCCTTCAAGAAGGACGCCGCCCAACTCGCCCGCGAACGCCAGAGCGGCGAACGGCGCGAGCGTGAGCGCGAGAAGGTCAACGCCTGACCCGCACAGCGGGATTCACCCCACGAGACCGAGAAGTGCGCGCATCCGTGCGTACTTCTCGGTCAGTCGTTTGCGGGTCGCCTCGTCGAGGACCGCGAGGCGGGCCGGGTCAGCGTTGTGCGCCAGGTCCGACTCCTTCACCAGCAGCGCCCCGGGCGTGGCGAGGATCCGCGCGGCGTACGCCTCCGGCGGCTCCCCCGCCCGTTTGGTGACCGCGAGGACGATGTCCTTCGTACGGCTGCTCAGCGCGGCCTCGCGCAGCCACCGGTCGGTCAGGGCGTCGTCCTCGACGGCGTCGTGCAGCCAGGCGGCCGCGATCTGCTCCTCGTCGCCGCCCCGCGCCCGTACGCCCTCCGCCACGGCCCGGAGGTGTTCGGCGTAGGGCCGTCCCGCCTTGTCTCTCTGGCCGGTGTGCGCGGCGCGGGCGGTGGCCTCGACCTGGGCCAGGGTCATACGGGATGTCTCGGTCACTGCTCCAGTGTCTCCCAGCGCAGCGCCGCCCGGGCCGGCAAGGTGACCGCGGCCAGGCCTGGGACGAGGATCGCGGCGGCGGACGAGCCGTACACGAGCGGCGGGACGTACGGCCCCCGGCCCGTCAGGCCCCTCGTCATCGGCACCGGCGTGGCCGGGGGGATCGCCGTGCCGAGCGCGATGCCCGCGACGGCGGCCAGGAGCGCTTCGCAGCGGACCGTGCGCAGCACCTGGCGGCGGGTGGAACCCAGCAGGCGGAGCGTGCCGCGTTCGCCCCGGCGGTCGAGGACCGTCATCACCAGCGTGTTGACGGCGGCGACCGCCGCGAAGCCGCCGAGGACGGCCGCCATGACGGTGTTCGAGTCGTCCGCACCGGTGCGCCGGTGTGTCTCGAACGTACGGACCCGGGGTGCGGCCGCACCATGTGGACGACCGCCCGGTCGGCCCTGGGGAGAACCCAGGCCGCACCATGTGGACGACCGCCCGGCCGGCCCTGGGAAGAACCCAGGCCGCACCTGGTGGATGACCGCCCGGTCGGCCCTGGGGAGAACCCCATCTCAGCGCGGGGTGGCCGCCGTCGGTCCGTCGCGGCAGATCAGCAGCAGGGCCCGGTCGTCGTTGACGTCCTTGGCTACCGCCTCGATGAGATGCCAGGCGGCACCGTGGAAGCCGCCGGCCACATAGCGGTCGGCCTCGCCGGTGAGGCGGTCGATGCCCTCGACGATGTCGCGGTCGGCGGTCTCCACCAGGCCGTCCGTGAACAGCATGAGCACGTCGCCCGGCCGCAGCGAACCCTTCACCGGGTCGAACTGGGCGCCGTCGTAGACCCCGAGGAGCGGGCCCTCGGCCGCCTTCTCCTCCCAGCGGCCGGTGCCGGCGCTGAGCTGGAGGCCCGGCGGGTGGCCCGCGGAGTAGAGCTCGTAGTCACCGGAGTCCAGGTCGAGGACCAGGTGGATGGAGGTGGCGAAGCCCTCGTCCCAGTCCTGGCGCAGGAGGTAGCCGTTGGCGGCCGGGAGGAAAGCGTGCGGCGGGAGGGAGCCGAGCAGGCCGCCGAACGCGCCGGACAGCAACAGGGCGCGGGAGCCCGCGTCCATGCCCTTGCCGGACACGTCGGTGAGGACGACTTCGAGCGTGCGGCCGCCGTTGGTACGGGCCGCCACCACGAAGTCGCCCGAGAACGACTGACCGCCCGCCGGGCGCAGGGCCATCTCCCGGTGCCAGCCGCCCGGCAGGTCGGGCAGCTTGCTCTGCACCCGGATGCGTTCCCGCAGGTCGAAGAGCATGGTGCCGCCGCGCCGCCAGGGCACACCGACCCGGCTGCGGAACTGGGCGAGGAGCAGCCCGAAGAAGCCGCAGGCCGCGACCACGAGCACGACGCCCGGGGTGACCCGCGACGGGCCCTCCGTGTACGGGCCGAGCTGCACCGATTCCACGATCAGCGCGGTGGCCGCGGCCGCGTAGAGGCCGAGCAGGCTCGCCGGGCGCAGCAGCAGCCCGCCCACGACGACGGGCAGCACCAGCGCGGCCGGTGAGAACCACACCGAGTTCGCCAGGGTCGCAGCCGCGATCAGCGGGACGGTCAGGAGCAGACCGACCAGGGCGATCCAGTCCGAGCCGTTGCCGCGGAAGTAGTCCACGGCGGCTCGGCGCACGCCGACGCGGACCCGGTGCCACTGCTTCTTCAACCGGGCCGTGAACGTCTCGGCTTCCGCGCGCCGCTCTCGTCCTTCTGCCATTAGTTCGGGACCCTATCCATCGGACCAGCCGCTTGGCACGGGAGGTCCCACTTGTCCCCCGTCCGAGGGCCGACTTCACAGTGAACTTCACGGTGCGCCGCTGTGCCGCCACCCGGGAGAAATTCCCTCGCTCGTCCCGCATCGCCCTGGTAGGCATGGTCCATGGCGACTGACGCGACCGGTTCCGCGGCCGACCTCCGGGTACTTCGGCGGGATGAATGGGACAAGTGGTACGACACCCTGATCCGGGGCTTCGGCGGGGTGCCGGAGTCCACCGAGGAGCGGGAGTTGTGGAACTCGCTGACCGAGGTCGACCGTTCGCTGGCCGCCTGGGACGGGGACGAGTGCGTGGGGACGGCCGGGGCGTTCGGCTTCCGGCTCACGGTGCCGGGCGGCGCCTCGGTACCGGCCGCGGGCGTCACCATGGTCAGCGTGGCCGCCACCCATCGCCGGCGCGGGGTGCTGACGTCGATGATGCGGCGGCAACTGGACGACGTCCGGGCCTCGGGTGAGCCGCTGGCCGTGCTCACGGCGTCCGAACCGGCGATCTACGGCCGGTTCGGATACGGGGCGGCCACCTTCCAGTTGACGGCCGAGATCGACACGACCCGGGTACGGCTCACCTCCCTGCCCGCGGGCACGGATGACGTGCGCGTGCGCTACGCCGTTCCCGCCGATGTGCTCGACGTGTGCGAGGCGTTGTACGCCCGGCTGGTCCCCTCGCGGCCCGGGATGCTGGCCCGGCAGCCCGGCTGGGAGCGGCTGGAGGTGCTCGATCCGGAGAGCGACCGGGGAGGAGCGTCTCCGTTGCAGTGCGTCCTCGCCGAGCGGGACGGCGAGACGGTCGGGTACGCGCGGTACCGCGTCAAACCGGACTGGGAGGCCGCCGGCCCCAACGGCTCGGTGATCCTGGAGAACTCGGCCGCGCTGGACCCCGCGGCGGACGCGGCGCTGTGGCGGTTCCTGTTCGGCATCGACCTGACGTCGTCGCTGGTGCTGCGGGGGCGGGGCCGGCCGGTGGACGACGCGTGGCGGCACTGGGTGTCCGACATCCGGCGGTGCCGGCCGCGGCTGCTGGATTCGCTGTACCTGCGGCCGGTGGACCTGGGGGCCGCGCTGGAGGCGCGGACCTATCAGACGCCGGTGGACGTGGTGTTCGAGGTGGAGGACGCGTTCTGCCCCTGGAACTCCGGGCGTTGGCGGCTCAGCGGGGATGCGAAGGGCGCGTCCTGCGAGCGTACGGCGGATGCGGCGGACCTGGCGCTGTCCGTACGGGAGTTGGGGGCCGCGTACCTCGGGGGTGTGTCGCTGGCCTCGCTGGGGACGGCGGGGCGTGTCCGGGAGGTGCGGCGGGGGGCGCTGGCGGAGGCCTCCCTGGGGTTCGGGGCCGCCGTGGCTCCGTGGTTGCCGCACGGCTTCTGAGGGCGGGGGGTCTCACCGGCTCGGGTGCTCAGGGGCGCTGGCAGGACGGACACCAGAAGAGGTTGCGCGCGGCGAGATCGGCGGTGCGGATCTCGCCGCCGCAGATGTGGCAGGGGAGGTTGGCCCTGCGGTAGACGTACACCTCGCCGCCGTGGTCGTCCACGCGGGGCGGGCGGCCCATCGCCTCCGGGGTGTGCTCCGGGCGGACGGTGTCGATGCGGTTGTTGCGGACGCCCTCGTGCATGAGGTCGACGAGATCGGTCCAGATCGCGTGCCACTCGGTGGGAGTGATGTCCTTGCCGGCGCGGTACGGGTCGATGCGGTGCCGGAAGAGGACCTCCGCGCGGTAGACGTTTCCGACGCCGGCGATGACCTTCTGGTCCATGAGGAGCGCGGCGATCGTCGTACGGCTGCGGGTGATGCGGCGGTACGCGGTGTCCGGGTCGGCGTCGTCACGGAGGGGGTCGGGGCCGAGGCGGTCGTGTATCGCCTGCTTCTCCGGGGGCGTGATGAGGGCGCAGGTGGTGGGGCCCCGGAGGTCCACATAGGTGGTGTCGTTCGTGAGGCGGAGGCGGACGGTGTCGGTGGGGGGCGGTTCCGGGGCCGGACCGAAGGTGACCTTGCCGAAGAGGCCGAGGTGGATGTGGATCCAGTCGGTGTCGCGGAAGCCGAGGAAGAGGTGTTTGCCGTGGGCTTCGGTGTGGGTGAGTTCCGTGCCGGTGAGGAGGGCGGCGGCGGGGGTGAACTTGCCCTGGGGGCTGGTGGTGCGGGGCTTCGTGCCGAGGAAGGCGGTCGCGTAGTCCTGGGCGAGGCGGTGGATGGTGTGGCCTTCCGGCACGGTTCTCCCTTGGATCGTTGCCGCTGCCCACCGGGCTTACGGTCGTCAGAAGGCTGAGGTCGCGGGGCTCTGCCCCGGGCCCCAGGGCTTTCCCGCCCACCCACCCGACACGGTTCCTCAGGAGGCTGGAGTCGCGGGGCTCCGCCCCGGGCCCCGGCGGGGACTGCGTCCCCTGCACCCCTCTCGGGGGCTCCACCCCCGGACCCCCACGGGGTCTGCTACGACCCCAACAGAGGCTCAGACCCTGCCGGGAAGCGCAACTCCCCCGCTCGGGGCAGAACTCGCGTCCCCGCCAGGAAGCGCAGCTACCGCTCAGCGCAGAACTCGCGCCCCTGCCAAGGAGCGCAGCTACCGGTCAGGGCAGTACTCGCGGCCCCGCCGCGGGGCGCAAGTCACGCTCCGGCAGTACTCGCGGCCCCGCCACGGGGCGCAAGTCACTCCGGCAGAACTCGCGGCCCCGCCGCGGTGCGCTGCTCCCGCTCCGCGAGCAACAGTCGCGCCTGCGTGAACACACGGCTCCTGCCCCGCCCGGGCGACGGCTCCGGCCGTCCGCCTACGACGTGGCTCCTGCCCAGCCCGGCTCTGAAAAGGCGGGTGGCTGCGGCCAGCGGGTCGGCTACTGCTGCGGGTGGTGCGGCGGGATCGGGGGCAGGTCGCCGGTCGTCTCGTAGGCGGACAGCATGTCGATCCGGCGGATGTGACGTTCATCACCGGAGAACGGCGCGCCGAGGAACGTCTCCACGAACTTGGTCGCCTCGTCCTGCGAGTGCATGCGCGCGCCCACCGCGACGACGTTCGCGTTGTTGTGCTGGCGGCCCAGGGACGCCGTCTCCTCGCTCCAGGCGAGGGCCGCACGGACGCCCTTGACCTTGTTCGCGGCGATCTGCTCGCCGTTGCCCGAGCCGCCGATGACGACGCCGAGGGCCTCGGGGTCCGCGGCCGTTCGCTCCGCTGCACGGAGGCAGAAGGGCGGGTAGTCGTCCTGGGCGTCGTAGATGTGCGGCCCGCAGTCGACGGGGTCGTGACCCGCCTGCTTCAGCCACTCGACGAGGTGGTTCTTGAGTTCGTAGCCCGCATGGTCCGAGCCGAGGTACACGCGCATGGGACGAGTGTGACACGGGTGTTTCGGGGAAGGCGCGCGGGGTGGCGCTCATGAAAACCCGAGGCAAATGTGAGCCGCATTACTGAACCTCAGGAAAACCTCAAGTAACAATCTGGATTCAAAGGTTCTCCTCATCGTTCGCCTCCGATTCACTGGACCGGCTCGTACACCGCTCGTGCGAGCCCCCCGTACACCGCCCTGCCGCGAAACACCCCGTTCGTGCGGCTCGTGCGTTTCGTGCGGAAGTACAGCTCCCCGGCGCAAAGGAAATCCGTTCCATGACCTCGCAGCCGACTCTGAACAAGACCGGAAACGACCCCGGAGGCCCCGGAGAACCCGGAGCCGAGGGCTCCGGGCTGCAGGCCGGGCTCAAGAACCGGCATCTCTCGATGATCGCCATCGGCGGTGTCATCGGCGCCGGACTCTTCGTCGGGTCCAGCTCCGGTATCGCCACCGCCGGGCCCGGCATCCTGCTGTCGTACGCACTCGTCGGCACGCTCGTGGTGCTGGTGATGCGGATGCTCGGCGAGATGTCGGCCGCCAACCCGACCTCGGGTTCCTTCTCCGCACACGCCGACCGGGCCCTCGGCTCCTGGGCCGGTTTCTCCATCGGCTGGCTGTACTGGTTCTTCTGGGTCGTGGTGCTGGCGGTCGAAGCGACCGCCGGTGCCGTGATCCTGGAGGGGTGGATCCCGGCCGTGCCCCAGTGGGGCTGGGCCCTGATCGTGATGGTGGTGCTGACCGCCACCAACCTGGTCTCCGTCGGCTCCTACGGCGAGTTCGAGTTCTGGTTCGCGGGCATCAAGGTCGTCGCCATCGCCGCGTTCATCGTCATCGGCGGGCTGGCCGTCTTCGGGCTGCTGCCCGGTGTGGACAGTGAGCAGGCCGGGCTGAGCAACCTCACCGAGCACGGCGGCTTCCTGCCCAACGGGGCCGGCGCCATCCTCACCGGTGTGCTGCTCGTCGTCTTCTCCTTCATGGGCAGCGAGATCGCCACCCTGGCCGCCGGTGAGTCCGAGAACCCCCGGCAGGCCGTCACCAAGGCCACCAACAGCATCATCTGGCGTGTCGCCGTCTTCTACCTCGGCTCGATCGCCGTCGTCGTGTGCCTGCTTCCGTGGGACAGCAAGGCGATCACCAAGGACGGCTCCTACGTCGCCGCGCTCGACTCCCTCGGCATCGCGCACGCCGGTCAGATCATGAACTTCATCGTGCTGACCTCGGTGCTGTCCTGTCTGAACTCCGGCCTGTACACCGCCTCCCGCATGGCCTTCTCCCTCGGCCAGCGCGGCGACGCCCCGAAGGCCTTCGCCCGCACGACCTCCAACGGCGTGCCGCGCACGGCGATCCTCGCCTCCGTCGCCTTCGGCTTCGTCGCGGTGTTCTTCAACTACAAGTTCCCGGACTCCGTCTTCCTGTTCCTGGTGAACTCCAGCGGCGCGGTCGCGCTGTTCGTGTGGCTGGTGATCTGCTTCTCCCAGCTGCGCATGCGGAAGATCATCAAGGCCGAGGCGCCCGAGAAGCTCGTGGTGAAGATGTGGCTGTACCCGTACCTGACCTGGGCGACCGCCGCGCTGATCGTGTTCATCCTCGGCTACATGCTCACCGACACCGAGCACGACGGGCGCCGGACCATCCTGCTGTCGCTGCTCGTCGCCGCGGTGGTGCTCGTCATCGCCTTCGTGAAGAACGGACTGCGCGGGGGCCGGCCGGCCGCCGATGCCCCGCAGGCTCAGGGTGAGGAGCGCAGCGAGGTGCCGGCCGGCTGATCCTGCCGCCACCGCCTCTCCGTTCGCCGTGAACAGGGGCCTGTGGTGCGTGCTGACGCACGCGCCGCAGGCCCCTCTCGCTTTTCCCGCGGCCGCTTACAGCACCGTGAAACTGTCCCTGACCTTCTCGTAGACGGCGAGTGCCTCCTGCTCGCTCCCGGCGTCGTACCACGTGTTCACCTGGTACGACTTGCCGGTCACGTTGAAGCCGAGCAGGCGGGCGTGCCAGTGGACGCCCTTCAGCGTGAACGTGTACTCCCAGACCACCGCCGGGTGGCCGCGGAACGTGGTCTCCTCCAGGCGGATCTTGCGGTAGTCCTGGCCCTGCTGGGCGTTGCGCTCCGAGGTCTGCCAGGTCTCCAGCAGGTCGCCGCGGGCCAGGGAGGACTTGCCCACCAGTTCCTGGGCGCCGTCCGGGGAGGTGTAGTGCACCTCCGCGCCCGTCTTCACGTCCCGCCGCCAGCCGTCCGGTGTCGCCCAGGCGAACCCGCCCGCCTCCCTGTGTGTGCCGGGCGGCAGGGTCTGCGGCCTCGTGGTGCCCTCGACGGTGGGTGAGGGGGCGGTGGTGGTGCCGCCGGCGGCCGGCGCGGACGCGGACGCGGAGGATCCGGCGCGGGGCGTGCCGTCGTCTCCCGGTGAGCCTGCTGACGTCGCCAGCAGGATGCCGGCGACGGTGCCGGCGGTGGCGAGGACGGCTGCCGCGGCGGTGAGCACCCTGCGGCGACGGCTCCCGCCGGGGCGGGGACGCGCGCCGGGCGCGGCCGGGACGGCCGGGCCGGGGAGTTCGCCCGGCGGCATCGGTGTGGGTGCGGGGAGGGGGCGGCGCTCGGTCTCCGCCTGGGCGCGGGTGAGGGAAACCGGGCCCCGGGGCTTCGCGGGCGTCTCCGTGGGTGTGGTGTGTGCGGGGTGGTGGCGCGGGCCCGGGGCGGGGGCGGGCCGGCGGGGGTCGCGGGGTGCCGGGAGGTAGGCGGGGGTCGGTGATTCCTGCGGGGGCGTGGGCAGCGGTGCCCGCGGCTGCGACTGCCGCTGCTGCGGGGCCGGTTGGCTGCGCCCGAGGGTGGTTTCCGGATCAGGGGCGGCCGATGGCCGCGGGGGTGGCGCGGACTCCTCGCCCGCCTCGGACGTCGACTCCGGCTCCGGCTCCGGCTCCGGCTCCGGCTCCGGCTCCGGCTCCAGTGTCCGCTCCAGCTCCGGCCGCGGCTCCCGTACGCGTTCCGACTCCGGCTTCCGTACTCGTTCCGGCACCGGCTCCGGCTCCCCTACGCGTTCCGGCTCCGGCTTCCCTACGCGTTCCGGCCCCGACTCCCGTACGTGTTCCGGCCCCGGCCCCGAATCCCGTACGCGTGCCGACTCCGGCTTCCCTACGCGTGCCGGCCCCGACTCCCCTACGCGTTCCGGCTCCGGCTCCCATACCCGTTCCGGCCCCGGCTCCCCCGGTCCCAGCCCGACCGTAACCGTCGGTGTCGGGACCGGGAACGCCACCGGTCGCAGCGTCGTCTCCAGCGCCTCCAGGTCCGGGCGGGCCGACGGCTCCTTCGCCAGCAGGGACGTCAGGATGTCCCGCATCGGGCCTGCGGCGGCGGGGAGTTCCGGCTCCTCGTACAGGACCGCGTGCAGGGTCGCGAGCGTGGTGTCGCGGGAGAACGGGGAGCGGCCGCCCAGCGCAGCGCAGAGGGTCGCGCCCAGGGACCAGATGTCGGACGGCGGGCCCTGGGGGCGGCCGGAGATGCGCTCGGGGGCCATGTAGTCGGGCGAGCCGACCAGCATGCCGACCATCGTGAGCGCCTTGGCGTCCTGGATCGCGGCGATCCCGAAGTCCGTGAGGACGATCCGCCCTCCGCGGCCGGAACCGGTGCCGTTGCCGCGTCCGGATCCGGCCACCCCGTCCGCGTGCTCCACGAGTACGTTGCCGGGCTTGATGTCGCGGTGCAGTACGCCCCGTTCATGCACCTGCCGCAGCGCCGCGACCAGACCGAGGCCGATGCGGGCCGTCTCACCGGGGCCCAGCGGGCCCGTCTCCGCGAGGATCCGTTCGAGGGAGCGGCCCGCGACCAACTCCATGACGATCCAGAGGCGTTCGCCCTCCTCGACCACGTCGTAGACCCGTACGACATTGGGGTGGTCGATCCGGGCCGTGGCCCTGGCCTCGCGCAGGGTGCGTTCGCGACGGGTCCCGCTGTCCTCCGCGTCGAGACCGTCGATCCGCATTTCCTTGACGGCGACCGGCCGGTCGAGTATTTCGTCGGCGGCTCGCCACACCCGCCCCATTCCCCCCTGGCCGATACTTTCGACCAACCGATAGCGCCCCGTCACCAATATCCCTGGAACACCGCCGCTGTTCGCATTTCCCGGCAATCCGCTGCACCCCCTCCACGACACCGCGACCGACTCCAGTGAAACACAACGGTCACACTTCGCGCCGTACCAGGATAGTGCGGGGAAATCTTGTGGTACCTCTTTCAGTGCTGCGAATTCAGGCGCAGCCCAGGGGGACGCAAGGGGGGGCGAACATGAGTTCTCTTCGTTCGACAGCGGTCGCGGGATCGCTGGTCATGGCATCTTTCTCGGCGGTGTTGATCCTTTCCGGTCCAGCCGGGGCCGAGGACGAAGGGCCGCCGAGCGGCAAGGGGGGAAAGGCAGTTGACGAGGCACCGGCCGGGGTGAAGCTCACCACGCTGCTGCCCGGGAAGATCTCGGTCGACAACGGCTCGGAAAAGACGGCGATTACCGCCACGGTGAAGAACGAGGGGAGCAAGGACAGCGGGAAGATCAGGCTGTTGGTCGTAGGTTTCGACGGTCTTGTCGTCAAGGCTGTCGAGGGATGTTCGGCGATACCCGAGAACGGACTTCCGGAAGGCTCGAACAGCGGATTCGCATGCCCGATCGGCAATCTCGCGGCCGGTGAGTCGAAGTCGTACGCCGTCGACGCGACGTTCGACCTCGGCAAGACCGGGAAGATCTGTCTGCCCGTGCAGACGGGCGACGGGAAGAAGACCTTCTGGCAGCAGGGCCCGGTGCCGTTCGGCACGAGCAACCCGTCGCCGAACGCTCCGGCCACGCCCCTGCTGCTCGGCACCGACAACGAGCCGGCGGGGCCGGGAGGGAAGGAGCTGCCGAAGACCGGCCCGGCCCGTGATCTGCTGCCGCTGGGCGCGGCCGGCGCGTCGCTGCTCGCGGCGGGCGTGGCCGGAATGTGGTGGTCGCAGCGGCGGCGGCCGGGGGTTCAGGAGGGCTGAACCAGCCGCTGGCGCGCCGTGCGGAACCACGGAGAGGCCCGCCGGGGGCATCGCCCCGGCGCTCATCGCGGACGACCTCAACACGCTGATCGCGGACCAGGACGGCGACCTGGA